>CAJXFW010000045.1 GCA_913053655.1 uncultured Thiogranum sp. | reverse complement strand
CTGGCATTGAAGGGTGCCGAGGAAGGCATGAAGGAAAAAATCTTCAGCAACATGTCCAAGCGTGCTGCCGAGATGATGCGCGATGATCTGGAAAACAAGGGGCCGGTGCGTCTCAGCGAAGTAGAAGGCGCACAAAAGGAAATATTGTCAATAGCGCGGCGTATGTCCGAATCCGGCGAACTCGTGCTGGGTGGTAAGGGAGCTGAACAGTTTGTCTAATGTCATACGCAGCGAAGAGCTATCGGATTGCCAAGCCTGGAGTCTGCCCGAAGTGCAGTCCGGCGGGAACAGCCATAACCAGCCGGTAACCGCGCGCCGGCTGGAGAAAATCCAGGAGCAGGCGCATCGGGAAGGGTATCAGCAGGGCCTGCAGGAAGGACGTGAGAAGGGCGGGGAGGAATTACTGAACCAGGCCCGCCACCTTGAACAGATTATAAAGGTGCTCGATAAGCCGCTTGAGGATCTGGATGACAGCATTGAACAACAGCTGGCCCAACTCGCCATGCTGGTGGCCCGCCAGCTGGTGCGGCGCGAATTGAAAGCTGATCCCCAACAGGTCGTCGGTGTGGTTCGCGATGCGCTGGCGGCGTTACCTGTAGCGGCACGTGATGTCCAACTGGCGTTGAATCCGGAAGACGCCGGGATTGTTCGCGAAGCTTTGTCTCTGCACGAGGGGGAGCAGGCGATCCGGATTGTGGAAGACCCGGTGCAAAGCCGTGGCGGCTGCCGGGTAGTGACCCGGACATCCCAGATTGATGCAACCGTGGAAACCCGGTTGAACTCGGTGATAGCCGATGTTCTGGGTGGTCAACGTCATACTGATAGCCCGGAAGCCGATGCCGGAGACTAGTCACAGTGAGCGCTGGAAGCGGCGGCTGGCGCCTTATTTGCAGCGCGCCGAGCGAACCCGGCCACTGGTCGTTGCCGGAAAGCTGACGCGCATGGTGGGCCTGACTCTTGAGGCGGTTGGTTGCCAGGCGACTATCGGCGGGCGTTGTATGATCGAATCGAAACTGGGCGGATCCATCGAAGCTGAAGTGGTGGGGTTTCACGACGACAGGCTTTACCTGATGCCGATTGGTGACTTGCAGGGTCTGGGGCCCGATGCCAGGGTAGTGCCCACCCATAGTGTTTGTGAAGTCCCGGTTGGCGAGCACCTGCTTGGACGCGTACTCGACGGTGCCGGGAATGCACTGGACGGTAAGGGACCCATATGTGCAGATAAATGCGTGCCCCTGACCGGGCGTCCTATCAATCCCCTGACACGCGCGCCGATCAGCGAGCCGCTTGATGTCGGCGTTGCTGCGATCAACGCTTTGTTGAGTGTCGGTCGTGGTCAGCGTATGGGGCTGTTTGCGGGCAGTGGTGTTGGCAAGAGTGTCCTGCTGGGCATGATGACGCGCTACACCGAGGCCGACGTGATTGTGGTTGGGCTGATCGGTGAACGAGGCCGTGAGGTCAAGGAGTTTGTGCAGAATATTCTTGGTGATGAAGGGTTGTCACGTGCAGTGGTGGTGGCCACGCCGGCAGACAATCCACCATTGATGCGCATGCATGGCGCCATGCTGGCGACCAGTGTTGCAGAATACTTCAGGGACCAGGGCAAGCAGGTATTGTTGTTGATGGATTCCCTGACGCGATTTGCACAGGCACAGCGCGAAGTTGCACTGGCGATAGGTGAACCTCCGGCTACCAAAGGTTATCCGCCCTCCGTGTTTGCCAAGTTGCCACAGCTGGTAGAACGTGCCGGCACCGGTGACCGGGGGGGATCGATCACAGCGTTCTATACCGTACTGGTGGAGGGCGATGACCATAACGACCCGATTGCCGATGCTGCACGCGCCATTCTCGATGGGCACGTTGTACTGTCACGCGAGCTGGCGGAAGCCGGGCATTACCCGGCCATCGATATCGAGGCATCCATCAGTCGTGTCATGGTCAATATCGTAGCGCCCGAGCACGACCAGGCGGTGCGCCGCTTCCGGCAGGTCTATTCCAGTTATCGCCAGAACCGGGATCTGATTAATGTGGGCGCCTATCAGCCCGGCAGTGATGCCAGGGTTGACGAAGCGATTGCCATGCATCCACAGATGAACCGGTTTCTGCAACAGCCTATGCACGAGCAGGTGACGTGGAACGATAGCCTGGCCGGGTTGGCAGCTTCGCTGGGAGTAGATGCGGAGGGGTAGGAGCGCCGGCCTTCGGCGCGATTGTTACGGTGGGCTGTCGCGGTCAGGAGACCGCTCCTACAGGTGATTGATTATTATTACGAGATTTTGATCTTTAGGGATTGATCCAGAATGACACGTTCGAAACGCATGCAGCCGGTACAACGGGTTGCGCAGAATCGCGAGCAAAGCGCGGTGCAGAAATTCGGCCAGAGCCGACAGAATCTGGAGGCCCAGCGCACCCGGCTGGAAGAGCTGCGTGCTTACCGGGACCAGTATGCCAGGGACTTTGAGCTTTCCAGTGGGGCCGGGCTGGACGCCATCCGAATTCAGGATTACCGGGTTTTCCTCAATCGCCTGAACGAAGCGATCTGTCAGCAGGAAGCCCTGATTGAACAGTGTTCCTGCCAGCACGAGCAAACCCGGCAGCAGTGGGTCGAAACCCGCACCCACTGCCAGGCGATTGACAAAGTTGTGGAACGTTATCGCCGGGAAGAGCATCGGCAGCAAGATCTCCGGGAACAAAAGGAACAGGACGAGCACGCCCAACGCTCGACAAAAAAATAGAACTGGCACGCCCATTGCTCTAACACTCTGCAGGTAACCCGAATTTACGCAGGAGCAAAGGGATGGATGCATCCTTGACACTATTACAGACACCCCCGGAAAGTCCCGGCAGCACAGCTATTGCTGGTACGGATCTTTTTAATAAACAAGAAGATGTAGCGATACCCGGGGAATTCGGAGCGCTTCTTGATCAGGTTAACGCGTCGCAGTTGTTGCAACCGGCCGGCAACACGACAGAGCTGGTCGATGTCGAAAATATCAGCCTGCAACTGCAATCCTTGCCGCAAGGAGGCAAACTGTTGCCGTTATTGCAGCAAGCCCTGGAGAGTGGAGAGCTCTCTGGTGCTGATAAACAGCAGCTGATTGACCAGATTGCCGCCAGACTGGAACAGGCCCAGTCCGCTTCCGAATTGAATCAGGGCGATGATATTACCGGTGCGATTTATCAGTTGCTGATAAATGTTTCCGATAGCCAAACAGTTGCGGTTCCGCAGGGAGCGGTTCTGGCAGACATTGATAGCAAACTGCTGAAATCCGGTTCCGTTACTGCTGAAGCGACCGGCCGAGCGCTGGCGACGCTTCCGGACAAACAGACGGCGGTGGCAGAGGCGGATAACAGGCCGCTATCAGCAGAGACCCTGCCGACTGTAAAAAATACGAGTCTGGATAATGCCCTGGCGCAAATCCAGCAGCAAAGTCCGGAATCGAGCAACAGCGAGCTGGCAAGCCTGATGACCGCTTTCAAACGTCAGGTTGAAAACCCGGCCAAATCTGCGGATACGCTGCTTCGAGCAGATTCCGCGACCACGGCTGTAACAGCACCTGTAACCGTTCAGCCTCCGGCGGCCGCGCCATCTGGATTGCCGACCATCGCGCTGGGCACACCCCTGAATCAGGGTAACTGGGACCAGGCACTGGGTGAGCGTATCCAGTGGATGGCGGGACAAAAACTGCAGGGTGCGCAGATCAGGCTGAATCCGGCGAATCTGGGACCCATGGAAGTCCGTATCCAGGTACAGAATGAACAGGCCAGTATCCAGTTTACATCTGCCCACGGGGTGGTCAGGGAGGCGCTGGAAGCGGCTCTGCCCAGGTTACGCGAAATGTTCGATGCCTCCGGGGTCGAGCTGGTGAATGTGGACGTTTCCGGGCAGTCTTTTGCCGAGCAGCAGCGTAGCGCCGGTGAAGGTGCGTCAGCGGCCTGGGGCAGGGTTACCGGTACTTCGGGGCAGGATATGGAGCTGGAACCTGTGTTGGAAACTCCGCTTGCAAGGGTTCTGGGAGGCGGTCGGCTGGATCTTTTCGTCTAATCGGCCTCTGAATTCAAGAGCTTGTTACTGTGGCCCGGAAAATGCGCTGAAAAAATCAGACTGAAAGCCGGTAACAGATTGATTGTATTTATGGTTAATCTTGTGATAACTTCGAGCTACAATTATAACAATGCTGGACTTGGCCATGCCAAAACCACCGACAAAGAGTGCGCGTACGAAGGAGGAAAGGCGTCGTGGCGCGCGTAAGAAATACGCCAATACCCCGATTCAGGGGAAAGAATTCAATTATGTCCTCCAGCTGAACGACGAGGATACGCGTTTACTCAACCGCTACCAGGATATCCTCGCCCAGGGCGCCGCAGGTTTTGCGGAAACCACCTACAACTACCTGTTCGACAACCCCGATATCGCCGATGTCATGTATGCCTACGAACGATCCGGTGGCAACATCGGTGAACTGGTGCGTGGCATGCTCGAGCACAAGCTGAGTTTGCTCGACGGTGACATCGACGAAAAGGCAACCAACCGCAGCGAGCAGGTCGGCCGTGAATACTATCGCCTGGGTGTGAAGCCGGTATGGTCGCTGGGCGCGTATCGCTTGTTTATGGAGCATTTGCGGCGCCTGGCCACCACCGATCCGCAAATAGCGGACGAAGACCGCGATGCGCTGGAATCCGCGTTAATCAAGATGATATTCCGGGACATGGCTGTCATGACCGAAGCCTACTGGCGCACGGCTGTGGAACAAATCACGGAGCAGCGTGATGAACTTGGCGTCGAGCAGGGCCTGGCCGGTGAAATCCTGGGCCATATTCCACAGATGTTGTGGACCGTTGATATTGAATCCAACCAAATCACCTATGCGAGTCCCGGCACCCGGGTTTTCAACAATGATGAGCTGGAAGCACCGATCCCCTGCTTCTACAGCATTCACAGTTCCGAGCGTGAGCGGGTACTCACGGCGTGGCAACAGGTCATCGACGGTCAGGCGGCGCAGCTTGAAATCCGGCTTGCGCCTGACGGGGAAACTGATCGCTGGTTCCGGATGGCGTTTTATCCGGCTGCCAATCGTCGCGGCCGCGTGCTGCGCGTGCATTGTCTGATGGAGGATATTACTGAGGCACACTCCGACCGGGAACGTCTTGAGCAGCTGTCTACGCAAGACGAGGTGACCGGTCTGGCAAATCGCACCCTGTGGTACGACCGCCTGTCTTCGGCGCTGGCGGTGGCGCGACGCAATCCGGGCGCTTCCGTTGCCGTCATGGTGCTGGATATCAATCAGTTCAAGATGTACAACGACTCGTTGGGGCACGAGGCGGGTGACGAGCTGCTGCGCCAGATATCGGTACGTCTGCAAAAAGTGGTGCGTGACACCGATACCCTGGCACGTCTGGGGGGCGACGAATTCGGCATCGTATTGCCTTTATTGCAGGATGCGGAGCGCGCGGTTGAACGGGTTGCCGGTGAAATTATAAATGCCCTGAGTGCACCGTTTACCTATCAGCAAAAGGATCTGTGCCTGAGCAGTGCGATTGGTATTTCGGTGTACCCGCAGCACGGTGAGGACGCCACTACGCTGGCAAGTCATGCCGACAGTGCCATGTACCGTTCCAAGTGGAATGCTGCACCGTACCTGTTCTACGAGTCCGAGGCGTCCGCTTCTTCTGCCAGCGAGCACCTGCAGTTTTCCGGTCAATTGCATGGTGCCCTGGAACGCGAAGAGTTCGAGCTGTTCTATCAGCCGAAAGTCGATCTGGATACCGATAGGATCTGCGGTGCGGAAGCCTTGCTGCGCTGGCAGCACCCCCAGCAGGGGCTGGTATTGCCCAAACAGTTTATTCCGGTTGCCGAGCAACTGGGTATGATCACACCTATTACCGACTGGGTTCTGGATACCGCGCTGGAACAAAGCAAGCACTGGTCAGCCGATGGCAGCTCGATGCCAATTTCAGTCAATGTATCGGCGCGCTCCTTCCGGGCACCCGGGCTGGTTGCCGGGGTCAGGCAGTCACTGCTGAAAGCCGGTCTGGATGGTAGCTGCCTTGAGATAGAAATAACCGAAGGTACGCTGATGGTGGACCTGGACGAAGGTGCCCGAATTCTCGAAAGCCTGAGTGAACTGGGTGTGTCCATCGCTATCGACGATTTCGGTACCGGGTATTCTTCCTTGTCTTATTTGAAACGTTTGCCCATCGATGTCCTGAAAATCGACCAATCCTTTCTGGAGAGTATGGACAGCAATCCCAAAGATGCCGCCATTGTCAGGTCCATCATAGAGCTGGGACATAACCTCGAATGCAAGGTCATTGCGGAGGGTGTCGAAGACGAGGTCGTACGTCTGCAGTTGAAGGCGCTGGGCTGCGACCTGGTGCAGGGTTTTCACATCAGTAAACCATTACCGGATGCAGGTTTTCGGGAGTGGTTGTCACAGGCCACGAACCAGCCTCCTCATATGCAGTAAATCCACTGCCTGGCTGTCCAGGCCTTGCCCTGCTTCCCGTCCGTGGGTGCCCGGCTGTCAGCCAATGTTCTGTCGATCCTCTCGTCCCAGACTAGTCAAAAGTTTGTCGCATCACAGGATAGTATTTATAAGCGCCTGTATATAAAGAATTAATATAAATAATCCCTCGTGGCATACGTTTTGCTATCCCTGTATCTGTAGATACCAAAGGGATAGACAGATGGCAACAAATGTAGACGATCTGGACCTGGATCTTGACGACGCTGACCAGGCGCAACCGAAGTCCAAATCCAGACTGCTCATCATAATCGGGGTCGTTGTACTGCTACTCGGGGTTTCAATAACAGCGACGCTGATACTGACCGGCGTCCTGTCAGATGGTGATGAAGAGGTCGTTGCAGAACAGAGCAAGGCCGATAGCAAGGCTGATAGCAAGGCTAAAAAAAGCGAAAAAAAGCAGAGTAAATCAAAGGCACCGCTGAACTACGTACCACTGGATCCGCCCTTTGTTGTGAATTTCAACTCAGATACCGATATTCGCTTCTTGCAGATCACTTTGGAAGTTGGTACCCGCGACCCCGAGGGGGTGGAATTGATCAAGGAACAACGCCCCGCAATTCGTAATTCTTTGGTGATGCTGTTCAGCAGCCAGGACCCCCATACGTTGAATACGCGAGAGGGCAAGGAGCAATTGCGTGCTGAAACGCTCTCGGAAATTCAGAAAGTGCTGAAACAAGAGACCGGTGAAACGATTGTTGAAAGCGCGTTTTTTACCAGTTTCGTCATGCAGTAGATCAGTATCGTGAATGATCTGCTCTCACAAGATGAAATCGATGCACTGCTGCACGGTGTCAACGGTGGCGATGTCGAAACGGAAACCGATGAAGAGGTTCCCGAAGGCGAAGTAAGCGGTTACGATTTTACCAGCCAGGACCGCATCGTACGCGGGCGTATGCCCACGCTGGAAATGATCAATGAGCGCTTCGCCCGTTATTTCCGCATCAGTCTGTTCAACATGCTGCGCCGTACCAGCGAGATAACTGTATCGGGCGTGCAGATGCTCAAGTTTGCCGAATACGTGCACAGTCTGTTCGTACCTACCAGTCTCAATCTGGTGCGCGTGCCTCCCCTGCGTGGTACATCGCTGTTTGTACTGGAGCCCAAACTTGTTTTTGCTCTGGTGGACAATTTCTTTGGTGGAGGCGGGCGTTTCCATACCAGGATAGAAGGCCGGGAATTTACCCCGACCGAGTTGCGCGTTATCCAGATAGTTCTGGATAACGTCTTCAAGGATTTGATGCAGGCCTGGAAACCGGTAATGGAAATGGGCTTCGATTACCAGAGCTCCGAAGTCAATCCACACTTTGCCAATATTGTCAGTCCCACCGAAGTTGTTGTCGTAAATACCTTCCGTATTGAACTCGAAGGCGGTGGCGGAGATCTGCACATAACCATGCCCTATTCGATGGTGGAGCCGATTCGAGAGCTGCTCGACGCCGGTGTGCAAAGTGATCGCAGCGATCGTGACGAGCGCTGGACCAGGACCATTCGTGAAGAAATGAAAGGGGCAGATGTTGGTTTGTCTACGACGCTGGTCGAAGCCCGGTTGACGCTGCGCGAGCTCAACGAGTTGAAAGCCGGTGATGTGATCCCTGTCGATCTGCCCGAACTGGTTACGCTGGAGGCAGAGGACACACCGGTATTTCGCGGAAAGTTTGGTATTCACAATGGTAGTCGTGCCGTGAAGATTGTGAGCAAGATAATTCCCGATCAAATTGAAAGATAAGGTTGGCAGGAGAAGCCGATGAGTGAAGAAACGCAGAGTCCGGAAGCAGAGGCCGGTGACGACTGGGCCGACGCCATGGCTGAACAGACGACGGTGGAGGCCGAAGCAGCACAGGAACAGGAAACGCCTGCTGCGGAGTTCGATAATCTCGAAGATACCTCGGGTGGCCTGGTGGGAGGCGAAGACAATCTGGATATCATCCTGGACATCCCGGTCACGATTTCGATGGAGATCGGTCGAACGCAGATCAGTATTCGCAATCTTCTCCAGTTAAATCAGGGCTCTGTTGTGGAACTCGACCGATTAGCCGGGGAACCCATGGACGTGCGGGTAAACGGCACGCTGGTTGCCCATGGCGAAGTCGTCGTGGTTAACGAAAAATTCGGTATTCGCCTCACTGACGTGATCAGCCCTGCAGACCGGGTCAAGAAGCTCAAATAGGAACGTTCATGATATTCAGCCGTATTCAGAAATTGCTTCTGTCTGTAACCGCATCCGTATTTGCTTCGCTCGCCGGTGCCGCCGATCACGGTGGCAGCGTGGCTGAGTCCGCGGTACCGGTTCAGGAACCGCTGGCCATGACCAGTCTTTGGCAGTTGACGCTGGGGATGGTTGCGGTCCTGGGGCTGATTATGGGTATCGCCTGGTTGCTTAAACGCAGCGGTCGATTCCAGATGACTGCGGGCGGTGGCCTGCGTGTGCTGGGTGGTCTTTCCATGGGTACCCGCGAACGGGTGGTTCTGTTGCAGGTGGGCGAGACCCAGTTGCTGCTGGGTGTGGCGCCAGGCAGGGTGCAGACACTGTACGTGCTGGAGCAACCTCTGGACTCAGGTAAACCGGTAACAGGCACGGGGTTTTCCGATCAGTTAGGACGCTTCCTGAAAAAAGGCCAGGGGAGCGCTACATCATGACGCGCTGGATGCTTCGGTTGATGCTGTTGCTGGGCTGTTGTATGCCGCTACTGGCATCGGCGGAGCCCACGTTCGCTGCCTTGAAAGTAGTCCCGGGTGCGGACGGTAGCGAGACTTATAGCGTTACCATCCAGGTCCTGATGTTTATGACCGCGCTCAGCCTGTTACCAGTGGCGCTTATGATGATGACTTCGTTCACGCGCATTGTCATCGTACTGGCCATTCTCAGACAGGCGTTGGGCACCCAGCAGTCTCCCTCCAACCAGATTATCATCGGCCTGTCACTGTTTCTCAGCCTGTTCATCATGATGCCGGTCTTCAATCAGGTGTATGACGACGCGCTCGGCCCGTATCTTAAAGATGAAATCCAGGTCCAGGAAGCGGTAGAGCGTGCTGCCATACCCTTCCGTGGATTCATGCTCGCGCAGACACGCGATGACGATCTGACACTGTTTGCCGACATTTCCAATGCTGGAGAGTTCGAGTCGGCGGATGACGTTCCGTTCTCCCTGCTGATGCCGGCTTTCGTTACCAGTGAACTGAAAACGGCGTTCCAGATCGGTTTTATTATTCTTATTCCTTTCCTGGTGATCGATCTGGTGATTGCCACGCTGTTGATGTCGATGGGCATGATGATGTTGTCGCCCATGATTATTTCATTGCCTTTCAAGATCATGCTATTCGTGTTGATCGATGGATGGTCGCTGATTATGGGCACGCTGGCCGCCAGCTTCATGTCCTGAAGGAGGTTTTATCATGACGCCGGAAACAGTTATCGATATTGGCATGCAGGCGATGAAAGTCACGGCATTGCTGGCAGCACCCTTATTGTTATCGGCACTGGTGGTTGGATTGCTGGTCGGTATGTTTCAGGCCGCCACCCAGATCAACGAGCTGACATTGACTTTCGTGCCGAAACTGCTTGTCGTGGGCCTGGTCATAGTGATAGCCGGCCCGACCCTGCTCAATACCCTGCTGGGTTTCACGATCGGACTCATCGAGGGTATACCGGACATGATCGGTTAGCGGGCAGGATGCAGAGATGCTGTTTACCAATGCCGATATTACCACCTGGATAGGCAGCCTGGTCTGGCCATTTACCCGCATCGCAGCCATATTGGCCATTGCCCCCATCTTTGGTGCGCGCATGGTGCAGAAACGAATTCGCCTGGTAATGACGTTGCTGCTGACCTGGGTAGTACTTCCTCTGTTACCGCAGGTACCCGCCATTGACCCGTTTTCAATCGCGGGTGCTCTGATTACTGTGCAGCAGCTGGTTATCGGTCTCGCCATCGGCTTCGGTCTACAGCTGATATTTGCGACGTTGGTCATCGCGGGGCAGGCAACAGCCATGGGCATGGGGCTGGGTTTTGCACAGATGGTTGATCCCCAGAATGGTGTTAGCGTACCCGTCATTGGCCAGTACTATGTCGTGATTGCTACCCTGTTGTTCCTGGCTCTGAACGGACATCTCGCCCTGATTCGTGTGCTGGTGGACAGTTTTCAGACCCTGCCCATCGGCGTAGACAGCCTGGGGCGCGAAGATTTCTGGGTTATTGCCAACTGGGGTACGCGTATGTTTTCCGATGCGCTGATGGTTGCAATACCCGCTATCGCTTCCATTCTTCTGGTCAATCTTGCCTTCGGGATTGTCAGCCGATCAGCGCCGCAACTCAACGTTTTCGGCGTCGGTTTCCCGGTCACCCTGACACTGGGTTTTATCATACTGGTGTTTGCGATCTCCAACCTGTTGCCGCAGATGCAGCAGTTAATAAATGAGGCGCTGATATCCGTCGGCCAACTCGGTAGCGGGGCGCCGTGATATGGCCGAGAATGAAGACGGTCAGGAAAAAACCGAACAGGCGACACCCAAAAAGCAGGAAGAGGCGCGCAATAAAGGCCAGGTTCCGCGTTCCCGCGAACTGACCACCATGGCGATGTTGGTGGCGGGTTCCGTTTCCATTCCGCTGATGGGTGGACCTATGGTGCATCAACTGGGTGGTGTCATGCGCCTGGGAATGCAGGTAGAAAGAGCCAAGATTTTTGATCCCTGGGCGATAATTGAAATCCTCAGTCAGGCGATCTACCAGGGTTTTATGGCACTGGTGCCGTTTCTTCTGGTCATGCTGGTGACGGCACTGGCCGCACCTGTTGCCCTGGGTGGCTGGGCGTTCAGTACCGAAGCGATGTCGTTCAAGGCCGAGAAGCTTAACCCGTTAAAAGGGCTGAAACGGATTTTCGCAGTGCGAGGTTTGATAGAGCTGGTCAAGGCGCTGGCCAAGTTTCTGTTGATCGGGTCAGTTGGTGCCGGTTTATTGTGGCACTATTTGCCAGAGCTTATGGGCCTTGGGCGGGAGCCGGTAGTTTCCGCACTGGCGCATACGGGGAGCATACTGAGTGTGTCGTTCGTGATGCTGAGCGCGTCCCTGTTGCTGATTGCAGCGATCGACATCCCGTTCCAGTTATGGGACCACTCCAAAAACCTGAAAATGACCCGCCAGGAAGTCAAGGACGAAGCCAAGAACACGGAAGGAAAGCCGGAAGTCAAATCCAGGATACGCGCCATGCAGCGTGAAGTTGCACAGCGGCGCATGATGCAGGAAATACCCAAGGCCGATGTTGTTATCACCAACCCGACCCATTACGCCATCGCACTGCGTTATGACGCTGACAAGATGGCGGCACCCGTGGTGGTCGCCAAGGGTGTAGAGCTGGTCGCCGGCCAGGTTCGTGCCGTTGCAATGGCTAACAATATCCCACTCTATGAGGCACCGCCGCTGGCGCGTGCCCTGTACTACAGCACCGAAATAGATCAGGAAGTGCCCGCCGGACTTTATCTGGCAGTGGCGCAGATTCTTGCTTACATATTTCAGCTGAAAGCAAGCGTACGTGGTGGCCTGGTTCCGGCGCGGCCGGACGCGGCGGACGTACCAGATGAATTCTTCCAGGGACCAGGCACAAACACCGGTCCGCATCCCAAATCGGATGATGAGCAAATCCACTAGGGTAAAAACGCATGGCAACTGATGCAGCAACACTGAGTTTCCGCGAGTTAAGCCGCAACGGGCTGGGCGCGCCAATCCTGTTGGTGATGATGCTGGCAATGGTTATTGTCCCCTTGCCGCCTATCGCACTGGATATTTTCTTCACTTTCAATATCACCCTGTCGCTGGCTATATTGATGGTTACCGTCTATGCCATACGTCCGCTGGACTTCGGTATTTTCCCTACCGTACTGCTTATTACAACCCTGTTGCGTCTGGCGCTGAACGTTGCGTCTACACGCGTTGTGTTACTCAACGGGCACACAGGCACTGCATCGGCCGGCAAGGTTATCGAGTCCTTTGGTGAATTCGTGGTGGGCGGAAACTACGCCGTGGGTCTGGTGGTGTTCGCTATCCTGGTCATTATCAACTTTGTCGTTGTCACCAAGGGTGCCGGGCGTGTCGCAGAAGTCAGTGCGCGCTTCACCCTGGATGCGATGCCCGGCAAGCAGATGGCCATCGATGCCGATCTCAACTCGGGGCTGATTACCCAGGACGAGGCACGTACACGACGCGAGGAGGTCGGCCAGGAGGCGGACTTCTATGGCGCAATGGACGGCGCCAGCAAGTTTGTCCGCGGTGACGCAATCGCCGGTATCCTTATTCTGTTTATCAATATCATCGGTGGTCTGGCCATCGGTACTCTGCAGTTCGATCTGCCGATCGCAGACGCCATGCACAACTACACATTGCTGACCATTGGTGACGGCCTGGTCGCACAGATCCCGTCGCTGGTGCTGTCATCGGCGACCGCCATTATCGTTACCCGCGTTTCCAGTAAGCAAAAGATGGGTGAACAGGTCATCGATCAACTGTTCGGAAATCCGATGGTGCTGGCAATTTCGGGCGGCATTATTGGTTTCATGGGTCTGATCCCGGGTATGCCTAACTTCGCCTTCCTGACGCTGGCCGCTGCCGCCGGTACCGGCGCCTGGTTGTCGTGGAAACGCCAGCAGCAGCAATTACTGCCGGTGGAAGAACCTGCCGAGACCGATGCCACACCGCAGGAAGCGAAAGATCTGAGCTGGGACGATGTCGGTCCGGTAGACATCATCGGACTGGAAGTCGGATACCGTTTAATTCCGCTGGTGGATCGAGCGCAGGGCGGCCAGATGATGGACCGTATTAAAGGTGTACGCAAAAAACTGTCACAGGAATTGGGTTTCCTGGTACAACCGGTGCATATCCGCGACAACCTGGAACTGGCGCCCAATGCTTATCGCATCATGCTGATGGGTGTGCCAGTGGGTGAATCCGAAATTTATCCCGACCGCGACCTGGCGATTAATCCCGGCCGCGTATTCGGTACGGTGCAGGGTATAGAGACCCGTGATCCGGCCTTTGGTCTGGAGGCGGCCTGGATACAGACTTCCGAGCGCGACAATGCCCAGACCCTTGGCTATACCGTTGTGGACGCCAGTACCGTGGTTGCCACGCACCTGAGTGAACTGCTGCAAAGTCATGCCAATGAGTTGATCGGTCACGAAGAAGTTCAACAGCTGCTGGATGTTCTGTCAAAAACAGCGCCCAAACTGGTCGAGGATCTGGTCCCCGGGACCCTGTCGATTGGCGTGGTGCTGAAAGTCTTGCAGAACCTGCTGGAAGAACGCATTCCGGTCCGCGACATGCGCACTATCGCCGAAACACTCGCTGAATGTGGCTCCAGGAGTCAAGATCCCGGCGCTTTGACAGCTGCAGCCCGCGTTGCGCTTGGCCGCTCAATTATTCAACATATCAATGGGATGGGGCCGGAACTACAGGTCATCACACTCGACCCGTCACTGGAACAGATATTGCAAACCTCCATACAGGCAGTGTCGGAAGGGGGCGCCGGAATCGAACCCGGGCTGGCGGAAAGGATGCATCTATCGCTGGTGGAAAGCGTCCGCAGGCAGGAGGCCGCAGGCCAACCGTCCATTCTGCTGGTTACACCGGCAATCCGGCCGTGGTTGGCAAAACTGGTACGGCACAGTATCTCCGGGTTGCAGGTACTGGCCTATAACGAAATACCGGATAACAAACAGATCAAAGTGGTTGCCAATATTGGGACGGAGACACCGAGTCTCGGTGTAGATCAGGACGGGGGTGTGGCAGCGTGAGCTTTAAGCGGCAGGGCATGACGGCAAGCAGCCGGTCAACCGGATGAACGAGGTACTGGAATGAAAGTCAAACGCTTTTTTGCACCGGATATGCGTCAGGCCATAAGCCTGGTACGCCAGGCTCAGGGCGCGGACGCGGTGATTCTTTCGAATCGTCAGGTAGACGGAGGCGTTGAGATTATCTCCGCTGTCGACTACGACGAATCCTTGTTGGAAAACGCAGGCGCTGGAATAGCGCCCGAAACAACGGTAGCCGCTTCGGCTGCTGTTTCCGATGCAGACACCTATACAGCCGGAGCAGAGCGTACGCCGGCAGCAAGCCAGTCGGTTAATTGGGCACAGGATCCTGCCATGGTCGCGATGCAGGAAGAAATCAGGCAGCTGCGCGGTCTGCTGGAAAACCAGCTGGCCCATCTGGCCTGGGGCGACCTGGATCGGCGCGAACCCCTGCACACGGATGTCATGCGCCGGCTTCGCAATATGGAACTGAGTACCTCCCTTATCGAGCAATTCTCTGCACCTGCTATCCACGCACGTGATGAAGCACACGCCTGGCAACTAGCACTGGCAGAATTTTCCGCCACTGTGCCCGTAACCGACAACGATTTGCTGGATCAGGGCGGCATCGTTGCACTGATCGGTTCTACCGGTGTTGGCAAGACCACCAGTATCGCCAAGCTGGCTGCACGCTACGTATTGAGGCACGGCCAACGCCATGTTGCGCTGGTAACGACGGACAGTTATCGCATTGGCGCCCACGATCAATTGATGACCTATGGCCGCCTGCTGGGAATTCCGGTACAGGTGGCTTCCGATCATAATGAGCTGCGTTCCACGCTCAACAGCCTGTCAGACAAGCGTCTGGTTTTGATCGACACGGCGGGTATGAGTCAGCGCGATGTGCGCCTGACCGAGCAGTTCACGACCCTGACCGATAGCGGGATTCCGATTCGCACTCTGCTGGTGTTGTCAGCCACTTTGCATCCCTCGGTACTGGAAGAAACCGTGCGGGCATTTTCCGCTGTGCCCGTCGACGGTGCCATCCTCACCAAGCTGGATGAAGCCACAAGCATTGGCGGTGTGCTGTCAGTTGTCATCAAGCAAGGTTTGCCGCTGATGTTTACCACTAACGGTCAACGCGTGCCGGAAGATATGCAACCCGCGCGGGCGCAGGATCTTGTGCAGCATGCTGCGGAGCTGGCGCTCAGCGAGAAATTGCCCGGAGACTCACTCATGGCTGAACAATTTGGAGGACTCCGGACGCATGTTTCTGTCTGAGATGCGAGTGGATCAGGCTGCTGGACTACGACGTATGGCACAACCAAACCCGGTAAGAGTAATCGCGATAACCAGCGGCAAGGGCGGTGTTGGTAAAACCAACATTTCGGTCAACCTTGCCGTAGCCCTGTCGGATATGGGTAAACGCGTCATGCTGATGGATGCCGATCTTGGACTCGCCAATGTTGACGTATTGCTGGGTCTGAAACCGGACTGTAATCTTTCCCACGTTATCGATGGTGAACGTACGCTGGAAGAGGTCATTGTGAAAGGTCCTTCCGACATTATGGTGGTTCCGGCTGCCTCCGGCGTCAAGCGTCTTGCCGAGCTTTCCACTATGGAAAATGCCGGCCTCATTCGCGCCTTCAGCGAACTTAATCACGCCGTCGATATCCTGATTATCGATACCGCAGCCGGAATCAATGAAAGCGTTACCAGTTTCAGTCGCGCCGCACAGGAAGTTGTGGTGGTGGTCTGTGACGAACCTGCTTCAATAACCGATGCCTATGCGCTCATCAAGGTGCTGAATACCGAATACGATATTCAGCACTTCAGGGTGCTTGCAAACCAGGCACAAAGCGCCCAGGAGGGAAGGGAATTGTTTAATAAAATAGTACGCGTTACGGATCGCTATCTGGATGTCACACTGGAATTCATGGGGATGGTTCCGCAGGACGATTACCTGCGCAAGGCAGTACGCAAGCAGCGTGCTGTGGTGCAGGCCTTTCCGCGTAGTCGTTCCGCAATGGCATTCAGGAATCTTGCACAGAAAACCGATAAATGGCCGGTACCCAGTGCTGCCGGCGGACACCTTGAATTCTTCGTAGAGCGCCTGATCCAGTCGCACCATGCACACATGGAGATTGAGGCATGAATGGAGCCGCTATGTACGTTATGAACCCTGACAGTGAAAGCGACGACCTGGTAACCAAACACGCGGCACTGGTCAAACGCATTGCATACCACCTGATGAGCCGTTTGCCGCCCAGTGTTCAGGCCGACGACCTGATACAGGCCGGCATGATCGGTTTGCTGGAAGCCTCCAGAAACTATGATGCCTCACAGGGCGCCAGTTTCGAAACCTACGCGGGTATCCGCATACGCGGTGCCATGCTGGACGAGATCCGCCGCACCGACTGGACGCCTCGCTCCGTGCACCGCAAGGCACGCCAGGTCGCCGAGGCGGTACGCGCAATAGAGAATCAGGAAGGGCGGGACGCCCGCGACGTCGAAGTTGCAGAGAGGCTCGGCATCGAACTGAATGAGTACCACCGAATTTTGCAGGATGCAACGGGTTGTCGTGTATTCAGTATAGACGACGCCGGTACCAGTGGCGGCTCATCGCCTGAGCCGACGGCATCGGATTCGCACAACGAACCCCTGGACAAATTACACAGATCAGACTTCAAGGTGGCGCTGGCCGGGGCTATTGCCGGGTTGCCGGAACGCGAGAGCCTGGTGATGGCGATGTATTACGACGAAGAGCTCAATCTTCGGGAAATAGGCGAGGTGCTGGGCGTCAGTGAATCCCGCGTCTGCCAGATTCACGGACAGGCGCTGATCCGTTTACGCGCACGTATGACGGAATGGACCAGCGATTAATGAACGATAACAGTAAGCAGCGATTCAAACACATGGACAAGTACGGTTTGGAGGGAGGTACCCTTGGATACTGATACGAAAATTCTCATTGTAGATGACTTTTCTACCATGAGGCGCATTATCAAAAACCTGCTGCGGGATCTCGGGTTTAACAATACCCAGGAAGCAGACGATGGTACTACCGCGTTACCGATGTTGCAGAACGGAAGCTTCGAGTTTCTCGTCACCGACTGGAATATGCCGGGGATGACGGGAATAGACCTGCTCAAGGCAGTACGCGCCGACGAGAAACTTGCCCCATTGCCGGTACTGATGGTAACGGCGGAATCCAAGCGGGAGCAGATTATCGAAGCCGCACAGGCCGGGGTTAATGGTTATATCGTGAAGCCGTTTACCGCCGTAACGCTGAAAGAAAAGATCGATAAAATCTTCGAACGTATCGAAGCGACGGCGGAGTAGATCATGGAGGCTGCAACAAAACCTTGTAGTACTGTGCTGCTCGATCAGGCTCGGGAGCTGGTGCATGAGCTGGAATCAGGCAATATGCCGGCGGCCGAATCCCTGATAGAACAGCTCAGCCAGATCCGCGAGCAGTCCCTGTTTCAGGAACTGGGGAAAATGACACGCCAGCTGCACGACTCCCTGTCCAATTTTGCACTGGATGCGCGTGTGCAGTCACTGGCCGAGTCGGATATTCCCGATGCCAAGGCCAGGCTTAATCATGTCATTGAAATGACGGAGTCGTCCGCCAATCGAACCTTGACCGCCGTCGAGGCTACCTTGCCGATTGCGGAGCAGTTGCAGAGTGTTGCCAATACGCTGCATGAGAAATGGGGGCGCTTCCGCAACAAGGCGATGAATGTCGAAGAGTTCCGCAGCATGAGCAAGGAGATCGATGAATTTCTGAGTGTTACAAAGGAAAATGCCGGTCAGATTCA
>CAJXFW010000044.1 GCA_913053655.1 uncultured Thiogranum sp. | reverse complement strand
CGCCGATTGCGATGGAAGAGGGATTACGCTTTGCGATTCGTGAAGGTGGCCGTACGGTTGGCGCCGGCGTCGTCGCGAAAGTTATTGAGTAGACAGAGTGGGGACAGAATTTAATTCTGTCCCCGGTTTTACAGCCGGGCCGGATTATATGCCGCCCCCGTTCTTTAGAGGTTGATATGGCAAACCAGAATATACGCATCCGTTTGAAAGCGTTCGATCATCGTTTGATCGATCAGTCGGCCCGCGAAATTGTTGAAACTGCACGTCGTACCGGTGCGCAGGTGCGTGGTCCGATTCCACTGCCTACCAGAAAGGAACGGTTTACCGTATTGATTTCACCGCACGTCAACAAAGACGCCCGCGACCAGTACGAAATCCGCACCCACAAGCGTCTGATGGACATTGTGGATCCCACAGACAAGACGGTTGATGCGCTCATGAAGCTGGACCTCGCGGCCGGCGTTGATGTGCAGATCAAGCTGAACTAAGCGTTGCAGGAGCGGGCATGCCCGCGAACATGCTAAAACGGGAACAGAAGTTTGCGAACGATATGGTTCGCGAGCAAGCTCGCTCCTACGGGTTTAAGGTAAATAAGATGGCAATCGGATTAATAGGCAAAAAAGCAGGTATGACGCGTGTCTTCACCGAAGATGGCGTGTCCATACCGGTCACTGTGGTTGAAGTAGACCCGAATCGGGTGACCCAGGTACGTACCGTGGATACTGACGGATACCGCGCGTTTCAGGTAACGACCGGCAAGCGCCGCGAATCGCGGGTGACCAAACCGATGGCAGGTCATTACGCAAAGGCCAAAACCGAGGCCGGCCGTGGCCTGTGGGAATTTCGCCTGGCGGACGGCGAGGGCGACGATATTGAAGTCGGCAAGCAGCTTGGCGTAGATCTGTTCGAAACCGGGCAAAAGGTCGACGTGGCGGGCACCACCATCGGTAAAGGTTTTGCGGGCGGCGTCAAGCGCCATCACTTTCATATGCAGGATGCCACACACGGCAACTCGCTTTCGCACCGTGCGCCGGGTTCGATCGGGCAATGTCAGACACCGGGCCGCGTATTCAAGGGCAAGAAAATGGCCGGGCATATGGGCGACGTACGCCGCACTACCCAGAATCTGGAGGTTGTGCGCGTCGATGCAGACCGAAATCTGTTGTTGATCAAGGGCTCTGTACCGGGTGCCCAGGGCGGCGATGTCATCGTCACACCGTCGGTCAAGGCCTGATAGGGGAATCGGATAATGAACATAAATATGCATGGCGGTTCAAGCATGGATGTCTCCGATGCCGTATTCGGCCAGGATTTTAACGAGTCACTGGTGCATCAGGTCGTGGTGGCGTACCAGGCCGCAGGTCGCGCAGGTACCCATGCGCAGAAGAATCGTGCTGCGGTGCGCGGTGGCGGAGCGAAACCCTGGCGTCAGAAAGGGACAGGACGCGCCCGGGCTGGTACAATCCGCAGCCCGATATGGCGCGGCGGCGGTAGAACCTTTGCCGCTACGACCCGTGATTATTCGCAGAAGGTCAACAGGAAGGCCTATCGCGCGGCCATACGCTCCATTTTTTCGGAACTGGTGCGACAGGATCGGCTGGTAGTGGTAGAAGATTTCGCGGTTAAGGCGGCGAAAACCAAAGAACTGCTCGGCAAGCTCAAAGCGCTCGATCTGGACATGGGGTATAACGTGCTGATCGTGCACCATGACCCGGACGAGAACCTGTACCTGGCGGTGCGTAACCTGCCACACATTGATGCCGTTGATCCGGATATTGCTGACCCGGTCAGTCTGGTTGGATACGACAAGATGCTGATTACTGTCGCGGCATTGCGGCAGTTCGAGGAGAAGCTCGCATGAACCACGAGCGTATGAGCAAAATTCTGGTCGGCCCGGTAGTCTCTGAAAAGAGCACCCGTGTCGCTGATCAAAACAAGCAGTTTGTGTTCAAGGTTCTGCGTGATGCCAGCAAGCCCGAGATACGCAAGGCTGTCGAGAAAATGTTTGACGTTACGGTTACCCAGGTTCAGGTGAGTAACGTCAAGGGCAAGATTAAGCGTTTCAGTCAGACTATCGGTCGCCGTTCCGACTGGAAAAAGGCGTACGTGACGCTGGCTGAAGGTTCAGACATAGATTTCGCAGGCGCAGATTAATGGCTATCGTCAAGTCCAAACCCACTTCTCCCGGACGTCGTTTCGTCGTCAAGGTCGTAGAAGCCCAGCTGCACAAGGGTGAGCCGTATGCCCCGTTGCTGGAAAAAAAGAACAAGACCGGCGGGCGTAACAACAAGGGTCGTATCACCACGCGTCATCGTGGTGGCGGGCATCGCCAGCGCTACCGTGTCATCGATTTCAAGCGCGACAAGGATGGCGTGCCGGGGCGTGTAGAACGCATTGAATACGATCCGAATCGCAGTGCGCATATCGCGCTGGTGCTGTACGCGGATGGTGAGCGTCGCTACATCCTGGCGCCACGCGGAATTTATGCCGGTGCCGAGATCCATAATGGCATCGAAGCCCCGATCAAACCGGGTAATGCCATGCCGTTGCGCAATATTCCGCTCGGTACCATTGTGCACAATATCGAAATGAAGCCGGGCAAAGGCGGACAGATCGCCCGCAGTGCTGGATGCGGTGTACAGCTGGTGGCGCGCGAAGGTGCACACGCAACATTACGTTTGCGTTCCGGTGAAATGCGCAAGGTTCCGGGCGAGTGCCGGGCCACGATCGGGGAAGTGGGTAACTCCGAACATAATCTGCGTTCGTTGGGTAAGGCGGGTGCGACACGTTGGCGCGGTGTACGGCCTACGGTTCGCGGTGTCGCCATGAACCCGGTTGACCATCCGCATGGCGGTGGTGAAGGCCGCACCTCGGGTGGCCGTCATCCGGTATCGCCCTGGGGTATGCCGACCAAGGGTTACAAGACCCGCAAGAATAAACGTACCGACAACATGATTGTGCGTCGTCGCAGTCAGAAGTAACGATAGAGGTTATAGAACAGTGCCACGTTCAGTAAAGAAAGGGCCTTTTGTTGATCTTCACCTGGTGAAGAAGGTCGATGCAGCGGTGAGCAGTAACAGCCGCAAGCCGATCAAGACCTGGTCACGCCGTTCCATGGTGTTGCCGGATATGGTCGGTTTGACTATCGCCATTCACAATGGCCGTCAGCATGTGCCGGTTCTGATCAACGAAAACATGGTCGGTCACAAACTGGGTGAGTTTGCCGTTACGCGTACCTTCAGGGGTCATGCGGCAGACCGGAAATCCAAGTAAAGGGTTAGCGATATGCAAGCGTCCGCGAAATTAAGTCATGCGCGTATTTCAGCGCAGAAAGCCCGGCTGGTAGCTGACCAGATTCGTGGTCTGCCGGTGGAGCGTGCACTGGAGGTTTTGACCTTCAGCAAAAAGAAAGCCGCACATATGGTTCGCAAAGTGCTGGAATCGGCGATAGCCAACGCTGAGCACAACGAAGGTGCGGATGTGGATGAGCTGAAGATATCTGAAATATGTGTTAACGAGGGGCGAACCCTTAAACGCTGGAATGCCCGCGCCAAAGGCCGCGCCAACCAGATTCTGAAACGCACGAGTCACATCCAGGTTACTGTTGCTGAACAGTAATCATGAGTTGAGAGATTAGAGAGAGCACGGCATGGGCCAAAAAGTACATCCTATCGGTATTCGCCTCGGCATCGTCAAAGACTGGTCGTCGCGGTGGTATGCGGACTCGGACAAATATGCAGATTTCCTTAACCTGGACCTGCAGACCCGGGCCTATATCAAAAAGAAGCTGAAACACGCTTCGGTCAGCCGAATCCACATCGAGCGCCCTGCCAACAATGCGGCGATCACCATTCATACTGCCCGGCCAGGCATCGTGATTGGAAAGAAAGGTGAAGATATCGAACGCCTGCGCGCAGAAGTGTCGCGCAAGATGGGCATGCCGGTACATATCAATATCGAAGAGATCCGCAAGCCGGAGGTCGAGGCGCAGCTGGTGGCGGAAAGTGTTGCCCAGCAACTGGAGCGCCGCATCATGTTCCGCCGCGCCATGAAGCGTGCGGTTGGTAACGCCATGCGCCTTGGCGCACTGGGCATCAAGATTATGGTTGCCGGGCGCCTGAACGGCGCAGAAATTGCCCGCACAGAATGGTATCGCGAAGGCCGTGTGCCGCTACACACCCTGCGCGCTGATATTGATTACGGTTTTACTGAAGCCAGTACGACCTATGGCGTGATTGGTGTGAAGGTCTGGATATTCAAAGGTGAAATCCTGGATCGCGACGAACAGACAGTTGAGCCCGAAGCTGCGAAAAAAGCAGCTGGTGGTAAATAAGGGAATCGCAAGTCATGTTACAGCCCAAAAGAACCAAGTTTCGCAAGCAGCAGAAAGGTCGTAACCGCGGCCTGGCGCTCAGCGGCAACAAAGTCAGCTTCGGCGAGTTTGCGCTGAAATCCACTACCCGTGGACAGCTCACTGCACGTCAGATCGAGGCCGCGCGTCGTACCATCACGCGCAAGGTCAAGCGTGGCGGAAAACTGTGGATTCGCGTATTCCCCGATGTGCCGATCACCAAGAAGCCGATCGAAGTACGGCAGGGTAAAGGCAAGGGTAATGTCGAGTACTGGGTGGCGAAAATACAGCCGGGCCGCGTCATTTATGAGATTGAAGGTGTGTCAGAAGAAATGGCACGCGAAGCGTTCAAACTGGCCGCAGCCAAGCTGCCGGTACGTACCACCTTTGTAACGCGGACGGTGATGTGATGAATGCCGGTGAGCTGCGTCAGAAGTCAGGTGATGAGCTGAAACTTGAGCTGGACGGTCTGCTGCGCGAGCAGTTTAATCTCCGTATGCAGAAAGGTTCGGACCAGTTGAGCCGGCCGGATCAGGTCAGGAAAGTGCGCCGCGATATAGCGCGCATCAAGACGGTACTGACTGAAAAAATGAAAGCAGGTGAAACGGCATGAGTGAAGACAGCAAACTGATTCGTACCCTGACGGGCCGCGTTGTGAGCGACAAGATGGACAAGAGTGCCGTGGTGATGGTCGAGCGTAAAGTCCGCCATCCCCTGTACGGGAAGTATATCCGCCGTTCCACCAAGCTGCATATTCATGACGAAAATAATGAGTGTAAGCAGGGCGATACGGTGACAATCCGGCCGTGCCGTCCGATGTCAAAAACCAAATCATGGCAGCTGCTTGAAGTTGTCGAACGGTCAGTCGGCTGATTGATCCTTATAGCGTTGCTTGAACGGGAATTAAGTCATGATTCAGATGCAAACCAAACTCGATGTTGCAGACAACAGCGGAGCACGCCGTCTGCAATGCATCAAGGTGCTGGGTGGTTCGCACCGCCGTTATGCGAATATCGGTGACATCATCAAAGTCAGCGTGAAAGAGGCTATTCCCCGCGGCAAAGTGAAAAAGGGTGAAGTCTATAACGCCGTGGTGGTGCGTACCGCCAAGGGTGTGCGGCGCGCCGACGGTTCGCTTATTCGTTTTGACGGTAACGCCGCTGTGTTGTTGAACGCCAAGCTTGAGCCCATCGGTACCCGTATTTTCGGACCGGTGACACGTGAGCTTCGCAGTGAGCGGTTCATGAAAATTATTTCTCTGGCGCCGGAAGTGCTTTAGGCGGGAGTCGGGATTATGCGCAAAATCAAAAAAGGTGATGACGTCATCGTCAGGGTCGGCAAGGACAGTGGTAAACGCGGAACGGTACTGCGTGTATTGCCGGAGGTGGGCAAGCTGGTGGTGGAAAACGTGAATATTGTCAAAAAACACGCCAAACCCAATCCGCAGGCGGGTATCACGGGTGGCATTATTGAAAAAGAGATGCCGATCGACGTATCCAACATCATGCTGTACAACCCGCACACCAAAAAAGGTGACCGCGTCGGCTTCAAGACGCTGCAAGATGGACGCAAGGTGCGTATTTTTAAGTCCAACAACGAAGTTGTGGACGTTTGAGAGTGAGTCGCTGAGATGCCCCGATTAAAAACTATCTATCGTGACGAAGTGGTCAAAAAGCTTATCGAGCAGTTTGACTACAAAAACGTTATGGAAGTACCGCGCGTTACCAAGGTGACCTTGAATATGGGCGTCGGCGAAGCGCTGGGCGATCGCAAGGTGATGGAACACGCGGTCAGCGATATGGAAAAAATCGCCGGGCAGAAGGCCGTTGTCTGCAAGGCGCGCAAGTCTGTTGCCGGGTTCAAGGTGCGTGAAGACTGGCCCATCGGTTGCAAGGTGACGCTGCGCAGCGATCGCATGTACGAATTCATGGATCGCCTGATCAATATTGCCATCCCGCGGGTACGCGATTTCCGCGGCATGAGTCCAAAATCGTTCGACGGGCGTGGCAACTACAACATGGGCATCCAGGAGCAGATTGTGTTCCCGGAAGTGGACTACGACAAGATTGATACATTGCGTGGACTGGATATCGCGATAACCACCACGGCAAAAACCGACGCGGAAGGGCGTGCGCTGCTGGCGGCGTTTAACTTCCCGTTCAAGAACTGAGGAACCGACTCCATGGCAAAGACCAGTATGATCCAGCGTGAAATCAAGCGCGCCAAAACGGTCAGGAAATACGCCCGCAAGCGCGCCGAATTGAAGGCTGTCATCGGCGATGTCAATAAATCGGATGAAGAACGTTACGAAGCGCGGCTTAAATTACAGGCGCAGCCGCGTGATGCCAGCCCCTGCCGTCAGCGTAATCGCTGTCGTATAACGGGTCGGCCACACGGTTACTATCGCAAATTCGGACTGGCGCGCAACAAACTGCGCGAACATGCCATGCAGGGTGATATTCCGGGTCTGGTTAAGGCCAGCTGGTAACAGCAGAGACAGGACAGAGGTACGTAAATTATGATGACGGATCCCATCGCCGATATGTTGACGCGCATTCGCAATGGCCAGCGCGCAGGCAAGGTATCGGTGTCCATGCCATCGTCGAAGCTCAAGCAGTCCATTGCCGTTGTCCTCAAGGACGAAGGCTATGTTGCTGATTTTCAGGTGGAAGAAGCGGCGGGCAAACCGACCATGAGTGTCGAACTCAAGTACTACGAAGGTCAGCCTGTCATCGACGTGCTGAAACGCATCAGCCGCCCCGGTCTGCGTATTTACAAGGCCAGCGGCGAGTTGCCCAGGGTTCAGGGCGGGCTTGGCATTGCGATCGTATCGACCTCCAAGGGTGTTATGAGTGACAGAGCTGCACGCGCTGCCGGTGAAGGTGGTGAGGTGTTGTGCCACGTTTCCTGAATTGAGTACAGATTATGTCCAGAGTTGCAAAAAAACCTGTTGAGCTGCCAAAGGGTGTCGAGGTCAACATCAATGGCCAGGCGATTACTGTTAAAGGCAGTAAAGGTTCGTTGTCACGCGATATCCACACATCAGTGGGCGTGGTGCAGGATGACAATATCCTGACCTTTGCGCCCAAAGACGGCTCAAAAATGGCGATGGCGCTTGCGGGCACCACGCGCGCTTTGGTCAACGGCATGGTGGTGGGTGTAACTGAGGGCTTCGAGAAGAAGCTTGAGCTGGTCGGGGTCGGTTATCGCGCCCAGGCACAGGGACAGAAACTGAACCTGACGCTGGGCTTTTCGCACCCGGTGAATTACGCAGTACCGGAAGGCGTGACGGTGGAAACACCGAGCCAGACCGAAGTTGTCGTGAGAGGTATGGACAAGCAGAAGGTCGGACAGGTGGCTGCTGAGATTCGCGCCTTCCGTCCACCGGAGCCTTACAAGGGCAAGGGTGTGAAATACGCTGGTGAAGTCATCATGCGTAAGGAAGCCAAGAAGAAGTAGTTTGATTAACGAAAGGGGACAGATTTAAAATCTGTCCCCGGGGTAATAGAATGGATAAAAAGTCATCAAGACAGCGTCGCGCTCGCAAGGCTCGCGCCAGAATCAGCGAACTGGGCCGTGCCCGTTTGTGCATACATCGTACCCCGCGCCATATCTATGCGCAGGTTATCGATAATTCCGGCGGCAAGGTGTTGGTAACGGCATCCACGCTGGAGAGCGAGTTGCGCAAAGACATGAGTGGTACCGGTAACACCGCTGCCGCTGCCGCTATTGGCAAAGCTGTGGCAGAGCGCGCGAAGGCCGCCGGCGTCAGCCAGGTTGCTTTTGACCGTTCCGGTTTCAAATATCACGGCCGTGTAAAAGCGTTGGCGGATGCCGCGCGTGAAAACGGTCTGGAATTCTAATCAAGGGTTTGCACTATGGCGCATGGCGATAATCAACAGAATTCAGATGGTCTGCAGGAAAAGCTGATCGGTATCAACCGCGTCGCCAAAGTGGTGAAGGGTGGCCGTCAGTTCGGTTTCGCAGCCCTGACTGTCGTTGGTGACGGCGAAGGTAAAGTCGGCTTCGGTCGCGGCAAGGCGCGTGAAGTGCCGGTGGCTATCCAGAAGGCGATGGAAAACGCCCGCAAGAACATGAAACAGATCGCCCTGAAAGACGGTACTTTGCAGTACCCGATCATGGCGGACTACGGTGCAGCCAGGGTGTACATGCAGCCTGCGTCTGAAGGTACCGGTATTATTGCCGGCGGCGCCATGCGTGCAGTCTTCGAAGTGGTCGGTGTGCGCGATGTGCTGGCCAAGTGCATCGGCACCAATAACCCGATCAACGTCGTGCGGGCCACCATGAAAGGCCTGGCGGAAATGACTTCGCCTGAAATGGTTGCTGCCAAGCGTGGCAAAAAGGTAGAAGAGATCCTGGGGTAAGCCATGGCTGACAAGACATTGAAAGTAACACTGCTCAAAAGTACCAGTGGGCGACTGAAGTCACACAAGGCCTGCGCAGCCGGTCTTGGTCTGCGTCGTATCCGTCACACGGTTGAAGTGATCGATACGCCCGAGAATCGCGGCATGATCAACAAGATTTCGTACCTGCTTCAGGTAGAGGACGCCTAACATGCGACTGAATACACTTAAACCCACAGCGGGTAGCCGGACGGAAGGTAAGCGCCGTGGCCGCGGAATCGGTTCCGGTCTGGGCAAGACTGGCGGGCGTGGCCACAAAGGGCAGAAATCCCGCTCCGGCGGCTTCCACAAGATTGGTTTCGAAGGCGGCCAGATGCCTTTGCAACGTCGTCTGCCGAAAGTTGGTTTCACCTCGCGCGTCTCCCGGGTGACGGAAGAGGTTAGATTGTCCGAGCTCAAGCTGGTTGAAGGTGATAATGTTGATCTGGCGACACTGAAGGCTGCGAGAGTGATCAGGCAGAGTACGCTTTACGCCAAGATCATGTTGTCCGGCGAAATTGATAAAGCGGTCACAGTCAGTGGCATTGGTGTCAGCAAGGGTGCGCGCGCGGCAATAGAAGCGGCCGGCGGCAAGGTAGAGGACTAATAGCGTGGCAGGAACTCTCAGTGAAATGGGCAAGCTGACTGAATTGCGTCAGCGAATCCTGTTTGTGCTCGGTGCCATTATTGTTTTTCGTATCGGCTCTTTTATCCCGCTGCCGGGCATTGATCCCATGGTGCTGGAGACCTTGGCTGAGCAGCAGAAAGGCACTATTCTGGACATGTTTAACATGTTCTCGGGCGGCGCACTGAAGCGACTGTCACTGTTTGCGCTCGGGATCATGCCCTATATATCGGCGTCGATTATCATGCAGTTGCTGTCATTCACGGTGCCGGCACTTGAGCAGCTTAAAAAGGAAGGTGAGCCGGGGCGGCACAAGATCACCCAGTACACACGTTACGGTACGGTGGTGCTCGCGACCTTCCAGGCCATTGGTATTTCCACTGCCTTGCAGGGGCAAACGGTCGGTGGTTCGCCCCTGGTTCCTGTGCAGGGTATGCCGTTTGTGATTTCGGCGGTTACCTGCCTGGTCACCGGCACGCTGTTCCTGATGTGGCTGGGCGAACAGGTTACCGAGCGAGGCATCGGAAACGGCATCTCGATCATCATTTTCTCGGGTATCGTGGCGGGGTTGCCGGCAGCGATCGGTGGTTCGCTGGAACTGGTTCGTACCGGTGAAATGAACACCCTGAGCATCGTGTTCCTGTTTGCGATGGCGCTGGCGGTGACCGCATTCGTTATTTTCGTGGAACGTGGGCAGCGGCGCATCACGGTGAACTATGCCAAGCGGCAGCAGGGTCGCAAGATGTACGCGGCACAAAGCACACATTTGCCGCTGAAGCTGAATATGGCCGGTGTTATTCCGCCGATATTCGCGTCCAGTATTATTTTATTTCCGGCCACGGCCGGGCAATGGTTTGGCAGTAATGAAGGCATGGGGTGGCTGAAAGATATTTCGTCCTCCCTGTCACCGGGTCAGCCCCTGTATATATTGTTCTATGCAATGGCGATTATCTTTTTCTGCTTTTTTTATACCGCTATCGTTTTCAATTCGAAGGAGACGGCGGACAATCTGAAGAAATCCGGCGCCTTTATTCCCGGGATTCGGCCCGGCGAGCAGACGGCGCGTTACATTGACGGTGTAATGACGCGGCTGACGCTGGCCGGCGCCTTATACATCACGGGAGTTTGTTTGCTGCCGGAGTTTTTGATTTTGTACTGGAACGTGCCCTTCTATTTTGGTGGTACGTCCCTTTTGATTATCGTAGTAGTGGTCATGGACTTTATGGCCCAGGTACAGTCGTTAATGGTCTCGCACCAGTACGACGGGCTGATGAAAAAAGCCAATTTGAAAAGCCACGGCCGTGCCGGGCTGCTGCGCTAGAACAGAGTTAAACAGGTGAGATCATGAAAGTACGTGCATCGGTAAAGCGCATTTGTCGCAATTGCAAAATTGTCCGTCGCAAGGGCGTGGTTCGGGTCATCTGCAAGGATGGTCGCCACAAGCAGCGTCAGGGCGCGTGCAAATAGCCATTGTCGGTTTTTAGTTTGAAATACGGGGTTTTATCCAGTATGCTTGTGGGTTCGATAACTCGCAACCGGTTGACCTCGCTGAGGAGATAGGATTCATGGCTCGTATAGCCGGAATTAACGTACCACCGCAAAAACACGCAGCTATTGCGCTGACCGCCATCTATGGTATCGGGCAGACCTCTGCGCACAAGATTTGTGATGCCTGTGGCATCAACCCGACAACAAAGATCAAGAATCTGTCCGAACCCGAGATCGAGTCTATCCGCAGTGAAATCACAAAATATATGGTAGAGGGCGACCTGCGGCGCACCTTGTCCATGAACATCAAACGTCTCATGGATCTGGGTTGTTACCGTGGCATGCGTCACCGTCGCGGTTTGCCGCTACGGGGTCAGCGTACCCGAACCAATGCGCGCACCCGTAAGGGCCCGCGCCGCCCGATTCGTAAATAAATTGTATAACAGGACTCCATAATGGCTAAGCCGACATCAGGCGCCAAGCGCAAGAAGGTCAAGAAGAATGTGGTCGACGGGATCGCCCACATCCATGCGTCCTTCAATAACACCATCGTGACCATTTCCGACCGTCAGGGCAATGCACTGGCGTGGGCGACAGCCGGGGGTTCCGGTTTTCGCGGTTCGCGCAAGAGCACGCCGTTCGCCGCGCAGGTGGCTGCCGAGCGCGTTGGTGAAATGGTCAAGGAATTCGGATTGAAAAACCTGGAAGTTGAAGTCAAGGGTCCCGGCCCGGGCCGCGAGTCCGCCGTGCGCGCGTTGAACAACGCCGGCTTCAAGATTACTAACATTACCGATGTAACCCCGATTCCGCACAACGGTTGCCGTCCGCCCAAAAAGCGGCGCGTTTAGGGCGCAGGAGAGCAAATGGCAAAGTATGTTGGACCCAAGTGTCGCCAGTGTCGCCGGGAAGGAACCAAGTTATTCCTGAAAGGCGAAAAATGTTACACCAGCAAGTGCTCGGTCGAGAATCGCGCTTTCCCGCCGGGGCAGCACGGTCAACGCCGCGGGCGTCTGTCTGATTACGCTACGCAGCTGCGTGAAAAGCAGAAAATGCGCCGTATCTATGGTGTGCTGGAGCGTCAGTTCCGCAACTACTACCAGAGTGCAGCCCTGCGTAAGGGTTCCACCGGTGAGAATTTGTTGCAGCTGCTGGAAGGGCGTCTGGACAATGTCGTGTATCGCATGGGCTTCGCCGCATCGCGGCCGGAAGCGCGTCAGCTGGTACGCCACAATGCGGTCATGGTTAATGGCAGGCGAGTCACTATTCCTTCCTACCAGGTTCAGCCGAATGACAACCTGACGGTTGCCGAAAAATCGCGCAAGCAGCTGCGTGTGCAGTCCGCACTGGAAGTTGCCGAGCAGCGTGGATTTGTCGACTGGATTGAAGTCGACCCGAAAAAAATGGAAGGCACATACAAGTCACGTCCCGAGCGTTCGGATCTCCCCGCTGAGATTAACGAACATCTCGTCGTAGAGCTGTACTCCAAGTAAGCCAACAGGTAAGAGGACTCTTCATGCCGGGCAAGGTCAACGAATTTCTGAAACCACGTATAGTCGATGTTCAGACAGTTAATGAACGTTCCGCGAAAGTCGTTCTGGAACCGCTGGAACGCGGATTCGGCCATACGCTGGGCAATGCGCTGCGTCGTATTCTCCTGTCTGCCATGCCGGGATGTGCGGTCACGAGTGTGGAAATCGAGGGCGTTCTGCACGAATACTCTGCGATCGAGGGCGTGCAGGAAGATGTCATGGAAATCATGCTCAACCTGAAAGGGGTTGCGCTGCTGATGCATAACCGCGACGAAGCCACCCTGCGATTGAGAAAGAAAGGCCCGGGCCAGGTAACCGCGGGCGACATCGTTCTCGATCATGATATCGAAGTGATCAACCCGGATTACGTGATTGCCAACCTGACCAAGGGCGGCGAGCTCAATATGAGTCTGAAAGTGGAAATGGGTCGTGGCTACGAACCGGCAACGGTACGCGCGGCGGCCAGGGAAGACGAAAGCAAGCCCATCGGTTCCCTGCAGCTGGACGCCAGTTTCACACCGGTGTCCCGTGTTTCCTATAATGTGGACTCAGCACGTGTAGAACAGCGCACCAACCTGGATAAGCTGATTATCGAAATCGAAACCAACGGTACCCTGGATCCGGAAGAAGCGATTCGTCGCGCTGCCACCATCCTGCAGGACCAGCTGTCGGTATTCGTCGATCTGCAAGGCAAGGAAGAAGCCGAGCCGGAAAGTCCGGAAACCGATATCGACCCGATCCTGCTGCGCCCGGTCGATGATCTGGAGCTGACCGTACGTTCCGCAAACTGCCTGAAAGCAGAAAGTATTTATTTCATCGGTGACCTGATTCAGCGCACCGAAGTTGAGCTGCTGAAAACCCCGAACCTGGGCAAGAAGTCGCTTACTGAAATCAAGGACGTCCTCGCATCCCGTGGACTGTCGCTGGGTATGCGTCTGGAAAACTGGCCGCCGGCCGGACTCAAGGAAAGCGAAAAAATAGCAGTCGTCGGAATTTAACCTGGGAAAGTATTATGCGTCACCGTCAAAGTGGGCGAAAACTCAATCGCAACAGTAGCCATCGTAAAGCGATGTTCAGTAACATGGCCGCTTCGCTGATGCGTCACGAAGTCATCAGGACGACTTTGCCCAAAGCCAAAGAACTGCGTCGTGTCGCAGAGCCGCTGATTACCATGGCCAGGACCGACAGTGTGCACAAGCGCCGCCTGGCATTCGCCCGTTTGCGCGACCGCGACATGGTCACCAAGCTGTTCAACGAACTCGGCCCGCGTTACAAGGACCGCCCCGGCGGTTACCTGCGTATCCTGAAAATGGGCTTCCGTACCGGCGACAAGGCACCGATGGCGCTGGTCGAACTGCTCGACCGCCCGGAAAGCGATGCCGGTGATTTTGAGGCCGTGGACGAGTAAATCCGGGCACCAACTGGCTTTTTTGTGGGCCGGTACAGGCACGCGGATGGTGCGCTATCATGAAACGCTATGATTGCGACCTTCACAGATTTCGGCGTGCCCGGCCCCTACCTGGGGCAGATGCATGCGGTATTTCAGCACCAGGCCCCGGGCGTGCCGGTGGTCGATATTTTCCCCGACCTGCCCGCCTTTAATATCAAGGCCGCCGCTTACCTGCTGCCGGCCTACAGCCAGTATCTTCCCGAAAACAGTATATGTGTTTGCGTTGTCGACCCCGGCGTCGGGACAGCACGGCGAGCGACAGTGGTGCATAGCGACAGCCGCTGGTATGTCGGCCCGGACAACGGCCTGTTTTCAATATTGATCCGCCGCACCGCCAGTGTGCAGGCATTCATCATCGACTGGCGTCCCGGGCAACTGTCCAGCAGCTTCCACGGCCGTGACCTGTTCGCCCCGGTAGCCGCAAAACTTGCCCGCGGCGAGCCGCCACCGGGCAAAGCACTGGATCCGGCGCAACTGGTCACACCCGACTGGCCGGACGACCTCGCGGAAATCGTTTACCTGGATCATTTCGGCAATGCCATCACCGGCCTGCGCGCCTCAGGCATAAGCACGAATGCCACAATCGAAATCGCGGGAACAAAATGTGCGTTCAGACGCACCTTCGGCGAAGCGGAACCGGGCACACCGTTCTGGTACGAAAACGCAAACGGCCTGGTGGAGATTGCACTGGCAAACGGTCACGCCGCCCGGGAACTGGGCCTCGAAGTGGCCACCGCCCTGTCAGTGTAAAGGTATTCCCTGATCGTTGAATCAGGGTTTAACCTCGGCAGCAAGCAACTTACGGATAATTGTCCGCACCTCGGGATGATTGAAATCCCTGCCGCCCACAGCGCGATACACTACGCGCCCGCGCTTGTCGATCAGCACAGTGGTCGGCAGTCCCTTAACACCAAAGGTTTGCGACACCGCACTGTCCCGATCAAAAAGAATCGGAAAACCCGGAAACACTTCAAGCTGTCCCATATAGGCAAATACATGGTCCGGCGACTCCCACTGGTTGATAGCCAGGATAGTGAAAGATTTATCCTTGAAGTCCTGGTACAGCGCGTCCATAGACGGCAGCTCACGCCGGCAGGGCGGACACCAGGTCGCCCAGAAATTCACCATAACCACCTTGCCCCGGTAGTCGCTGAGCGTATAAGATTTTTCATCCATATCTTTAAGGGTGAAATTCGGCGCCACCACAGGTGTAGCCAGTTGCGTCAACTGGTGATTAAGTTCCGGCACCGGCAACTGCGCATGTAAAAGCCCGGCCGGTAACAGCACGCCGAGCAGCAGCGTAACGTAGCGCCGACGTTCAGCGATCCGGCAGCGCAGCAGGCGCACAACGCAGCCCTTCAAGTTTTCCTTCACGAGTTTCACCCGCATACCTCCAGGAATAGACAAGATCAAAAACACTGCCGGGCGTTAGCAGGACCGTGGTAAAACCCTGGCTCCAGTCCCCCGGCTCGAACGTCTGGTCATCCGGCAAAATCGACCAGCGGAAAGCGACGCCCTGATCTTTCCATTCACTCACCCACTGTGTCTTGGTCTTCAAGGGATGAGTCTTGCCATCCGGAGTGACATAGCGCCAGTCGGCAACCCGATACGACAGCTGCTGTTGTGAGTCATTGGTCACGATCGTCCCGAATACACAATACTCAGCGATCGCCTCTACAATATCAGGCGGAAGACCACGCGCACTGTAGGTCGCCCTTACATAATCCGGCAGTACTTGCAGCAACTGCATACTGAAACCGGGCTCCCGAATCTGCCACGACAACAGACCGGTATTCGGATCACTGTATCGCTGCGCCTCGTCAGCCGATAATACCATTGGAAGGTACAACAACAGTACAAAGCAGTAACGGGTCAATTTCATTTTCTTCACCAGACCATATTCATCATTCGGCAGCATAGTTCGCCGGAGGCGATTTGCCAACGCAGCGATACAGGCGTAGTTTTAGCGACAGATACGACCGCGTCAACCGGAAATGCCACAAGACCGCTGCGCCGGCCACAAATATGGCGCTGAGCCTGGAGCAGCGATTGTTGGATGAAAAACCACCTTTCTATTTACCAGACATGCAATTTTAATTTCTACATATAGAAATTATAAGTACAGATAAGAAGAGATTGAAAGGGGGCGGTGACAAAACGCAATCATTCACATTTGTCACCGACCCCTTTATTCTTGTTATTTTGGACGTTGCTACGACTGGGAGAGGAAATCTGAAACGGAAATGGCAGTGGATGGAAATCCGCTTAATATTTTTTTATCTTGAGTAACCAGCTTTGTATCAAAATGATGTGCGAGGGCAATAAATTCACAGTCGTGTGATGAGCAGTTGCTTTCATTTATTAAACCAAGTACCTGTGCAGAGGAAACGTCATATTCATTTTGAATTATTATGGACTCTGCTGTGTCCTGGAGCTGCACCGCTTTTTCCAGGGTGATAATTTTCTTTCTAAGGTAAAGAGCCATTACATTGCGAAACTCACTTTTCCAAAGTATGGGGGCTGACCAGTCAGGGTCAATTTTATAAAGATTTTCAACCGAATCTGTATACGAAGTCGGGAGTAGAAGATAAGAGATAATATTAGTATCGGCAATAATCACAGCCTTCCTTCATTTATGGCTTGATCAATATCCTCTGCTGTAATGGTGTTAGGTTTAACTTGGGAGCGAATAGCTCGAATAGTGCTGAGCCGCTCCTCCGGACTGATTCGTTTAGGAAGTAGAGAGCGCTTAAGACACACAATGACCTCGCTATTAATGCTTCTATGATGTTGTTTTGCAATGAGTTTTATCTCGTTGTAGAGATCGTCAGGGATATTTTTTATGGTCAAAGCAGGCATTATAGCGCCTCCATCAATTACGTATGGTTGCATTATGGTTGCAAAACGCAATGTAGTCAAGTGGCGAATATGCCTTAACGAATATCGAACCCGTGCCGAGGGATTTCAAAACCGTCACAAATTTGCAGTCGCAAGAAGTTGCACCACGGCTGGAAGCTGTAAACGCGAGAGGTATGGTCATGCAACCTGGTCTTGAAGATATTGAAGCGGCCGCCCGTGTTGTCTATTCGGACATGGCGCCTACGCCGCAGTATTGTTGGCCTCTCCTGTGTGAGCAGTTGGGTGCAGAGGTTTGGGTTAAGCATGAAAATCACACCCCGACGGGGGCTTTCAAGCTGCGCGGCGGTTTGGTCTATATGGCGCGCCTTCGCCAATCCCAGCCCTGCGTCCGGGGCGTTATCACCGCCACCCGGGGCAATCATGGCCAGAGCGTCGCCCTGGCCGCCGCCAAGGTCGGCCTGCAGGCGGTGATCGTCGTTCCGCATGGCAACAACCCGGAAAAAAACGCCGCCATGCGCGCCTTCGGGGCCGAACTTATCGAATACGGCGACGATTTCCAGGAAGCCTACGATTATGCCGTGGCCCAGGCCCAGACCCGCGGCCTGCATCCCATTCGCGCTTTCGACCCCGCCCTGGTCGAGGGCGTCGCCACCTATGGCCTGGAATTTTTCCGCGCCGTTCCGGACTTAGATACGGTTTACGTCCCCCTCGGCATGGGGTCCGGTGTTTGCGGGTTGATCGCGGCCCGGGACGCGCTCGGCCTTTCGCTCAAGATCGTCGGCGTGGTCGCCAAAGGCGCGCCCGCCTACGCCCTGTCTTTCGAGGCCGGACGTGTGGTCGCGACCGAGAAAGCCGACACCATCGCCGACGGCGTCGCCTGCCGGACCCCCGACGAACAAGCCCTTGGGATCATTTTGGATGGCGCGGCCAGGGTGGTCCGGGTATCGGACGAGGCGATCGAGGCGGCCATGGGCCATTACCTGAGCGACACCCATAATTTGGCCGAGGCCGCCGCCAGCGTCCCCCTGGCCGCCTTGCTCAAGGAACGCGAAAGCATGGCCGGAAAGAAGGTGGGATTGATTTTGTCGGGGGGCAACGCGGATAAGGAATCGATTCTAAGGGCCCTGGCGTGACGTCTTTGAAAATACCCCTCTATCAAATCGACGCTTTCACCGACGTTCCCTTTTCCGGCAATCCGGCCGCCGTTTGTCCCCTGGAAGATTGGCCCGAAGACGGCCTTATGCAAAAAATCGCCGCCGAGAACAATCTCTCGGAAACGGCTTTTTTCGTCGCCCAGGGGGGGGCTTTCCATCTGCGTTGGTTCACCCCGAAAATGGAGGTCGATCTTTGCGGCCACGCTACCCTGGCGGCGGCGTATTTAATCCTGGACCGGTTGCATCCCCATTTGAACGCCGTGTCGTTTGAGACCCGGAGCGGCGTTCTTGACGTCACAC
>CAJXFW010000043.1 GCA_913053655.1 uncultured Thiogranum sp. | reverse complement strand
ATCGACAAGCTGTTTATCGCCAGCACCCACGACACTATTTTATGCTTTAGCAGTAGCGGCAAGGCCTACTGGCTGAAGGTGTACCAGCTGCCGCAGGCCGGGCGCCTGGCGCGCGGCAAGCCGATTGTCAATCTGCTGCCGCTGGAAGAGGGCGAGCGTATCAACGCGGTGTTACCGATCCGCGAATACAGCGACGACCAGTTTATTTTCATGGCCACGGCGCAGGGTACGGTCAAGAAAACCCCGCTGTCCGATTTCTCGCGCCCGCGCAGCAACGGTATCATCGCCGTTGACCTGCGCGCCGATGACTACCTGATCAATGTCGACATCACCGACGGCAGTCGCGATGCGATGCTGTTCAGCAGTGCCGGCAAGGCGATCCGCTTCAAGGAATCTGATGTACGTCCCATGGGTCGAACAGCCTGCGGCGTGCGCGGTATCCGCCTCGCCGCAGACCAGAAAGTGATTGCGCTGATCATCGTCAGCGAAGGCACGGTGCTCATGGCGACCGAAAACGGCTACGGCAAGCGTACCCTGGTGTCTGATTACCCGAGCCACGGGCGTGGTGGCCAGGGTGTAATCTCGATTCAGGGTTCGGACCGCAACGGCGACGTGGTCGGCGCAGTGCTGGTCAGCGACGATGATGAAATCATGCTGATCAGTAATGGCGGTACCCTGGTGCGTACGCGCGTCAACGAGATTTCCACGATGGGTCGCAACACGCAGGGCGTGCGTCTCATCAATCTGCATAATGACGAACGGCTGGTCGGTGTCGAGCGCATCGTCGAGGTTCAGGGTGATGACGAAGACGAGAGCGATGTGGTCGGCGATCAGGAAAATACCGATTAATTCGTCATGCCGGCGAAGGCCGGCATCCAGGGTATTGAAAACACTGGATCCCGGCATACGCCGGGATGACAAGAAACGACACATCAGAGCTTCCCCAGGTTTCTTTTTACTTCTCAGGAGCAGTAAAGCATGACCAAGATGTACAACTTCAGCGCCGGCCCCGCGGTATTGCCGGCAGAGGTGCTGGAGCGCGCGCGTGATGAGCTGGTGGACTGGCACGGCAGCAGTATGTCAGTCATGGAAATGAGTCATCGTGGCAAGGAATTCCTGTCCATCGCGCAGCAGGCGGAAGCCGATCTGCGCGAGCTGATGAAAATCCCGGACCACTACAAGGTGTTGTTCCTGCAAGGCGGCGCATCCAGCCAGTTTGCCATGGTGCCCATCAACCTGCTGCGCGGCAAGGACAAGGCCGACTACATCTGGACCGGCGCCTGGGGCAAAAAGGCCATTGCCGAAGGCAAGCGCTACTGCCAGGTCAACGTCGCGGCCAGTTCCGAGGCAGACAAGTTTACGACTATCCCCGAACCCGCCGGCTGGCAGCTGGATGCCGATGCGGCCTACGTGCACTACACGCCGAACGAAACCATCGGTGGCGTCGAGTACCACTGGATTCCCGATGTCGGTGAGGTGCCACTGGTCGCGGATATGTCTTCAACTATCCTGTCGCGGCCGATCGACGTTAGCCGCTATGGCGTGATTTATGCGGGTGCGCAAAAAAATATCGGCCCTGCGGGTCTGACGGTAGTGATCGTGCGCGAAGACCTGATCGGTCAGCCGGTTGATGGCCAGCCGGTCATGTTCGACTATGCTACCCATGCAAATAACGAATCCATGTACAACACACCGCCGACCTATGCCTGGTATCTGGCAGGGCTGGTGTTCGACTGGCTGAAACAGAAGGGCGGCCTGGAAGCGATGGCCATGACCAACCACAGCAAGGCAAAGCTGTTGTACGATGCCATAGACGCTGCGGATTTCTACGCCAACCCGGTCGATCCGGATTGTCGTTCGTGGATGAATGTCCCGTTCACGCTGGCCGACCCGGAACTGGATGGCACTTTCCTGGAAGAAGCCAAACAGGCAGGTCTGGTCGGCCTTAAAGGTCACCGGTCAGTGGGTGGTATGCGTGCCAGTATTTATAATGCCATGCCGGAAGAGGGCGTACGCGCACTGGTTGATTTTATGGCCGGATTCGAAAAAAACCACGGTTAATGCTAATGCTGAGTACCGATGCCGGGTGTAACAACGTTCCGGGACCGTTGGCAGCAGGGATGCTGCCATCGAGCGTACAGGGATGTATTTACCGCGAGTCCCGGAACGTTGTTACACCCGGCATCGGTACGGCCTGACTACAAAGAAGAGAACATGCACAAGATTCTGACACTGAATAACATCTCCGTTGCCGGCCTGGAACGACTGCCGCGCGACCGCTACGAAGTTGCCTCCGAAATGGCCAGTCCGGATGCCGTCCTGCTGCGTTCATACAACATGCACGATATGGATATTCCCGCATCGGTAAAGGCCATCGGCCGGGCCGGTGCCGGTGTCAACAATATTCCGGTCGACAAGATGAGCAAGCGGGGTGTGCCGGTATTCAATGCGCCGGGTGCCAACGCCAATGCGGTCAAGGAACTGGTGCTGGCCGGTATGCTGATGGCGGCGCGCAACCTGGTGCAGGGCTGGAATTTCGCGCGTGGCCTGAGTGGTGATGATAGCGAAATCAGCAAGCAGGTCGAGAGTGGCAAAAAGAACTTTGCCGGCATGGAACTGCCCGGACGCACGCTGGGCGTGGTCGGGCTGGGTGCCATTGGTGTGCAGGTTGCCAATGCAGCCCAGGCGCTGGGTATGAAAGTCGTCGGCTACGACCCGGACATTACCGTGCAGAGCGCCTGGCAGATGTCATCGGATGTCGAGCAGGCCGGTGGTATCGACGACTTGCTGTCGCAGGTGGATTTCGTCACTTTTCACGTGCCGCTGGTCGATGCCACGCGTCACATGATCAATGCCGAGCGGCTGCGTTCCATGAAAGACAATGTAGTGTTGCTCAATTTCTCCCGCAACGGCATTATCGATGACGTGGCTGTGGTCGAGGCGCTGGACGAAGGCAAGGTGTATGCCTATGTCTGCGATTTTCCGAGCAACCTGCTAAAGGATCATCCGCGTGTGGTCACCCTGCCACACCTGGGTGCTTCCACCAAAGAGGCGGAAGACAATTGCGCCATCATGGTTGCGGATGAAATTCGTGATTACCTGGAAAACGGTAATGTGCGTAATTCGGTAAACTTCCCCAAGGTCTACATGAAGCGAAACGGGGGTCACCGGCTGGCGGTTGTGAACGAGAATGTGCCCAACATGCTCGGGCAGATTTCCACAACGTTGGCCGACTCCGGGTTGAATATTATAGATATGATCAACAAGTCACGTGGCGAGCTGGCCTATACGCTGGTGGATGTCGGCAGCGAAGTATGCCAGGAATGTGTTGAGCGGATTTCAGCAACGGAAGGCGTGCTGGGCGTTCGGGTGCTATAGGACACAAAGACGGATGTCTGAGTCCAGACTGGATAAACTGAGGAAGCGTATTGATACGCTGGATGAAGAAATCCAGAAGCGACTGACTGAGCGTGCGGAATGTGCGCAGCGCGTGGCGGAGGCCAAGCGCAGCGACGGTGACGATACAGAGTTTTACCGACCGGAACGGGAAGCAGAGATTTTGCGGCTGGTGCGCGAGCGCAACCAGGGTCCCTTGTCCGATGAAGAAATAACACGTCTGTTCCGCGAAATTATGTCTGCCTGTCTGGCACTGGAACAACCGTTGACCATCGCCTATCTCGGCCCGGAAGGGACCTACTCCCACGATGCCGCGCTGAAACACTTCGGGCATTCGGTGAAGCTCGTATCGCTGGGCGCCATCGACGAAATCTTCCGCGAGGTGGAAGCGGGCAGCGCCTCCTACGGGGTGGTGCCGGTCGAGAATTCCACCGAGGGTGTTATCAATCACACACTGGACATGTTTATTCGCTCGCCGCTGAAAATCTGCGGCGACGTAGAGCTGCGCATTCATCATCAGCTGCTTGCAGCCGGCAGCGACCTGGATACCATTAAGCGGGTGCGTGCCCACCAGCAGTCACTGGCACAGTGCCGCGAATGGCTTGATGCCAATCTGCCGGGTGTCGAGCGCGTGGCAGTCAGCAGCAATGCCGAGGCCGCGCGTCTCGCGGCTGAAGACGATGGCAGTGCCGCCATAGCCAGCGATGTGTCAGCTGAAATATACGGGTTGCAGATCCTGGCGGGAAACATCGAGGACGATCCCAACAACACCACGCGATTCCTGATCACAGGAAAGCAGAAGGTGGGGCCGAGTGGCAGGGACAAGACCTCGCTGATGGTCGCCGTGCATAACAAGGCGGGCGCGTTGTACTCACTGCTGGATCCGATAGCCCGCCATGGTGTCAGTATGACGCGTATCGAATCGCGTCCGTCCCGGATCAGCAAGTGGGATTACGTATTTTTTGTCGATATCGAAGGACACGTTGAGGATGAGAATGTGGCAGCAGCACTGGCAGAGCTGGCCTCGACGGCATCGCAATTGAAGGTTCTGGGATCCTATCCAAAGTGTGAGCTCTAATGGGCCACCCGATCGTAAAGCTGGCGACTTCAGGCGTTCAGGCGTTACGACCTTACGCGCCGGGGAAACCATTAACCGAGCTGGAGCGCGAGTACGGTATTGTCGATGCAGTAAAACTCGCTTCCAACGAAAACCCGTTGGGACCCAGTCCACAGGTACTGCAAGCCTTACGCAGTGGTTTCGATGATCTGGCCCGCTATCCGGATGGCAATGGTTTCACCCTGAAAGCCGCATTGGCCGGCAAGCATACAGTAGCAGCGGATTGCATTACGCTGGGGAACGGCTCCAACGATGTGCTTGAGCTGGTCGCACGTGCTTTTCTGTCACCCGGATCGTCCGCAGTTTTTTCGGCGCATGCCTTTGCGGTTTATCCACTTGTAACCCAGGCCATTGGCGCACAGGCCAATGTAGCGGCAGCACACGATGGCAGTACCGGGCCCCGCTATGGCCACAACCTGGATGCCATGCTTAAGGCGATCGATGCTGATACCCGCGTTGTTTTTATCGCCAATCCGAATAATCCGACAGGCACCTGGCTGGACAGCGCGGCATTGCGGGCCTTTGTTGACGCCGTGCCGCAGAATATCATCGTCGTGATCGATGAGGCCTATTTTGAATACGTCAGTGAGCCCGACTACCCGGATACCATGGCGTGGCTTCCGGACTTTCCCAATCTGCTGGTGACGCGCACCTTTTCCAAAGCCTATGGCCTGGCATCGCTGCGCGTTGGCTACGGTGTTTCCCGGAGCGGGTTGGCCGATGTGCTGAATCGCGTTCGCCAGCCTTTCAATGTAAACAGTCTTGCACAGGCCGGCGCCGTTGCGGCACTGGAAGATGAGGATCATTTGCACAAGAGTGTGCGCGCCAACCAGGCCGGTATGCAGCAGCTTGTCGACGGCGTACAGGCGCTGGGCCTGTCGTACATCCCTTCGGTGGGTAATTTCCTGCCGGTGGATATCGGCCGCGATTCCGGCGAGGTCTACGAGGAGCTGCTGCGAGAGGGTGTCATCGTAAGGCCGGTGGATAATTACGGCATGCCGGGTTATTTGCGTATCAGTATCGGCCTGCCGGAAGAAAATCAGCGCTTTTTACAGGCGCTGGACAAGGTGCTGGCGGCATGATCAAGCGACTGTGTGTTATCGGCGTGGGTCTGATCGGTGGTTCGCTGGCGCGTGCATTGCGCGAAGCGAAGTTTGTCGATGAGATCATCGGCGCCAGTCGTAATGCCGGTCATTTACAGAAGGCCGTGCAACTGGGCGTCGTCGACCGTTATGAAACCGATCTGGCGGTGGCCGTCAAAGGCGCAGATATGGTGTTGGTGTCCGTGCCACTCGGCGCTATGAACGCAGTGTTCACCGCCATAAAAGGATCGCTGGGGGTTGATGCGGTGGTAACGGACGCCGGTAGCGCCAAGGCCGGTGTGGTTGAAGCTGTAAAAGCCGCTATCGGCGAGCAACCGGCCTGGTTTGTACCGGGCCACCCTATTGCCGGAACCGAACAAAGCGGGGTCGAGGCTTCGTTCGCTGATCTGTACAAGGGACGCCGGGTTATTCTGACTCCGACAGAAAAAACCAGCGCAGCAGCAACACAAAAGGTTCGCGCCATGTGGGAGGCGGCCGGCGCCATCGTGAACGAGATGGATGTCGACCACCATGACGAAGTACTCGCGGCGACCAGTCATCTTCCGCACATGCTGGCTTTCGCGCTGGTTGAGAGCCTGGCGCGCATGAGCGAACAGCGGGAAATATTCGAATATGCGGCAGGCGGATTTCGCGACTTCACGCGCATTGCATCCAGCGATCCGGTGATGTGGCGGGACATATGTATTGCGAATCGTGACGCGTTGCTGGCCACGCTGGAGACATTCAGGGGTGATCTTGACGACCTGGCAGCGGCGATTCAGGATCGGGATGAGAGTAGAATTCTCTCGATATTTCAGGATGCGAAGGCGGCGCGGGATGGTTTTGCTGGTTGAATTGTTGGACCCCGCAACAACATCGGGTGAATACCCTTTACAAGACTCGCTGTAAATACATCCCTGTACGCTCGATGGCCGCATCCCTGCGGCCGACGGTCTTGTAAAGGGTATTCACCCGATGCTGTTACTCATTGGTAAACTGGTAATGGGAATGATTGTGACTGACAATGTGAGTGTACGGTTTCTTGTCCAACCCGGCGGTGCGCTCAAGGGCCGGATCCGGGTGCCGGGCGACAAATCGATTTCTCACCGTTCCATCATGCTGGGATCGATCGCCGAAGGTATAACAAAGGTCAGCGGTTTTCTGGAAGGTGAGGACAGTCTGGCGACGTTGAATGCCTTCCGTGCGATGGGGGTTTCCATTGAGGGGCCGGATGCAGGCAAAGTAACTATTCACGGTGTCGGATTGAAGGGTCTCAAGCCACCCTCGCAGCCACTCGATCTTGGTAACTCAGGCACCTCGATGCGCTTGTTGTCGGGCCTGCTGGCCGGACAGGCTTTTGATGTTGAGTTGACTGGCGATCACTCCCTGGTGAGTCGCCCCATGCGGCGCGTAACAGAGCCGCTGGCAAGCATGGGCGCGCGTATCGGAACCACTGAAAAGGGTACTGCGCCGTTGCAGATCAAGGGTGGTCAACCTCTTGAAGGCATCGACTACAACATGCCGGTTGCCAGCGCCCAGGTGAAATCCTGTTTGTTACTGGCCGGTCTGTATGCGAACAGCCGGACCTGTGTCAGAGAACCTGCACCAACCCGCGATCATACGGAACGCATGTTGGCGGGTATGGGCTACCCGGTAACGACTGAAAACGGGAAGGTTTGTCTGCAAGGTGGTGGTAAGCTCATGGCTGCCAGTATCGACGTGCCGGCTGATATCTCATCGGCGGCCTTTTTCCTGGTCGGTGCCAGTATTGCACCGGGCTCGGATTTGCTGCTCGAACATGTTGGTATAAACCCCACGCGCACCGGTGTCCTGGAAATCCTGAAACTCATGGGTGCCGACATCAAAGTGCTTAACCGTCGTGAAGTGGGCGGCGAACCGGTAGCTGACCTGCGCGTTCGCGCAGCTCAGTTGCACGGTATCGATATTCCGGTCGAGCAGGTGCCGCTGGCTATCGATGAATTCCCGGCCCTGTTTATCGCAGCAGCCTGCGCGCAAGGGCGAACGGTACTGACCGGCGCCGAGGAATTACGCGTCAAGGAAAGCGACAGGATCCAGGTGATGGCGGACGGTTTGCAGGCACTCGGTGCGCAAGCCGAACCGACTGCGGATGGCATGATTATAGAAGGTGGAACACTGAATGGCGGTTGTGTCGATAGCGGAGGGGATCACCGCATTGCCATGTCGTTTGCCATGGCAGGGTTACGAGCTTCCGGTCCAATTAAAATTGACGATTGTGCGAACGTGAATACCTCCTTCCCCGATTTTGTTAGTCTGGCTTCCAGCGTCGGCCTTTCAGTTTCCAATGAGTAAGGTATCAGGCCGGAAATGCTTTACAAGACCGTCGGCCGCAGGGATGCGGCCGTCGAGCGTACAGGGATGTATTCACAGCGAGTCTTGTAAAGCATTTCCGGCCTGATGCCTTACGGACTATCAGGTACCTAAATGCCCACAGACAAATCGATCCCGGTAATCACCATCGACGGCCCCAGCGGTTCCGGAAAAGGAACCATCAGCCGCATGCTTGCCCAGGAACTGGGATACCATTTTCTCGATAGTGGCGCCCTGTATCGACTATTGGCGCTTGCCGCGGAACGACGCGGGATTGCGCTGGATGACGAAGCCGCGCTGGTAGTATTGAGCCGGGAACTCGATATCCGCTTTCCCGCCGCCAGCGATAGCGAACAGGTGTTGCTGGAAGGCGTGGACGTCAATAATGAAATACGCACAGAAGCTGCCGGTGCCGGTGCCTCACGGGTTGCTGTCCTGCCCCAGGTCCGCACGGCCCTGCTGGCCCGCCAGCGTAATTTTCGTCAGGAACCTGGACTGGTCGCCGATGGTCGGGACATGGGGACCGTGGTTTTCCCCGACGCAGGCGCCAAGATATTTCTTACCGCCAGCGCAGAAGAACGTGCAAGAAGACGCTATAACCAGCTGAAAGAAAAAGAAATGAACCTCGTATTTGAAGACGTTCTTGCCGATATAGAAGCGCGCGATGAGCGCGACGCCAACCGTACGGTTGCACCGCTACGCCCCGCCGCAGATGCAGCGCTGGTGGATACCAGCGAGCTCGATATCCCCGCTACCATTGAATGTGTCCGCTATCTGTTAAAAAATCACCTAAACCGGTGAATTCCAAAGACTATACAGTTATAATTCGCGGTTACGTGGTCCGGTATCTGGTTCAGATACCGGTTTTTTAACTCAACCCGCCACCGGTTTTTTATCACTGGTCGGGCGGATTTTGCGATGCCGTTGTCTAGATACAGCGGAAGGATTTTTCACCCATGTCTGAAAGTTTTGCTGAACTCTTTGAACAAAGCCTGGCCAACAAGGAAATGCGCCCGGGCACCATTGTTACGGGTACTGTTGTTGATATCCAGTCCGACGCAGTGATTGTCAACGCCGGCCTCAAGTCGGAAGGCGTTATCCCTATAGAACAGTTTTACAATAACCAGGGTGAAATAGAAGTCTCCGTTGGTGACGCTGTCGAGGTATCCCTCGATGCAGTCGAAGATGGTTTTGGTGCGACCCGTCTGTCGCGTGAAAAAGCCAAGCGTGCAGAAGTCTGGAAACGACTGGAGCGTGCTTCTGAAGAAGGCGAGATCGTTACCGGTGTTATCAACGGTAAAGTGAAAGGCGGGTTCACCGTCGACATAGAAGACATCCGTGCATTCCTGCCAGGATCGCTGGTTGATGTACGCCCGGTACGTGACACCACGTATCTGGAAGGCAAGGAACTCGAATTCAAGATTATCAAACTCGATCAACGTCGTAACAACGTCGTGGTATCACGTCGCGCCGTGGTCGAGTCAGAATACAGCGCCGAGCGCGAGCAGCTGTTGGAAGGCTTGCAGGAAGGTGCCCAGGTCAAAGGTATCGTCAAGAACCTTACCGATTACGGCGTGTTTGTGGACCTGGGTGGTATCGACGGTCTGCTGCATATCACTGACATGGCGTGGAAGCGCGTCCGGCATCCCTCCGAAATCGTTGAGGTGGGTGAAGAGATCGAAGTCAAGGTGCTCAAGTTTGATCGTGAGCGCAACCGTGTTTCGCTTGGCCTGAAGCAACTGGGTCAGGATCCGTGGGCCGATCTGGCACGCCGCTATCCGGAGGCCACGCGCCTGTTCGGTGCCGTCACCAATATTGCCGATTACGGCTGCTTCGTGGAAATCGAAGACGGTGTGGAAGGCCTGGTGCACGTTTCCGAAATGGACTGGACCAACAAGAATGTCAACCCCGGCAAGGTGGTGCACATCGGCCAGGAGGTCGAAGTCATCGTTCTGGATATCGACGAAGAACGCCGCCGCATATCGCTGGGCATGAAGCAGGCCCACGCCAATCCGTGGGAAGAATTTTCCGCCACCCGCAACAAGGGCGATCACGTCAAAGGCACCATCAAGTCCATTACTGATTTCGGTATCTTCATTGGTCTGGATGGCGGCATCGATGGATTAATCCACCTGTCCGATATTTCCTGGAACGAAACCGGCGAAGAGGCGGTGCGTAAATACAAAAAAGGCGAGGAGCTGGAGGCTGTGGTGTTGTCCGTTGACGCAGAGCGCGAGAGAATTTCCTTGGGTATCAAGCAGCTTGAGAAAGATCCTTTCTCCAACTTCTCAGCAGATAACGCTAAAGGTTCTATTGTCAAAGGCGTTATTAAGGAAGTCGACGCCAAAGCAGCCATTGTGGACTTCGGTGACGGCGTAGAAGGTATCCTGCGCGCTTCCGAGCTGGCCCGTGACCGGGTCGAGGATGCCCGTACCGTGCTGAGCGTGGGTCAGGAGATCGAGGCCAAATATATTGGTATGGATCGCAAAACCCGCACCATCGCGCTGTCCATCAAGGCGAAGGACAACGATGAAGAGGCTGCTGCCGTCAAGGATTATTCCCGCGGCTCGTCAGCAACAGGTGCCACATTGGGTGATGTTTTAAAGGAACAACTCGAAAATAGTGGAGACTAATCAATAACATTGGTCTATGCTTGGAAACAGGGTGTGAGGGCGGCCGGTCGGCCGCCCGCAACCAACGGGGACAGTGAATCATGACGAAGTCTGAGTTAATCGAAGTACTCGCGGCTAAACACAGTCATTTAAACCATAAGGACGTGGAATTGGCGGTAAAAAGCCTGATTGAGCAGATGAGCCAGTCACTTTCCACGGGCAATCGCATCGAGATCCGCGGTTTTGGCAGTTTTTCCCTGCATTACCGGCCGCCCCGCATGGGCCGCAATCCGAAAACCGGTGATGCAGTGGCCCTGGCGGCGAAATATGTGCCGCATTTCAAGCCGGGCAAGGAATTGCGTGAGCGGGTCAATATTTTTGCCCACAATGACGCCCCCTCTGAACCTGCTCAGGTATCGGGTGAGAGTGCAGCGGCACCCGCCGGCGAGGGTAGCCTGTTCTAGACGTAGGAGCGGGCTTCGCCCGCGAACAAAGTGAATTGCAAAGCAGGAGAAGATTCCCGAACGGTTCGGGGTTTTCGCGGAACAAAAAAGCTGATTTTAAATCCGCTTTTTTTATTCTAGTATTTGCTGCCAACCGGCAAAGCACAGATAATCAACTTTTCCACGACTACGCATGAGGGGCGGCAATGGTGCGCCTGTTGGGTTTTCTTTTACTGGTTGTTCTGGTGGTGCTCGGTTTGTCCTTTGCGGTGTTGAATTCGCAACCCGTGGCACTGAATTACTATTTCGGCGCCCGCGATATCCCGCTGTCGATGATCGTCGTCGTGTCTTTGGCGGCGGGTGCCCTGATGGGTGTTCTGGTCAGTCTGGGCACCATTATCAGATTGAAACAGCAGGCCGGCAGTTTACGCAGAAGAATGCGGGCCGCCCAAAAAGACGCTGATCAGGCGCGTATCCTCTAACTATGGAAATACTGCTCTGGTTACTGCTACCGGTTGCCGCCGCATCAGGCTGGTGGATGGCGCAGTACAGCCAGAGAAAAAGCAAGGCCGGCTCCCGCGCCAGACTCAACTCGGCCTACGGGCGCGGACTCAACCATCTGCTCAATGAAGAGCCCGACAAGGCCACCGAAGTACTGATACAGATGGTCGAAGTGGACCCGGATACCGTCGAGCTGCACCTTGCGCTGGGCAGCCTGTTCAGACGTCGGGGAGAAGTGGATCGCGCCATCCGTGTGCACCAGAATATCATCGCGCGTTCGAGGCTGAGCAAAGCCTTGCGCTCCCAGGCCATGCTGGAACTGGGCCGGGACTTTCTGAAAGCCGGTTTGCTGGATCGTGCCGAGCAGCTTTTTCAGATTCTGCTCGATCGTTCTGAATATGAGAAGGACGTGTGCCTGCACCTGATTGAGTTGTATCAACAGGAAAAGGAATGGGGCAAGGCGCTCGTGATCGGCGCGCGACTCGTGGATCTGGATTCCGGGGTGTGGAAACTGCGTCTGGCACAATACCATTGCGAGCTTGGCGAAGCCGCATTGGATAAAGAGGCGCTGGATCGGGTACTGGATGAGGCAGAACTTGCACAACAGGATGATCCCGACTGCGTCCGTGCAACTTTGCTCAAGGGGAGCGTATTGCAGATACGGGCTGACTATCGTGCTGCAATAGCCACGTACCAGTGCGTAGAGGCGCAGAATGCCGATCTTCTGCCCGAGGTGATGAGTGAGATTCAGGCCTGTTATGCCCGGCTGGACGACACGAAGGGGTGGGAAAATTATCTGGACGCGCTGGTTGCTCGACACAGTTACCTGGTCTTTTTTCAAAAGAATCTTGTCGACCGGAAGGCGCAGAGCCAGGCGGAGCAACAGGCACGCTATCGGTGCGAGAAATGTGGATTCACCAGTCGTAAATTGTTCTGGCAGTGTCCCGGATGCCAGGGCTGGAGCAGTGTAAAACCCATCAAGGCAGGCAACGCGGAATGAGGGTGGCCGGATTACCCAGGCTGCGGATCCCGTTACTGCGCTGGCGGATATAAAGTCAGGCTGTAAGAAATGGATTACAAGCGTAAGAAAATTCCTACAACAGAATCAGAAAATCGCTATATTCGATGTCTTGACACGCAGGTATGATGCGTTTCGTTTCGATATGCAATCGAAATGGCCACCGGACGAATGGACAAAAGCCGGTGAGCTAACACTTCAAGGAGGATGTCATGAAACACTTGCGTAATTTGCTGGCAGTGGGGTTGTTGTGTATGCCGCTGGCTGCCATGTCAGAGGCGGTTATCAATATCAATACCGCCAATTCTGATTCCCTGGTGGAAGATCTGGTGGGTGTAGGTCCACAGAAAGCGATGGCCATTGTCCGTTATCGTCAACAGAACGGACCTTTCGAACAGGTCGATGATCTGGCGTTTGTTGATGGTATCGGTGCCAAAACGGTTGAACAGAATCGCTCCCGGATGACGGTAGCGGTTCCCAAAGCGAAGAAATAACGATAACCCACCTTGCCGCTGCCTGGCAGGTTCTCCACCCGCCGGGCAGTGGCTTTTCTGAATCAGAAATCAGTGATTATGCCTCTGCCGGGCGGATGATGACATGGATGTCATCAATACTGACAGGGATGTGCCAGACGCAGAACCTCGCAGGGGCATATTCAGTGATTTTTGACCCAGTTTATATCGAGCTTGACAGAGTATCGTATGTGGATAATAATAGCTATCATGTTCCACATCATTTGAGAAGAGCATGAAAACAGTGCAGATGACGCTTGATGATGAATTGGTCGATGCCGTGGATGCCGTGGTAAAAAAACTGCATACCACCCGATCCGCGTTTACCAGAAAGGCCCTGCGGGATGCCATGGAGGACATACGCATGAAGCAACTGGAAGAGAAGCACAAAGCTGGATATCAACGGAAGCCCGTTCCGACATCCGAGTTTGATGATTGGGAATCAGAGCAACAATGGCCTGAATGATGAAACGTGGCGAGGTGCGCTGGTATACATTTCAGCCGCCCGACAAGAAAAGACCGGTCCTGATTTTGACAAGGGATTCCGTGCTTGGGTATCTGGGTGAAGTCACTATTGCGCCGATCACGTCAACGATTAGAGACATTCCCAGCGAGGTTTTGCTGACAAGGCAAGATGGTGTCCGAAAGGATTGCGCAGTTAACTGTGATCACATCCAGACCGTTTCAAAAGGAAAGGTCGGCGCACTTGTCACTACCCTTGCGCCTGAGAAACTTGTGCAGGTGTGCGATGCAATCCGCTTCGCATTGGATATCTGAATTCCGGCTTGATCAAGGTTTAGAAATATCAGGAAATTTAATGAGATACAATCACTGTAGGCCTGGTTTTCCGTTGACCGGTTGTCGGGGATTAGGTATTGTCAGGCATCGGTTTCAGGATTTTCAGGGAGTACAGTGGTGCGGGAACAGGTAATGATCGAGGGAATCCGTTCCAAAATACCGGATGTCGTTGCAATCTACCTCTTTGGTTCGGCGGCAGCCGGTGAATTGCGCGCGGATAGCGATATTGATCTGGCCGTCTTGCCCTCTACCCTCCTGCCAGCCGCACCCCTCTGGTCACTGGCACAGACGCTTGCCGTGTCAGCAGGGCGCGATGTGGATCTGATTAACCTGCAATCGGCTTCTACAGTGATGCGGGCACAGGTTGTCTCGACGGGGAAAAGACTCTTTTGCGCGAACGAGTCGCTCTGCAGCGAATTCGAGGGCAGGGTATACGCGGACTATGCGCGCCTGAACGAAGAGCGACGGCAGTTACTGGACGATGTACGTGAGCGTGGCCACATATATGGTTGACGACGTCCTGCTGAACAAGGTGGCCATTATCGAGCGCTGCCTGGGCCGGCTGGAACAGGAATACCGGGGTCACGAGGATGAGATCGAGACCAATCTGACCCGCCAGGATTCCATCATATTGAACCTGCAACGTTGTTGCGAGGCAGCCATTGATCTCGCTATGCATGGGGTTCGGGTGCGCAGACTCGGGTTGCCCCAGGAAAGCCGTGAGGCATTTACACTGCTTCAAGGCACTGGTCTGATAGATGAGATGCTAATGCGACGTATGCAGGCAATGGTAGGATTTCGTAACATCGCGGTGCACAATTATCAGAAACTGAGTCTGGAGATTGTCCGCTCCATCCTCAACGAAAATCTGGACGATTTCCGCCAGTTCTGCGCCGCGATGTTAAAGCTGGATGTTCAGGCGTAGATGGAGCAGCAAACCTTGTGAGTTTCGCCAAAAATATTTCCGGATTAATTAGTTCTCTATATACCGAAATTTCAATGAGTAATGCTGAGTTATGGCTTAATTGTCAGCGTTCAAATTTGACAATATAATCGTGCAGCACTAAAACAGTGCTATGAAAAATGTGACGATCAAACTTGAAGATGATGTTGCCAACTGGTCGAGGGTATGGGCTGCAGAGCACAACACCAGTGTATCGCGGATCCTTGGGGAGTTACTGAAGCGAATGAAAAAAGAGAAAACGGGCTACGCAAAGGCCATGCAGCAGTTCCTTTCGGTCGAACCCCGGCCCTTAAAGACATCGGGCGCCTATCCTTCGCGCGACGACCTGCATGCGCGCTAATTGCTTTGTCGATACCAATATCCTTGTTTATGTGCGGGACAGTTCCGAGCCTGAAAAACAGCCTGCGGCCGAGCAGTGGCTGACCACTCTCTGGGCACACGAACTGGGCAGGATCAGTGCTCAGGTTATGAATGAATATTATGTGACTGTGACCCGGAAGCTTAAGCCCGGCCTTGCAAAGGAACAGGCGCGGGCTGATTTGCGGGCACTCGCTGTATGGCAGCCGTTGGAGATTTCAACGACGCTAATCGAATCTTCCTGGGATATTCAGGATCAATATGGCTACTCGTGGTGGGATACCCTGGTGATTTCTTCGGCGCTTTTTCTCGACTGCGCCTATCTGCTAAGCGAGGATATGCAGCATGAACAACCTATTGGCAATCTCACAATTATCAATCCGTTTCTTGTTAATTGTGAGGCATTGATTCAGCGCGGCGTGGTTGAGGCCTGGACAGCCGAGAGCTAAACATATCTTATTGCATGCCCTATCGGGATCGCATATTCGCAGAACGGAGAAAAGCATGGATCGGCGCCTGATTGCGGAGAAACTGGAGTCACTGCGTTCCTGCGTTTGCAGAATAGAGGCGAATGGAATTGTCTGTCCGTACGTATGAAAAATGCCGTGGGATCCCACAATATTGCTGTGCACAACTATCAGGCCATGGAAGTAGTAAAAATGAGCATAGTATGTCGAATAAATATCGACATACTATGTTGTTATATGCATAATATGCCGATGTTCCTAATGAAAGTGGACGTCAATAATGGGCGACCTTGTCAGAACCCTGATCCCTTATGAGGAATTTGATTACCAGGTGCTGCTGGGTGCGCTAAAGGAGTATGCCCACCCGCGCGACAGGATTACGACCCTGCTGCGTAAGGGTGCCATCATCCGGGTTAAGAAGGGACTCTACATTTTCGGTGACGATGCCCGTAAGCAACCCTTTTCGCGCGAAATTCTGGCCAACCTTATCTATGGCCCATCGTACATCTCACTGGAATATGCACTCCAGTACTATGGAATGATTCCGGAGCGAGTGGAATCTGTCACTTCAGTAACGGTGGGACGTTCACGCAAGTTTTCCACCCCTGTTGGTCAGTTTACCTATCGAATGATCCCCATGGCCGCATTCAGGACAGGCGTGGATCAAGTGACGACGGGAGACGGTCGCTCATTTCTGATTGCAGTTCCGGAGAAGGCGCTGGTGGACAAACTGCGTTCAGATCGGCTATCCGTGCAAAGCCAGAAGGGGTTGCAGGCCTGGCTTTTTGATGATTTGCGCATCGAGCCGGCCGTTATCCGGGAAATGGATTCCAGGCGCCTGGAAGACTACGCCGGCCGTTATCGCTCCAGAAAGATACACCTGTTGAACCGGCTGGTCCGCCGTCTCGGTCAGCATGGAGGTGTAAACGCACATGCATGAGGCCGTTGCCCGGATGTTGTCGAAATATGCGTGCAGAAGCACAGAAGACTATACGCACGCATTGCGTGAAATCATGCAGGAAATCGCGCTGCTTGGTTTGTGGCGAAGCAAGTTCTTTGAGAAAGCCGCTTTTTACGGCGGCACCGCACTGCGTATCCTGTACGGGTTGGACAGGTTTTCTGAAGACTTGGACTTCTCTCTACGCTCGCCCATGCGTAGCTTCGATATCGACAAGTACAGCCCGGCACTGGAAAAGGAACTGCGCGCGTTTGGCTTTGATGTCCGGGTGGAAAAGCGGAACAAGGCCGTTACTACACCTGTGCAATCGGCGTTCCTTAAAGCCAACACCTTCAGTGAGCTCCTGGTCATATCTACAGATGAAGCTATTGTGCAGACGGTGCCCCGCGGGCAGGTGCTGAAGATCAAGTTAGAAGTGGATACCGATCCGCCAACAGGATTTCTCACTGAGGCCAGGTATCTGTTACAGCCGATCCCCTTCGCCGTACAAACCTACACGCTTCCGGATCTTTTTGCCGGCAAGATGCATGCTGTACTTTATCGTCAGTGGAAAAATCGGGTGAAAGGCAGGGATTGGTATGACCTTGTCTGGTATGCCGCCAACCATCCCGAACTGCATCTTGCCCACCTGGAACAGCGTATGCGCCAGAGTGGTCACTGGACGGACAGCCTGGCGATGGATGAAGATGTTTTCAGGACGTTGTTGTGCGACAAGATTGAAGCCCTGGATGTGGATCAGGCTCGCCGCGAGGTCGAGCCGTTTGTAAAGCAACCGGAAGCACTTGCCATCTGGTCTCGGGAATTCTTTCATGATGTCGGTAAGCGGATTCGAGTGGTTTGAATGTCCAGCTCCATTCGGGCAAATTTCCCGGCACCAGCCTTCCAGCGTATATGTTACCAGCTTCACTTCAAGGAGGTCGGCCATTGATCCTCCTCTTCATTCAATTACCACGTCGGTGTTGGGTCATCCTTACCCGGTAGTGGATCACCCGATCGATGTGTCGGTAGTTGATCCGCTAACCGATATGAAAACACTATGTAACATGCTGCTGGCCGGTCTGCTCACGATGCCACTGGTGGCTATTTCCGGTCAGGTTGTCGATATCAACACGGCGGGTTCGGAAGCAGAAGCCGCCGCCTTTCGATATCAGGTGCGATGCGCTCCATGTCTTTTTCATCGACCTGATAGCTTTGGAATACCGGTATCCAGCGGTCGAATGCGGTGGCGACCTCGCGTAAAACCGACTGCGCTTTTTTCGGCGACAGCCCAAAGCTTTTTGCCAAAACGACCAGGCTTTTAGCTGTCGGGCGGTTACTGCTGTTGCCGAAATTCAGTACATGTTCGCCGCGTTGCGGAATATCCGGTATAAGGTCATACGCCGGTGTCAGGCGCCAGCCTCCACCTTCATTGCGCATGCTGAAATTTTTCAGATGGTCGTCAGTGTTGCCCAGTGCGGCGTTAAAGACGGCTTGACGATATAGGTCTGGAAGATCCTGTTCCGGCGCGCAGGAAATCTGTCTGACGGTATCGGCGAGTTCCGGATAGCCGGTAAGGTAGTAGCCTTCCTCCCCCATTAATGTTTGCAAGCTGGCAATAGGGTAACGGCCCTGCTGGTCCGATACATCGAAACGCTTTACCAGCAAGGCAGCGTGCGTGCCCATAATCTCGAGTTTGAATTCCGGCACGGTTAATCCGGCCCGCCGCGCCAGTGCCAGACAGGCGGCTTCAATGCGCACCATATCGACTGCATCGCGGGACGATCGTAACTTTGCGATCCAGTTTTCATT
>CAJXFW010000042.1 GCA_913053655.1 uncultured Thiogranum sp. | reverse complement strand
TAAGAAGAAGGCCGAGGCTAAGAAGAAGGCCGAGGCTAAGAAGAAGGCCGAGGCTAAGAAGAAGGCCGAGGCTAAGAAGAAGGCTGAGGCGCAGCACAAGGCGGCAGAGCGGGAAATGCAGGCACGCCTGGCCGCAGAACAGGAACGTATGGCGTCCCAGCGGCGTAGCGCCATGCAACGCATGATCGACGAATATGTGCTGTATATACAGGAAAAGGTGCAGCGCAGCTGGATACGGCCACCCGATTCGGGATCTGGCTTGTCCTGCACGGTCGAGGTGCGGCTGATTCCGAGTGGAGAAGTAGTGGATGCCCGGATCGTGCGCAGCAGCGGCAATCCTGTCTTTGATCGATCGGTGGAAGCGGCTGTCTTCAAGGCATCGCCTTTGCCGGTTCCACCCGATGTCGAAGTGATGCAGAAATTCCGTACAATACGCTTTGAATTCAAACCCGGATAAAGATGAACATATACTACCGCAGTCTCCTGGTCTTACTTCTTTGCCTGCCCGGCTGGTTGCAGGCAGCGCTGACCATTGAAATCACCCAGGGTATTGAAGGCGCGGTGCCCATCGCCGTGGTGCCGTTCGGCACGGCCGCAAACAGTCCGGCGCCGCCAGAGGATGTTGCCGCAATCATTGCCTCGGACCTGGCGCGCAGTGGCCGCTTCGCCCCGCTTGCGGAGCAGGATCTGATTGCGCGCCCGGTCGAGGTCAGCCAGGTGCGTTTCCAGGATTGGCGTACCCTGGGCGTTGAAAATCTGGTCATCGGCAAGATAGCGACGGTCGGCGCCAATCAGTACCGCATTGAGTTCCGCCTGTTCGACGTATTCCGCGGCCGTCAGATCACCGGTCATAGCCTTCCGGCGACTGCTGATCAACTTCGCTACGTAGCGCACCGCATCAGCGATATTATCTATGAAAAGCTGACCGGACACCCGGGCGCGTTTGCGACCCGCATAGCCTATGTTGTTTCAGAAACCAGAAACGGCAAGAAATCCTACCAGTTGCAGTTGGCTGACAGCGATGGCTACAACCCGCAAACACTGCTGACGTCCGCACAACCGTTGATGTCGCCGGCCTGGTCCCCGGATGGACGTCGGCTGGCGTATGTGTCTTTCGAGAAAAGGCGCGCAGCAGTGTTTATTCAGGATGTTTTTACGGGCAAGCGTCAGGAGATTGCAGCGTTTGCCGGCATTAACGGCGCACCGGCCTGGTCCCCGGATGGCCGTACCATGGCCGTCACCCTGTCACGTGACGGGAACCCGGAAATCTATAGCATGCGTCTGAGCGACAGGAAACTGAAACGCCTGACCTTCAGTGCTGCCATTGATACCGAGCCGGTCTGGACTCCGGATGGCAAAACTATCGTATTCACCTCGGATCGGGGTGGCAGCCCGCAATTATACCGCATGCCGGCACAGGGCGGGCGTGCCCAACGCATCACCTTTGAGGGTAATTACAATACCAGTGCCGACATATCGCCCGATGGAAAAACCCTGGTGATGGTGCACGGAGAAGACGGGCGTTACCAGATCGCCTCCCTGAACCTCGAGAATAACCGGTTACGCATACTGAGTGACGGACGACTGGACGAATCCCCCAGTTTCGCGCCCAATGGCAGTATGATCATCTATGCAACGGAAAGCGGGCATAGTGGTGTACTGGCGGCTGTGTCCAGTGATGGGCGTTTTCGCCAGCGTTTCAGTTTACGCAAGGGCAATGTGCGCGAGCCGGTCTGGTCGCCCTTTACGAAACGGAAATAGGGTGCCGGCACGTGGGTCTGGAGTCACATCGAAGTTTTTAAACTATTAAAGGAGTAAAAGCATGAAATTCATACAGGCGGTCACAGTTGCATTGGTTTTGGGGTGGCTGGCAGGTTGCAGTTCAACCGGTGACACGAAGGAAAGCGAAGTTGCGGTTGAAGATCACAGCGATGTTGCCGCTGGTGGCGCAGCAACATCGTCGGGCGTTGGAGCTTACGGTGATCTGACTATCGAATCTCTCAATGATCCGAACAGCCCTCTGGCACAGCGTGTCATTTATTTTGCGTTCGACAGCAGTGATGTCGCGGAGCAGGATCGTGAAATCCTGGCAGCGCACGCGGCGTTCCTGTCCGCAAACCCGGAAGTCAAAGTGAATGTCGAAGGTCATACCGATGAACGGGGTGCGCGCGAATACAACATCGGCCTGGGTGATCAGCGTGCACAATCGGTGCGTCGCATGCTGGAGTTCCAGGGTGTTGCGCCGGCGCAGATTTCAACGGTGAGCTTCGGTGAGGAGAAACCTGCCGTTGAAGGGCATGATGAATCGGCCTGGAGCATGAACCGTCGTGTGGAACTGGTCTATGTGGGCTACTAGACCTGCACTGCTGATCTGTCTGCTGGTGGTCGGCGCCAACGCGTCGGCTGTCAGCAAGGGCGAGCTCGAGAAGAGAATCAATCAGCTCGAACGCAAGCTGGACAGTCGCGGCCTGGTCGACCTGCTGGAACAGGTATCCGGTTTGCAACGCGAAGTTCAGCAGCTGCGTGGGGATATCGAAGTGCAGACGCACAATATGGAAAGTCTGCAGAAGCGTCAGCGCGATCTGTATCTCGATATCGACCGGCGCCTGCATCGCCTGGAAGTGGGCGGTGTGCAACAACCGGCAGCGGGTGCTGAAGGGGGTACGCCGCGAGCTGTGGCGCCTTCACCTGCAGCTGCGGGTGCCGCGGGACGGGCGGCCGGGACAGGGGCCACTGCAGCATCAGCCTTGAACCCGGCAGATCAGCGCAAGGATTACGACCGTGCGCTGGAGCAGCTAAAGGAAGGACAGTACGGCGAGGCTTCATCGGCATTCAAGACCTTCCTGGGAAAATATCCCGGTAGCAGCTATGCGGGCAATGCCCAGTACTGGTTGGGTGAAGTGTTCTACGTCACACGAAAGTTTCAGGCGGCGCTGGACGAGTTCGGCAAGGTATTGAGCAACCACCCCAAGAGTACCAAGGTGGCTGATGCGAAGCTCAAGATGGGCTATATCCAGTATGAGCTCAAGGACTGGGCGAGGGCACAGGAACTGTTGAATCAGGTGGTTAAAGGGTATCCCGGGACTACCACAGCGCGCCTGGCACAGGAGCGTCTGGAGCGCATGAAACGGGAAGGTCATACTAAATAAATAAAGGAAAAGGGGTCGGTACCGAAGGGCACTAAGTTAAGCCGAAATCACAACCGTCATCCCGGCGCAGGCCGGGATCCAGGCTGCTTAATCGGGCTGTATGGATTCCGGCCTGCGCCGGAACGACGGGAGTACGTACATTTAAGGCTTAAGTAAGTGCCATTGAGGTCAGTACCTTACTTTTCCTTCAGTGCTGGAATACTGAGATGAATTCTGTCATACAACAGACTCCGGTGGTTATCGCCGAGCGTCTGAGAATCACCGAAATCTTTCTTTCCCTGCAAGGCGAATCAAACACGGTGGGTTTACCGACCGTGTTTGTGCGCCTGACAGGTTGTCCGTTGCGCTGTCAGTATTGTGATACCGAGTACGCGTTTCGTGGTGGCGAATACAGGGAATTCAGTGCCATACTGGCCCAGGTGTCGGGCTATCAGGTACAGCATGTGACGGTCACCGGGGGCGAGCCACTGTCACAGCCGGCTTGTCTTCCACTGCTTGAGTACCTGTGCGATGCAGGTTACCAGGTATCGCTGGAGACCAGCGGGGCACTGGACATCAGCCAGGTGGACAACCGGGTCACAAAGGTTATGGATCTGAAAACCCCGGGTTCGGGAGAGGTAGACAAAAACCGTTTCCAGAATCTGGAACGCCTGGTTCCGAGGGACCAGGTGAAGTTTGTTATCTGTGACCGTAACGATTATGAGTGGTCGCGCGGAATAGTGGATGAATACCGTTTAGTCGGGCGTTGCGAGCTGTTGTTTTCACCCGCCTTCGGTCAGCAGGATGGCGCCCGGCTGGCTGAATGGGTGCTCGAGGATCGTCTGCCGGTACGCTTCCAGCTTCAGTTGCACAAAATATTGTGGGGCAATGAAGCCGGACGCTGAACCTGGAAAAGCCGTTATCCTGCTATCCGGTGGGCTGGATTCAGCCACCGTGCTGGCCATTGCCAGGGACAGCGGCTATCAATGTTATGCACTGAGCCTGGACTACGGTCAGCGTCATCACGCAGAGTTGGCGGCCGCACAACGGATCGCAGCGGCGCTGGGCGCGATTGAGCACAAAATAATACCCCTCGATCTCACCCGGATTGGCGGGTCGGCGTTGACAGACCCCGCTATTGACGTCCCCCGGCAACCTGCCGAGGGCATACCTGTTACCTATGTGCCTGCCCGGAATACGATTTTTCTTTCTATCGCGCTGGGTTGGGCCGAAGTGCTGGGTGCCTGGGACCTGTTTATCGGCGTCAATGCCGTGGATTACTCGGGGTATCCCGATTGCCGGCCGGAATATATCCGGGCTTTTCAGCGTCTCTGTCAACTAGCCACCCGAGCGGGTGTCGAGGGTGGATCTTTCAGGGTGCACGCTCCGCTCATCGAGATGAGCAAGGCGGACATCATCAGAACCGGTATTCGACTGGGTGTAGACTACGGACAGACGCTGTCCTGCTATGCAGCAGACGAGGCGGGAAGCGCCTGCGGGAGATGTGATTCCTGCCGTTTACGCTCGCGTGGATTTGTAGAGGCGGGGGTTGAAGACCCGACCCGTTACCGGAAGTAAATTTGGAAGGATATAAGTATGGCGTTTGAAAGTTTCGTTGCCGCGCAGGCATTTTTCCTGTGGTCTGTTTTCGGTATCTCGGTGGTTCTGGGTGCGACGGTCAACAAGACCAATTTCTGCACCATGGGCGCTGTCTCCGACTGGGTCAATATGGGTGATACCGGCCGCTTCCATGCCTGGTTGCTGGCAATTGCTGTCGCGCTGCTGGGCGTGGTGGCTCTTGAACCCGCCGGACTGGTTAACGCCGGTGCAGCGTTTCCACCGTACCGGAGCGGTCAGCTGATCTGGGCGGAAAACCTGCTGGGCGGATTGCTGTTTGGCATTGGCATGACGTTGGCCAGTGGTTGCGGTAACAAGTGCCTGGTCCGCATCGGTGGCGGTAATCTCAAATCCATCCTGGTTTTCGCCGTGATTGCGGTGATCGCCTATTTCATGATCAACCCTTTTCCGGGCAGCGATCAGACACTGTTTACGGTACTTTTCTACGACTGGATTCGTCCCCTGGCGGTTGACGTGGGTGCCAGCCAGGATCTGGGTACGCTGGTAGCCGGCAGCGAACATGCTGTACAGGCCCGGGCTATTATCGGTGGTGCTCTTGGCGTGCTGCTGTTGGTTCTCGTTTTCAGATCGAGGGATTTTCGTGGCAGCGCCAACAATGTTATCGGCGGTCTGGTAGTCGGACTCGCGGTACTGGCGGCCTGGTATGTCACCAGCAACGCCATGATCAATACTGACGGCGAGCAATACAGTCTGCAGGCCTATGCGCAACAGTGGGACTTCCTCGCTGAATCCGACGCGGGCAAGCCGGCTGACACGCGTCCGCTTGCGCCGCAGTCTTTCACCTTTATTAATCCGATGGGACAGACGGCGGGTTATACCGCTGCCGGTTTTCAACACGCTTACCTGACCTTCGGCGTGATGTCGGTCTTCGGTGTGGTGCTCGGTTCGCTGCTGTGGTCACTGGTAAGCCGGAGTTTCCGTTTCGAATGGTTTGCCTCGTTCAGGGATTTTATCAATCATCTGTTCGGTGCGACGCTGATGGGGTTTGGCGGTGTACTCGCCCTGGGTTGCACCATCGGGCAGGGTATTACCGGTATCTCGACCCTGGCACTGGGTTCCTTCATTGCCTTTGGCGGTATCCTTCTGGGCAGCGCCGTGACGATGAAAATACAGTACTACAAGCTGGTATATGAAGCCGACGCAAGCTTTATGGCGGCACTGGTTACCGCACTGGTTGATATGCATCTGTTGCCAAAATCGCTGCGGCGGCTGGAGGCGGTGTAACCTCCCCAGGGCCTGTCAAAGACTTGTCATTTACGGCGGGTTCGGTATCATCCCGCCTTTCCTCCGGGTCGTTAGCTCAGCTGGTAGAGCAGTTGGCTTTTAACCAATTGGTCATAGGTTCAAATCCTATACGACCCACCAAAATCAATTTCTTGCGGGGCTCTTTCCGAGCCCCGAATTCATCACATGGTTGCGCTTTTGCCGAAAGCTACCGAAATTTCGACCCTTCACCAAATCAAAATGTGTGAAGGCGACAAATATGGAGCAACGTAGAACAACGCACGGCGCGGGTGTTTGAGTAGTGACGCTGTTTGCTCTTTGAGTTCCGGTTGACAATCCAGCTAATCCAGATATTCTCTATTCTCGAATCGAGAATCGAGAATGCATGGTGCTTCTAAAACCGCAGGATGTTGTTGTGATGCTGAAATTCGTGGCCTTGGGTAACCAGTCCTGGTCGTATGTGTCGCTTTCGATCGAGTTGGGATTAAGCCCATCCCAGGTTCATGCAGCGGTAAAGCGATCATTGGCCGCTGTGCTGGCCGTCCATGTTGATGATAAAATAGTTCCTAATATCAGAAACCTGGAAGAATTTCTGGTTCATGGGCTGAAATATGTATTTGTGCCTGAACGTGGAGACATGACCCGGGGGATGCTGACGGGCTACGCTGGGCCGCCATTGAGAGACCTGTTTGTTTCATCCAGCGAGCCACCGCCTGTGTGGCCGGATCCGGAGGGTGGGGTACGCGGTATCGCATTTTCGCCGTTGTACAAATCGGCGCCAAAAGCGGCGCGGGTGGACCCAAAGCTTTATGAGTTGCTCGTACTCGTCGACGCTATTCGGGCTGGCCGGGCGCGTGAGCGTGATATTGCCAGTAAAGAGCTCAGGGTGAGACTCAAAAATTATGCATAGAAGACAGAATCCGAATATTGAAATCCTGGAAATTGCGGTCGATGCCTTAGGCCCGTTAGCGCATGACATGGTTTTTCTGGGTGGTTGCGCTACAGGACTGTTATTGACTGATGTTGCAGCACCGCCAATCCGGGTTACGCAGGACGTTGATGTCATTACCGAGGTCGCCTCCCTGGCTGATTATCATCGTTTATCTGAACGGCTCAGGGAGAGGGGATTTGCTGAGGACCAAAGTCCGGCGGCACCGATTTGCCGCTGGACAGCGAAGGGTATCTTGCTCGATGTCATGCCGACAAATCCGGATATATTAGGTTTTGGCAATGAGTGGTACCAACTTGCACTCGATGGTGCGGTACATGTTGATCTCCCTTCGGGGAATAAGATTAGTATGGTGACAGCGCCCTGTTTTCTGGCCACAAAGCTTTCCGCTTTTGGTGGCAGAGGGAGGGGTGATTACCTGATGAGCCATGATATCGAGGATATTGTGGCTGTACTGGACGGCCGGCCGGAGGTGTCTGACGAAGTACAGCAATCTCCTGAAGAACTACGAAGTCATTTGGCTGAACGATTTCGAATTTTGCTGGATGACGCGCGGTTTGTCGAAGCTATATCCGGACATTTGCCTGGTGATATGAGTAGCCAGGGGCGGGCTACAATCGTTATTGAGCGTATTCAGTCGATAGCGGAAGTTGAATGATTACGACCCACCAAAGAAGTATAAATCCGATGGGTTGTTGTTGCAGGGGTCAGGTAGCTGCGTAGCCCGGGTTGCCACTGGCACCCTTGATCAACGGTTCGTTCAGCTTAATATGTCCGATGGTTTTCCTGTCGCGCAGGTATTCTGCAACTACGTCCCACACCGGGCGGCCTTCCAGCGGCTGGGCGACGCTGGCCCAGCCGGCAACCGGGTACTCTTTGTCAGCATCAACCGGTTTGCCGTCCACTTCCATATCATTGATGCGGGAGCCCATACTGGCAGTCGGGTCGATGCTGTACTTCAGGCCGCCGGTACGTACCATGTCTCCGCCCTGCTGGTAGTACGGGTCCAGGTTGAACAGGTTGTCGGCCACATCTTCAAGTATTTCCTTGATGCGGGTACCGCTCATGTTGTTGAGGGTCACAGTCGGGTAGGTGATGGCGGTCTGGGTCATGACGTGCTCGAAGGTAATGGCTTCGCCCGGCAAGACGCTGACACCCCAGCGGAAGCCGGGTGAGAAGGCGATCTGTGCACCTTGCACGTCCATCAGCGCATCGCAGATCAGCTGGTCAAAGGTGCCATTAAAATTACCACGGCGATACAGCAGTTCGTCGGTGATGGCCAGTTCTTCGGATAACTGACCCTGGTACGGTGCCCGGACCTTTTCAATGTAGGCGGCCATTTCAGCATCTGCTTCCAGCAGGTTGGAGAAGATTGGCAGCAGATGGTAGCGATAATCGCGAACCTTGCCGGCCTTGACGTCAAGATCGAGTACGGCGAGGAACTTGCTGTTGGACCCGGCATTGGTGACCAGGGTGATGCCGCCGGCATTTTTTACTTCCACGGGGCGGGGTATAGCGTCGTGGGTGTGGCCACCCATAATGGCATCGATGCCGGTGACGCGCGAAGCCATCTTCAGATCAACATCCATTCCATTGTGCGACAGCAGTATAACGACCTGCGCGCCTTTTCCGCGCGCCTCGTCGACCATGGCCTGCATGCGGTCCTCGCGGATGCCGAAGCTCCAGTCCGGGACCATGTAGCGCGGGTTGGCTATCGGTGTGTAAGGGAACGCCTGGCCGATGATAGCCGTGCGGACGCCGTTAATCTCCTTGATGACATAGGGCTTGAAGACCGGTTCGTTCCATTCGTTGTCCATGATGTTCTGGGCGACAAAATCGATGTGCCCCTTAAAATCGTTTTCAATGATCTCGCTGACGCGTTTGGCGCCATAGGTCATTTCCCAGTGGGAGGTCATGACGTCGACCCCCATCAGTTTCTGTGCGTCGACCATGTCCTGGGCATCGGTCCAGTAGGCGGTGCCGGATCCCTGCCAGGTGTCACCGCCGTCCAGTAGCAAGGCGCCGGGCCGTTGGGCGCGGATGTTTTTAATCAGCGTGAACAGATGAGCGAAACCACCCACCTTGCCGAATCGCTTTGCCGCTTCCACGTAGTTCAGGTAGGTGAAGGCGTGTGCTTCGCGGCCACCGGGCTGTATGCCGTAATGGGCAAGAAATTTGTCACCTACCAGGTGCGGCGGCTTCCCTTTCATTGAACCAACACCCAGATTAATACTGGGTTCGCGGAAATAAATGGGCGTCAGCTGGGCGTGGCAGTCAGTGTAGTGCAGGACGGATACGTTGCCGAACGGGACCAGTTCATATGGAATAGCAGGTTTCGCGTTGCCCGCTGCAGTTCGGGGGGCTTTATCGCTGTCACAGGCGCTGAGAGAAATACCGGAAGCGCTGGCCACGGCAAGCATTTGAAGAAACTCACGACGACTGATATTCATGTAACAACCCTTACTGGTAACAGCGATTTCTGCATATTTGCATGGATAGACGGTGACACTGGTGGATTATTCCTGGGACACCATCAAAAAAGCCCGGTCATTTGACCGGGCTTTTGTCAGGTGTGGCCGGCTACTTGCGAGCACCCGGGCCGTTCAAAGACAGACCATTGCTCATGTAGGAGTGGAAGTACTCCAGTGACCGGTATTCATCGCTCTGGGCCTTGTACGGTTTTGCGCGCACTTGCTTGTTGCAGCCGCCATAACGACGGTCCAGGGTTCCCAGGCCGCCCCACTTGGAGCGGTACACGGGGAAATGACTGGTTTGACCCAGCGCCGGACTGAGCAGATCGGCACGAATCCGGTTGCCTGCATTCCACTGGTGGCAATCGGCACAGGACATATTCAATTGGCCACGCTTGGCGTAGAAGTGAGCCTTGCCACGCGCGTAGGCCGCCTGGGCACCTTCATCAGCCGGTACGGAGACGTTTATCTTGTTACCACGCGAGGTGTAAGCCATGTATGCCGCCACGTCAGCGATAGGACCCTTTTTCCATTTCAGGGGCTTTTCGCCGTTCCTGGTGCGACAGGCATTGATTTCACCTTCCAGCGTAACCACCTTGCCGGTAGCGCTGTCGTAGTAGGGGAAATCCTGCTTGATACCAATCCCGCCGTTGCGGAAGCAACTGGCGTAGGTCTTGCCATTCTTGAATGGCTTGTTAAACAGTTGTTTGCCTTTATCGATGTTCAGCTCGTAGGGCGGGAATTCTTCGATAGCCTCCCACTGTTCGCGTGAAGCCTGATCGATCGCGTAGACGCCGTTTACGTACTCTTTGAAAGGTACATCCGGGAAACGATCTGCGAAATAGGCGCGAAACTCTTTCAGGTCCTGCTGGGGACTGGCCTGGACTGCAATAGATGCAGTGCTCATCAGACCCAGAGTCGCGGCGATGATTAGCAGTTTTTTCATGGGTACTCCACCTCCGGTATTGGTTGTTCGCCAGTCGGGTCGCATCTAGCTGACCTGGGCTTCCACTGAATCTTTTTCACCCTTGTTGTCTACCCAGCTAAGTTTCAGGGTATCACCTTTTTTGGCGCCCCTGAACTTGAAGGACAGATAGGGATTTTTGGAGACGGCTGGACCCCACAGGGCCGTTATCACGGTCTTGCCCTTGTGTTCGCATGTGACTTCCTGAATGTAATGCGCAGGAATCAGTTTACCCGTTTTCTTGTTCTTGCGCCTACCGGTTTCCATCGGGTGTTTGATGAGGGCCTTTACCGTAGTGACGCCGTCGCTCACCTTTGCTCGAATTTTGATCGATGCCATTTTGCTATATCCTCTAAAACTGGTTAGCCGCCGCAGCCGCCGATGGTGACTTTGATTTCCTTACCCGTGCTGTACAGTTTTCCACCAGCCTTTATCACCGCCAGGACGCGTGATGTCTTGCCCATCTTGATACGGGTGGAGACATAACCCTCGGTGCCCGCGCCCAGAACAAAGGAGGCAGTCAGCGGAGCGGCGTTCTTTTCAGCAATAATACTGATGGATTCCGTATTGGCGATGGTGGTTGTCACAGATATCGGGACCACGGCACCGTTTTCGGCGATATCCGGTGCACGGATGGAAATTTTATCGGAACCTGCCATCTGGTGGGTACCCGACAGGGCGTCCAGTGCGCTGTCTACGGTCTTGGCCCCAAAGGCCGCTGTAGGCCAGGCAGCCAGTACCACGCGGGGCGTTAGCAACCCGGCACCGACGGCGACGCTGACGGCTCCTGCGGCCACGGATCCTTTCAGGAAGGTTCTGCGTTTCATATTAGTCACTAGCTATCTCCTCGTCACTCTATCGCTGGGTTACAGCGTATAGATAAACTCCACAATCTTGTCAATATCGCTTTCGCCCAGAATCTGCTGGCGCCCGAACGGCGGCATGATGCTGTTCTCATTAGCCTTGGTAGCGTCCCAGATCTGTGCACGCAGCTTGGCCTTGTCAGGGAAGCGTGCTTTCATAGCGACCAGTGGAGGCCCGATGTTGCCTGCCAGTTTGCCACCGGCGATCTGATGGCAAGCCAGGCAATTGCCTTTTTTACGGTCAAACGCGATGGCCTTGCCTTGATCAACGACCGATGTGCCAGCGGCCAGGCTCAGGCTCGGGACCGACAGCAGAGCAAGCGTGCCAGCCAGCGCCAGCACAGAACCTGCAGTTTTCAGGATGCCGGGATGTGTCCGCATCTTTTCCTCCTTAATGCGCTTTCGAGTTTATTATGCCAGCTGCCTGGCAAGAAGCTGCGAAGAAGTAACGATCGCCGCAGTTTGGAAACAAATACATATGTAAAGTCTCAATATAGTGCTCTCATTCCCTTGAGTCAAAACCAATTTCAAACTAATTACAAGCACGAAGGACGAGACTGGTCCGGTATTTATTCCCATAAGCGGAACTTATTTGTGTTCGTTCGCCGCCGTGAGTTGCCTGAATTCCTGTAAACGGGCGCGAATTCGAGCCTGTTCGTACTCGCTGAGTCCCTTGTGATCGAGTGCCTGTTGTAGCTGGTCAATGGCGAAGCGAAGGTTCCCATACAGGTAATAAACCTCTGCAGATGCGACATTGGTCTCCCAGGCAGGGCCGCTGATACTGCTTGCTTTGGCCCACAATTCGTAAATTGGCGCAGTACGCGCCTGTTTGTGACGTAGCATTTTCAGCACCTGGTCGCGTGCCTTACCGGCTTTGCCGGCCTCGATCAGCGCGGCGACGTAGTACTGGCCAACGGTCAGATCGCCCGGGTAGAGGCTCAGCGTATCCTTGTAGAGCTTCAGGGCTTCCTGCGTTTGTCCATTGTCCATCAGCAGTTGGGCCATGGTTACCCGGTACAGCACCCGGTCCGGGTCATCCTTCATTAGCTCATGCAACTGCTTTACAGCGGCATCTTTGGCGTTAGCGCGCCAGCTCGCCAACGCCAGCCCGTACCTGTCGGCGGGGCCGCTGGACTGTTTCTTTGTCAGCGCCCGGTATTCTCTGAGTGTTTCCTGTGGATTATCTGATTCCATAACCTCCAGGCGGGTGCGGGTCAGCCGGAATTCCAGCGTGTCGCGCTCCTTGCTGCGGCCATACTGTTCGGCACGCGACATGGATTCAGCAATACGGTTAGTGGTAATCGGATGGGTGCTGAGGAATTCCGGCACGTTGTTGCCGTACAGGCGGGTGGACTGGTGCAGCCGTTCAAAAAAACTGGGCATGCCGTAGGGGTCAATACCGGAGCGTGCCAGCGTCTGGATGCCTATGCGGTCAGCTTCTTTTTCATTGGCACGCGTAAAATTCAACTGGCGCTGGATATTGCCGGCCTGGACCGCGGTAACGCCGGCGATGCCGGCCTGGGTACTGCCGGTTGCAACGCCGAGCAGGATAGCGGCGATCATGCCGGCGGCTGTCGGCAGACTCATCTGGTTGGCGCTCTCGTAGGCGCGTAACAGGTGGCGCTGGGTCACGTGCGCGATTTCATGGGCCATCACACCGGCCAGTTCGGATTCGCTACGCGCCGTGAGAATCAGGCCGGTATGTATACCGATGTAGCCACCGGGTCCTGCGAATGCGTTGACCGCGGGATTATTGACAACGAAAAAGGTGAAGGGGTAGTTGGGTGCATCGCTGCTGGCGACCAGGCGCTGGCCAAGCTGTACGATGTAGTCGTTGATTACAGGGTCTGTTATCAGCTTGGTTTGCGCCCGAACGCTGCGCATAAAGGCTTCACCCAGCGCCACTTCCTGGGTGGGGGAAATAAGCGAGCCGCTGGAATCACCAAAATCCGGCAAGTCATTTCCGGCTACGTCGCCGGCAACAAAGGAGGGTGAGAATGCGAGCGCTGTCGACAGAGCTGCCGCTGTTAACCTGCGAAAAATCATGTGCTCACGAGAATACCCTAGTCGATGGCCCGAGACTAGTAACTCAAGTTTCGGAGTTCATGGTGACACTATCCTGTAGCCCCAATCGTGGTTAGTGCGTAGGAGCGGGCTGAAGGGGAGGCGCTTGCGCCGGGAGGCTGCCCTGGGGCATGCCCGCTCCTACCGGGTTAGGCCGTGAACTCCGAAACTTGAGTAGTAATCACTATGCCCGGTTCGATCATGCTTGACAGAGGAGCTGTCACTACCCACCATATTAGTTATAACTAATATGGTGGGTAGTGGTGTATTGTCGCACCGGAGTCCGCTCCGGGCAGGTTTGCGCCTGGTTGCAGCAGCAAGGTGTGGAACAGGCCATTAATTTAAGTGGCGGAATTGTGGGTTGGCACAGGCAGGGGTATCCTGTTGAAAAGCTGGATACTGTTGGCATGGTCAGCTGACCGGATTAGTGTTTTCTGCGTATGCGGTGGGCTTTTAAGCCCTGTTCTAGTAGGAATATACACGGGCTTTGGGCTTGTGTTTGTGCGGCACTTACCCTATAAAGGTGGCTCCCCCTTTTTGGAACCGATTGACGGTTATCCCAATTATACGTTTAGGAGCTTTTAAAAATGATGGCAAATTATGACGAACAACTGGACGCATCAGGACTGAACTGCCCACTGCCGATTTTGCGGGCCAAAAAAGCTCTGGGCACCATCAGCAGCGGCCAGGTGCTGCGTATTATTGCGACCGATCCAGGTTCTGTGAAGGACTTCGAGGCGTTCGCCAAGCAGACCGGTAACGAGCTGCTGGAATCCAGGGAAGCCGGCGGCAAGTTTGAGTTTCTGATCAAGAAATCCTGAGTAGCGGCTGTTTCCGATAAAAGGCCGGCGGGATTCCGCCGGCCTTTTTTGTTGCCCCGAATTCAGATATCCCACACCAGCTGGGCGCTGATGATATTTACGTCGGCTTTGTAGTCACCTGTGAGTGTACCGGTTGTCGGGCTGTTTTCCCTGAGTTTAGGGTCGTCGATGAACAGGTGCGAATAGCCTACATCGATACCAATGCTCTGCGTCATCTGGTAGCCGACGCCCGCAGACGCCCAGATGCGATCCTCGCCCGGGATACGCGCGGTGCGGTTCGAATCCGAGATCGGGCTTTTGTCGAAGGCCGTGCCGGCGCGCAATGTCCAGGCGCTGTTGACGCGGAAGTCCACACCCAGTGAATAGCGCCAGACATCGTTCCAGTTTTCATCGACGACGGTATCAGGCTGGTTAGAATCAAATTTAATCCTCAGTTCGTCAAAATTGTCCCAGCCGGTCCAGGTGGCATCGGCCATGACCGACCACCGGGTGTTTACATCGTGGTAGATACTCAGGGATGCCGTTTGCGGCAGGTTGATATCGGCGCTGATACCGGTTTTTACAAACAGGCCGAAAGGGGAGAGCTGCGGAATCGTGTTTTTGAACCTGGCCTTGCCGGTCAGCTGCTGATTGACCTTGGAGCGGTAAGCCAGGCCAATCCGGGTGCTGTTGGTGGGTTCGTACAAAAGACCCAGGTTGAATCCTCCAGCCCAGTTATCGCCCTCGACCTTGGCGAATCCGTCGCTGCCCTGCGGGACCAGCCCGGTACAATTTGCCGGATCCGCTCCCGGAGCGCCCAGCGCCTGAAGCTGCGCCAGAGTGGGAACGCACAGGCTGCCCTGGTCAATATTCTGGGTAAGTTTGGCATCAATGTATTGCAGGCTGATACCCACCCCGACAGAAAAATGGTTGTTTACTTTGTAGGCCAGTGAAGGGTTGATATTGATCGTCTTGACTTCGGATTCAATGGCCTGGTAGCGGCCCTTCCAGTTGCCATCGTATTTGGTGGACAGGCCAAAGGGAACGTTGATGCCGATCCCCGCAAACAGGCCATCGCCGAGCGGAGTGGAAAAATACAGGTTGGGTACCACGCCATTGCCACCCGCATCGCCGCCATTGCCGCCACTGGTGGGGAAGCCGGCAGGATCGGTTCCGGACCCGTCAAACTTTGCCGAGGTTATTATCAGATGCGCACCGACCACCGCTTGTCTTTTCAGCCGCGTCATGCCGGCAGGGTTAAAGTAAATGGTCGACGCGTCGTTAGCCACGGCTGATCCGCCCGCGAAGGCGTTACCCTGCTGGCTGGCACTTTGTTCGATCAAGGCAAAACCGGACGCCATGCCGCTGGCAGTGTAAATAGTCAGGATTCCGGCGATCAGCAGGTGAAATGACAAAGTATTGGCTTTTAGTCTACGCATCGGGGGTCCCTCATGCTTGTTGTGTAACCGCTACGAGTGACGAGCATATCCCCACAGTGACCGGCATATCAAGTAAAACCACTATCCGGACGTTATAGGAACTTGTTAAGGAATAGCGTCTAAGTATTAGTAAACACTGATATATTATTCCAGGCACATTTCTTGCTTTTTATAAATTTGGGAATTGACAAGCTTCGGTGTTTTATTACATCTTTGTTGCTAATGCCCTGTTGGACTGTGGCAATAATACAACATTTGGATGGGTATCACCTATTAATGGACAAGAGGAATGGACATATGAAAGGCATCCTGAGACATACATTAGCGACAGCCGCCATCGCGGCGCTTCTGGCCGCGCCGCTGGCGCAGGCAACCAATGGCTATTTCAAGATCGGCGCCGGTGCGAAAAACCGCGCCATGGGCGGCGCAGGTATTGCCTACGGACAGGATCCGATGGCAGCTGCTATTAACCCTGCTTCGATTACCGGGGTGGGAGATAGCGTTACAGCCGGCGTTGAAATTTTTAAACCCAAGCGCAAGTCGCAGGTGGACGCCACAGGAATGTCTATACCCGATCTGGGCGGGGCTGGTCCCCGGCAGGGTGTAAACTCGAACGAAAATAGTCGCGCCAATGCGTTCTTTATCCCGAGCTTCGGTATTACCAAGGCCTGGGGCAGTAAATTCACACTGGGTCTGTCGGTCGCAGCCAATGGCGGGATGAATACTCGCTACGGTAATGCCAATACCGGCAACGGTAATCTCTATACTGGCGCCTTTGCGCCCGTTATCGGTGATTCATCCTCGTCGAATTTCCAGCCCGGACCCTCAGGGTTTGCCGGTTTTCTGGAAGTGAATGGCGCCCCTGCAAGCGTGTTAGATCCGAACCTGCAGACTCTATATACAAACCCCAATAACACTCCGGCCCTGGGCGTCAATCTGGGGCAGGTGCTTATCTCCCCCACGCTTGCCTACAAGATCACACCCAACCACTCCATCGGGTTTGGACCGGTGATCGGTTACCAGACTTTCCGTTCCTATGGTCTTGGGCTGTTCCAGGGGTTCTCCAGCGATCCAACCAATGTAACCAATAACGGCAATGACGATGCCTGGGGTGTAGGCGGGCAGATCGGCTACCAGGGAAACTTTGGCATGTTCTCCATCGGTCTCATGGGTCGTTCCAAGATCTATATGGGCGAATTTGACAAGTATGCAGGCCTGTTTGCAGAGCAGGGCGATTTCGATATCCCGGCTATGTTCGGCGGTGGTATCGCCGTTCATTTCACACCCAATCTGACTGTCGCAGCGGATATATCCCGCATCCTTTATGGCGATGTGAAAGCAATCGCCAACAAAGGCCCGACTGCCAACGAATTTTTTGGCGCGTTCGTCGGCTCCCTGACCGGCGATTCTTCGAAGATTTCCAATCCCCTCGGTACCAACGATGGCTGGGGTTTTGGCTGGGATGATGTCTGGGTTTACAAGATCGGCGTCGATTATGCCTACAGCCCTGCGTGGACTTTCCGTGCCGGCTTCAACTATGCCGAAGTACCTTACGACGACACTGAGGCACTGTTCAATGTGCTGGCACCGGCAGTCGTAGAGAAACATGCTACGGTCGGCTTTAGCTACACGATAAATCAGAACACCGATTTCTCCATGACCTACATGTATGCCTTCAGGAATACTGTCGACACCACCTACACCGGTACCGGGCAGTTTGCCGGGTTCAGTTTCGGTGCCAGGAATAACATGTACCAGAACGCCATCGAAGCCGCGATGTCCTGGAACTTCTGATTGGCCGGCGTGTGTACAGTTCGTGTAACTAACCGGGTAAAGGGTTGCGTTTCGTGCGTGACCCTTACCTTTGTATCTTATATGCGGTCGTATTCTTTAAATTACCTGTTTAGAATCCGTTGCGACCGAAAACCGAAGTGGTGAGGAGAGAAAGGATGACCATGATGAAACGAGTAATTGCTGCATTCATGCTGTTGGGGGTGATGGCACTGCCCTATTCTGGCAACGTGCTGGCAGCGGAGAAGTTCAAGCCGTTTGTGCTGGCTTCGCAAGGGACGGGTGATTTTGATACCAGGGTGCAGGAAACCAGGGATGCACTGATTGCTGCGGGTTTTGAAATACTCGGCGAGTACAGCCCCTATTCCGATACCTTCGTCGATAAGGCACACGTCATTATCATTACTAATGACGAGCTGAAAAAAGCGGCCGGCATGTCCGAGCACGGCGGATTCGCGGCACCCTGGCGAGTGGGGATAACCCAGTCGGGTGATGAAATCCAGGTGATGTATCCCAATCCGATCTACCTTGCCAATGGCTACCGTCTCAAGACCGACCTGGCGGGTGTCACAGACGCCCTCAAGCAGGCGATCGGTGCGCAGGAAACCTTCGGTTCCAAAAAGGGCCTGACAGCGCACAAGCTGCGCAAGTACCACTATACCTTCGGTATGGAATACTTCGATGATGTCTACGAGCTGGCCGAATATGGCAGTCACAAGGAAGCTGTCGATGTGCTGGAGAAGAACCTGGCGGCGGGTGTCGGCGGTATGACCAAGATCTACCGGCTGGATCTGGGTAATGATGTCACCATATTCGGTGTGCAGGGCAAGTTTGGTGATCAGAACAGCGATGAACACATGGACGATACCTGGATGATGAAGAATCTGGACTTTGAGGAACTCAGGAAGACAGCGTATCTGCCGGTGGAAATCATGGTGGATGGCAACGAGATCATTGCCCTGCACTTGCGCTTCCGCATGGCGCTGCATTTCCCTGATCTGAAGATGATGGGCAAGAACAGTTTCATGAACCTCATGCCCAGTCCCAAGGCTGAGGGTCTTGCCATGGAGGCAGTAGCCGGCGGCAAGTAGAGTAGGGACACTGCTCACTTAACCACTTAAGGAAGTGCTGATCAATTCG
>CAJXFW010000041.1 GCA_913053655.1 uncultured Thiogranum sp. | reverse complement strand
CTGTGCAAACCATCGGCGCGTTGTTCGAGCGTTTGCCTGCGATCCTGGTCCCAGAAAAATGCGGCGTCCGCCAGGCGCGGCCGTATGACACGTTCGTTGCCGGTCTTGATCTGTTGTGGATCCTTGCTGACAAGATTGGCTATGGTAATAAAATGAGCCATCAACTTACCGTCGTTATCGATGACGGGAAAATACTTTTGGTGATCCTGCATACTGGAGACAAGCGCTTCAGACGGTACATCCAGAAACGCCTTGTCAAAGCGGCCCGAGATGGCTACCGGCCATTCGACCAGTGCACACACTTCGTCCAGCAGGTCGTCATTGATAACAGCCTGTCCGCCCAGTTTTTCTGCCTGCTCCAGAACCTGTGCGCGGATCGCCTCGCGGCGCGCTGAATAATCGACCAGTACGTAGCCTTCGGTTTCGAGTATCGGCAGGTAGGCTTCGGGTTCGCCGATATAAATCGGTTCCGGGTGGTGGAAACGGTGACCCCGGGTATACCGGTCAGCCTTGATGCCCAGTATGTCAGCATCGATAACCTCATCACCGAACAGCAGTATAATCCAGTGCACCGGACGCACGAACTCGTCATCCCGCTCTCCCCAGCGCATACGCTTGGGAATCGGCAAACCGGCCAGCGACTGGCGGACAAGATCCGGGATCAGTTCGGTTGTTGCCTTGCCTTTTGCAACGGCGCGGAATGAGAGCCAGCTGCCCTTTTTGGTTTCCTGCTGATCCAGCTGCTCAACGTCCACGCCACAGGATCTGGCAAAACCCATGGCGGCCTGTGTCGGGCAGCCGTCATCATCGAAAGCAGCTGCCAGCGCCGGACCGCGCCGAACCGTCTCGCGATCCACTTGTGCGAGCGGTAGATCCTTAATCAAAAGTGCCAGCCGGCGCGGTGTTGCCCAGGCATATACCCTGGAAGGTTTGAGTGCTGCGGCGTCGAGACCTTTTTCCATGCCATCGGCGAAGGCGTTGGACAAACTGCGCAGCGCTTTGGGGGGTAATTCTTCAGTACCGATTTCAATCAGCAGGTCGCGTGTGTCGCTCATGATTGCGGTCCCTGCCTGAGCATCGGAAAGCCCAGAGACTCACGGCGGTCATAGTAAGCCTGGGCGACCGCCCTGGATAATGCCCGAATGCGTAAAATGAAACGTTGCCGTTCGGTCACAGAAATGGCACTGCGGGCATCCAGCAAGTTAAAGGTATGTGAAGCCTTCAGCATCAATTCGTACGCCGGCAATGGCAGGCCGGCTTCAATCAGTGCCTGGCTATCGTTTTCACAGCTGTCGAACCCGTGGAACAGTTCTTTGGTGTTGGCGTGTTCAAAATTGAACGCAGACATCTCCACTTCGTTCTGGTGAAAGACATCCCCGTAGAGAATTTTGCCCTGCGGCCCGTCGGTCCACACCAGATCAAACACGCTCTCCACACCCTGTTGATACATGGCGATACGTTCCAGGCCATAAGTAATTTCACCACTGACCGGTCTACAGTCCAGGCCACCCACCTGCTGGAAGTAGGTAAACTGGGTGACCTCCATGCCGTTTAGCCAGATTTCCCAACCGAGCCCCCAGGCGCCGAGGGTGGGTGATTCCCAGTTGTCTTCCACAAAGCGGATATCGTGTACCAATGGATCGATGCCCAGTTCCTTCAGTGAATCGAGATACAGTTCCTGGATGTTATCCGGGCTCGGTTTTAACAACACCTGGAACTGGTAGTAGTGCTGCAACCGGTTCGGGTTCTCGCCATAGCGCCCGTCGGTGGGGCGTCGTGACGGCTGGACGTAAGCAGCACGCCACGGCTCCGGGCCGATGGCGCGCAGAAAGGTAGCCGGATGAAAGGTGCCGGCACCGACTTCCATATCGTAGGGCTGGAGCACGACGCAGCCCTGGCGAGACCAGTACGCCTGCAGCGCCAGGATCAGGCCCTGAAATGTTGCGGCTTGAGATGTGTTTGTGGTGGTCAAAATAAATGATCAACGGTTTGGATTTGTCGAAGCCGCGCAGTATAACTTGAGCCGCACCCCGGATGTAGCGCGGAGTAAGTTATTAAGAAGACTTGTTTATCGGCCGATAAGCCGGGTGACGGGATGGATACCGAGGTGCAGAATGAATTCGCTGGTTTTACAACCGACAGACGTTGCCCAATGGCATGCGCTGGTTTCTGAGGCGCAGCTTGCCAGTCATAGAGATCTTGACGAAGGCCTTGAATCCTATCTTGTATTTCTGCTGATGCGCTTTTCCGGGCGGCCTGAACTGGCGAACAAGGTGATGGCGCTGGAGTTTCTGCGGGCACAGCGGGAGCAAGATCAGAAAACTGACAGATTACGCGATGTTGGCGACCAATGCCTGCTTTTTTCCGGATTATTCCCACAAGTTGCTGCAAGTCGCCAGGTTAAAGTGAGTTACTTCGTGGCTCTCGGTCGTACCGCCTACGACCAACTGGCTTCGATTATGGACCGGCAAAGCGATCAGCTGTACGCCCGGTTGGCGCACGCTTTTGTGGGGATTATGGATGTGTTGCACGCCATGCGCGGGCTTTCCGGCCAGCCGGTTATGGACCCGCTGACGGCGGCCGAGCTGTGGGCGGATACCGGCAGCCGCAGTGCTTACCAGGCCATGGATCTGAAACACGAATCAGTGGCGGTAGTCATGAGCCGGCAGACCGGACGCTCACACTGAGTCCGCTTAATTTCCTTTCAAAGTCCCACGCAATGCGAGCGTTTGTATAGGCTACAATAAGCGCCTGTATTCAAGCGTCTTGTTGTATCGATCATGAGTGAAGCACGTAAAGCAGTGGCCCTGATTTCCGGTGGTCTGGATTCTCTTCTGGCTGCAAAAGTCGTCCAGCAACAGGGTATCCATGTTGAGGGTATCAACTTCTACACCGGCTTCTGCGTGGAAGGCCACACTCACGCTATCCGCAAAAAAGACCAGGCCAAACCGAAACGTAATAACGCGCTGTGGGTCGCCGAACAGCTGGGTATCAAGCTGCACATTATCGACATCATCGAAGAGTACAAGGATGTCGTGATCAACCCGAAACACGGTTACGGCGCCAATCTAAATCCCTGCCTGGACTGTAAAGTCTTCATGGTGCACAAAGCCAGACAGTGGATCGAAAGCAAGGGTTTTGATTTCATCATTACCGGTGAAGTGATCGGCCAGCGCCCGATGTCCCAGCGCAAGGAGACGATGCCGGTGGTAGCCCGCGAATCAGGCGCCGCCGATCTTCTTCTGCGCCCGCTGTGTGCGAAAAACCTGGCGCTGACCAAACCCGAGCTTGAAGGCTGGGTGGACCGTGACGGGTTGTACGGGTTTGAAGGCCGTTCGCGTAAACCGCAAATGGCGCTGGCTGCATCATTTGGGTTCGAAGACTATGCGCAGCCTGCGGGCGGTTGCTGTTTCCTGACCGACAGGCAGTATTCACACAAGCTGGCCGATTTATGGACAGCACGCGGTGAGCGCCGTTACGAACTGGATGACATCATGCTGCTGAAGGTGGGTCGGCATATTCGTCCGTGCCCCAACTTCAAAATGATCATCGGCCGCGAAGATGGTGAGAACAAGTTCCTGCACGGCTATCGAAAGCAATACACGCACATGCTGGCTACCAGTCACAACGGCCCGCTGGTTCTTATTGATGGCGAGCCCAGCCAGGACGATCTTGATCTGGCCGCACAGATCACCGCGCGTTTCAGCCAGGGTCGGGACGCCGACAAAGTCGATATAGAGGTTCACACTCTGGACGGCGCACGTCAGTCTTTGCAGGTGCGACCCATGGCGGGTGAGTTAATCCCTCGGGACTGGTATTTGTGAGTCTGAATGAGCTCGATGTCCGCCGCATGCTGTGTCCCATGCCGGTGATTCGCACCCAGGAAAAAGTGGAACAGTTGCAGGTGGGTGATACCTTGACGGTGTTGTGTAGCGATCCCGGTGCTATTCATGATATTCCCGCCTGGTGCCGGGTGAACGGGCACCAGGTGCTGGACATCCGGCAAAAAGACGAAGAAATCAGTATCCGTTTACGCGTTTGTGAAGAATAATCAAAACATGAACGGCACTGCACAAGACGTCACTAAGAAGCTACGCTACCTGGAAATCCGCAAAGTCACCCTCATTGGCTCGGTGGTGGATCTGCTGCTCGGTGTGGCGAAGATTCTGGTAGGCTGGGCGGCGCATTCGCAGGCGTTGATCGCCGATGGTCTGCATTCGTTGTCGGATCTGGCTACCGATTTCGTGGTGCTGTATGCGGCAAGGCATTCACACCGCGAAGCCGACGAGGACCACCCCTACGGTCACGGACGCATCGAAACGCTGGCGACCGTGGGGCTGGGCATCACCTTGATCGCTGTCGCGTTCGGTATCGGTTACGATGCGACGCGCCGCATGAACGAGCCTGACCTGCTGCTGGCACCGGGCATGCTCGCACTGAGTATTGCTTTTGTATCGGTGATCGCCAAAGAGATTATTTACCAGTACACGAAGCATACAGCCCTCAGGCTGCGTTCAAATCTGCTGATGGCCAATGCCTGGCACAGTCGCAGCGACGCGATTTCCTCCATAGTCGTGGCGATCGGTATTGCCGGCGCCATGATGGGCTATCCTTATTGGGATGCCGTTGCTGCGATTGCGGTGGCGGTAATGATCGCCAAGATCGGCTTTGACCTGGTGCGTGACAGCACCAGGGAACTGATCGATACGGCGCTGGAACCCGAAGTGGTGGATGCGATTCGCAAGGAAATTTTCCGGGTGGATGGTGTGCGTGCCTTGCACATGTTACGCTCGCGGCGTAGTGGTGGCGATGCACTGATCGATCTGCATGTACAGGTGGATCCGTGCATCAGTGTGTCCGAAGGCCATCAGATTGGCGACACCGTACGCCGCCGTTTACTGAGCCGAATCAATGAAGTTACCGATGTGACGGTGCACATTGACCCGGAAGACGACGAACAGGAATCGCTCTCGGACAAGTTACCGTTACGCGCGGATTTGCTCGGGGAGCTGCAAAGCAGGTGGACGGATATCGAGGGTGTGGATGCCGAGCACATCACCCTGCATTACCTGCGTGGAAAACTCAGGGTTGATCTGGAGTTACCCCTTTCGGTGCTGGAGACACATTCCGATACCCGGGGGCTGATCGATAAAATCGAGCGGGCGGCGAAGGCGTTGCCTGAAGTGGGTTCGGTTAACGTCAGTTTTCGCGTATAACCGCACCAAATCAGTCCGCCCCGCCATTGTTACGCACTCTATTGGTGCAACAAATGGATTGCAGCGTATAAGCAAAATCCTTAAACCGGCGACTTGCCACGGGTTTTTCCCGTGGCATAATTCGTGCTCTCTCAAGGAACACCGAATTTTGAGTACCTGGCATCGGAACGCTCCGAACCCGGGAATCATTTCCAGTGCACTATTTAGATACCTATTTCCGGAGGAAGACAGATGTCGGCAGCAAAGGTAAACAAATTAATGAAGGACAACGGGGTCAAATTTGCTGACCTGCGGTTCACGGATACGCTTGGCAAGGAACAGCATGTTACGGTCCCTGACAGTGAGATCAACGCCGGTTTTTTCAAGGACGGCAAGATGTTCGACGGCTCAAGTATTTCGGGCTGGAAAGGCATCAACGAATCCGACATGGTACTGATGCCCGACACCAGTACCGCCGTGATGGACCCATTTGCCGACGAACCTACCATGAACCTGCGTTGCGACATCCTCGAGCCGGATACCATGAAAGGCTACGAGCGTGATCCGCGCTCGCTGGCGAAGCGTGCCGAAGCGTATCTGAAGTCTACGGGTATCGCCGATACCGCTTACTTCGGACCGGAAAACGAGTTCTTCGTACTGGATGATGTACGTTGGGGTTCCGGCATGAGCGGTGCTTTCTACAAGGTGGACTCCGACGAAGCGTCCTGGAACACCGAGCGCGTTTACGAGGACGGCAACATCGGTCACCGCCCGGGTGTTAAGGGGGGTTACTTCCCGGTTCCGCCGGTCGATTCGCTGCACGACATGCGTTCTGCCATGTGTCTGGCGCTGGACGAGATGGGTTGCCCGACCGAGGTGCACCACCACGAGGTGGCAACTGCCGGCCAGTGTGAAATCGGTACCGTGTTCAACACCCTGGTGCGCAAGTCTGACGAAGTGCAGATCCTGAAATACGTGGTCATGAACGTGGCGCACAGCTATGGCAAGACGGCTACTTTCATGCCCAAACCTCTGGTGGGCGACAACGGTAACGGTATGCATGTGCACCAATCGCTGGCCAAGAAGGGCAGGAACCTGTTCAGCGGCAAGAAATACGGTGGTCTGTCCGATATCGCCCTGTACTACATCGGCGGTATCATCAAGCACGCGCAGGCGCTAAATGCGTTTGCCAATGCCTCGACCAACTCTTACAAGCGGCTGGTCCCGGGTTTCGAAGCACCGGTCATGCTGGCCTACTCGGCACGTAACCGTTCGGCGTCCATTCGTATTCCCTATGTCGCGAATCCCAAAGGCCGCCGTATCGAAGTCCGCTTCCCGGATTCCACTGCCAACCCCTACCTCGCATTTTCTGCGATGTTGATGGCCGGCCTCGACGGTATCCAGAACAAGATTCATCCGGGCGACGCCATGGACAAGGATCTGTACGACCTGCCGGCGGAAGAAGAAGCCAAAATCCCGCAGGTTTGTTTCACCTTCGACCAGGCACTCGATGTACTGGACAAGGACCGCAAGTTCCTGACCGCCGGCGGTGTATTCACCAACGACATGATCGACGGCTTTATCGATCTGAAGATGGAAGAAGTCACACGGCTGCGCATGAGCACGCATCCGGTCGAGTTCGATATGTATTACAGCCTGTAACAAACCGACAAACGGTAGTAAAAACGCCCCCTTACGGGGGCGTTTTGTGTTGCGCTGAAACCGGTCAGTCAGTAAGGTGGTCTAAAGCTGAATGGCACTAAGTTAAGCCGAAATCACAACCGTCATCCCGGCGCAGGCCGGGATCCAGGCTGTTTAATCAGGCTGTATGGATTCCGGCCTGCGCCGGAATGACGGGACTACGTACATTTAAGGCTTAACCAGGTGCCATCCGTCTAAAGCCAATAAGCAAGCAGGAGATGGCCCTATGATTACAGTTAAACACACGGTATTCGCAGTCACTTTGCTGGTCTGGGTAACCGGCCTGTCGGCTGCCGTCTATAAGTCTGTTGATGCACAGGGGAACGTTGTTTATACGGATGAACCCGCCGGCAACGGCAAACCGCTTGTCCTGCCTCCTTTGTCAACCATTCCTGCTCCGAAATACACGACCGGCAAGCCGTCTGTGAAGCCGGGTGATTCAGGCAACGCGTATACGAATATCAGCATAGTTTCGCCGACACAGGAAGCGACGCTCAGAGACAATACCGGGGCTGTGCCGGTTACCGCCGGTCTCAAACCCGTGCTCAATGCTGCGGCAGGCCACCGTTTTCAGTTCTACCTCGACGGCCAGACCCAGGGCAAGCCGACTGAGTCCAGCCATATTGTCATCGCCAACGTGGATCGCGGTGCCCACAACGTCGCCGTGGCGGTTGTGGACGCTGAGGGCAAGGAAGTGATGCGCAGTAGTCCGGTGGAGTTTAATCTGCACCGCCAGTCGATCAATTTCCCTCGTGGTCCGGGAGCCCCTGCACCCGCGCCCCGAGGCAGATAGGCGGCCCGCTTCCTGGCGACTGTTACAGAACTCTCGGCATTTTGTTTTCAGGACACGCGCACTATAATAGTGCGTGTGTTGCCCTGCGGGGTGCTAAATTAGCCCGTTGCTTGACTACAGGCGGCTGAGCGGGCCGACTATTCAATCTCGAATAATTCGTATCCAATTGATATTTATTGTTATTATTTGTTTCCAGCCGAGTGCGGTGTGAATCATTGTGCAGCACCAATGCTGGTTTGATTTTTGCACGCAGGGGTACATGTCATTGTCCGATAGCTACCAACCGGGATCTGCTACCCATGGGCGGAGTACAAGCACCCATGGGCGGGGCACAAGCGAACAGTTGCTGGAGACGCTGAATACTGCCGTGCTGGTACTGGACCAGCGGCTGTTGATGGTCTATTTGAACCCGGCTGCAGAGAGTCTGTTTGAAATCAGCCGACGGCAAATTTCCGGGCAGTATTGGCCGGACGTGATCCGCGCCGGTGAGTCGCTGGTGGAGCGGCTTAACGAGACACTGAAAACGCGGCACCCGTTTACCGAACGTGAACTGGAGCTGCATACCGCAACCGGTCAGCGTATGACTGTGGATTGTGTTGTAACACCGTCAGGGAAAGGGGATCTATTGTTGGAGATAATGCAAATCGATCGTCATCTCCGCATTGCTCACGAAGAACACCTTCTTGTCCAGCAACAGGCCGCGCGTGAATTGTTGCGCGGCATGGCCCACGAAATCAAGAACCCTCTGGGTGGTTTGCGTGGTGCGGCGCAACTACTGGAAAGTGAGTTGCACAACGACGAGTTGAAGGAGTACACCCGGGTCATTATCGGCGAAGCGGACCGGCTTACCAATCTGGTCAACCGTATGCTGGGGCCGAACAACGTACTCGAAAACCGGATCATTAACATTCACCAGGTACTCGAACACGTGCGTAGCCTGGTGGACGCAGAGAGTTATCCCGGTCTTGAGCTATTGCGCGAATATGATCCGAGCATTCCGGACTTTTCGGCGGATTCAGAACTGTTAATACAGGCAGTACTGAACCTGGTGCGTAACGCAGCCCAGGCAGGCGCAGAAAAAATTATTCTGGTGAGTCGCACACAGCGCCAGTTTACGATTGGTCATACCCGTTACAAGCTGGTGATACGGATCGACATAGTCGATGACGGTCCGGGCATTCCTGCGGAGATGCAGGAAAAAATATTCTATCCGATGGTTACGGGGCGCGCGGGCGGTACCGGTCTCGGATTGTCTATTGCACAGTCCATGATTAATCAGCACCAGGGCATTATCGAATTTACCAGTGAGCCCGGGCGAACCGTGTTCACACTCTTTTTACCGCTGGAGGTAGCGAATGGCTGAGCAGGGAAGCGTCTGGGTGATCGATGATGATAAATCCATCCGCTGGGTATTGGAGAAAGCGCTGGAAAAAGCGGATATGGATGTCAAAAGTTTTTCCTCGGCAAGCGGCATCCTGGAAACCCTGGAGCGAGGGCAGCCCGACGTACTGATCACGGACGTTCGTATGCCGGGTATGGATGGTTTTGGTCTGCTCACCAGGATTCAGGAACGCTTTCCTGAATTGCCCGTCATCGTTATCACAGCGCATTCTGATCTGGATAGTGCGGTGACCGCCTACGAAGGTGGAGCCTTTGAATATTTGCCCAAACCTTTTGATGTTGAGGAAGCGGTAGAGCTCACACGCCGCGCCGTGGATCATGGCCGCAGCACGAAAGGGGAAGCAAAGCCGGTTTCCAGCAGCGAAGTTCCGGAGATCATCGGTGAAGCGCCGGCTATGCAGGAAGTGTTTCGTGCCATCGGGCGCCTGTCGCGATCTAATATAACTGTTTTGATAAACGGCGAGTCAGGAACCGGTAAAGAGCTGGTAGCGTGTGCACTGCACAGACACAGCCCGCGGGCGGACAAACCCTTTGTAGCGCTGAACATGGCGGCCATCCCGCGCGATTTACTCGAGTCCGAATTATTCGGTCACGAACGAGGTGCGTTTACGGGAGCACAGACCCAGCGCGTCGGTCGTTTCGAACAGTCTGACGGTGGCACCCTGTTCCTCGATGAAATCGGTGACATGCCCGCGGAAATGCAGACGCGGTTGTTACGGGTTCTTTCAGATGGCGAGTTTTATCGCGTTGGCGGCCGCGTCCCGGTCAGGGTCAACGTGCGTATCATCGCAGCAACCCATCAGGATCTTGAGCAAAGCGTAAAGGATGGCAGTTTTCGCGAAGACCTGTTTCACCGCCTTAACGTCATTCGTGTACACCTGCCGTCACTACGCGAGCGGCGCGAAGATATCGAGCTGTTGATGCAACATTTTCTGCAACAGGCCGCACAGGAACTGAATGTCGACAGCAAGCACTTGCTGGTGGAGACAGCGGCCTACCTGAAGCAGCGGGACTGGCCGGGCAATGTCCGACAGCTGGAAAATCTTTGCCGCTGGCTTACGGTGATGGCATCCGGACAGGATATCCGCATCGACGACCTGCCCGGTGAATTACGGCAAGCGCAAAGCAGCGGCCCGACAGGAGATGGTTGGGAGGCGGCGCTAAAGACCTGGGTTGATAAAAAGTTTGCTGATGGAGAAGAAGGATTATTAAATGAAGCCTTACCTGCGTTCGAACGTATTATGATTGAAGTGGCGCTGGCCCGAACCGGGGGGCGTCGTCAGGATGCGGCGCGATTGCTGGGTTGGGGGAGGAATACCCTGACAAGGAAAATAAAAGACCTGGAAATACAAAAATAGGGCAATGGGGTGAATGGCACTAAGTTAAGCCCCGAATGCTTGTATTCCCGTCATTCCGGTGAATACCGGAATCCATAATGCTTGATTAAGCAGCCTGGATCCCGGCCTGCGCCGGGATGACGGAGGCTATTTCGGTTTAAGCAAGTTTTATTCGGGCCGGCCTGCTTCTCTACAACTGCGCCGGATCGGTGCGCAGTGCTGCGCCAATCACCAGTAGACAATGTGCGAGCTGAATATCGTCTATTGATTCGTGTACCTCTACAATATCCTCTGCCTTAAGCTTATGTACGGGAATCCCTGTCTGTTGCTCGAGTTGCTTCGCTATTTGAAGCTCGGGACCCGGCACCGGGCATAGCGTGATGGACGCTATCGGTGCTTGTTGGAAGTGGCGGTCGTAATAGTCCATGGACCGTTGCAGTTCCAGTGCCAGCCGGTCGACCAGTTCAGGAGTATCCTGTAGTTGCCGGTAGCCGATGTCCATGCTGCGTGCGAGATACAGGGTGGCATCCCGTGTCAGAGTAATCAGGCCATGGTCTGCTCCGAAGTACAGCATGGCCTGCCCGTTTGTATCCCGGTCGAGCCGGGCGGCGATATTGCGCAACGCCAGCTCAGGTATATCGACAGTTTCCAGTGCGGCACCGGCATGTTCCAGTACCTCAATCCGTTTCCGGACAAGCGCAGAGCGGGATACCACCACGTACAAATGTTCCTGTACGGCGCGCGCACCGCTGGGCGGTACATCAAAAACATCCAGCACCGCGTCGTCGATGTGGAAATCGATCAGGTCGCGAATGAGCCAGCGAATGGCTGCCTTCAGTTCCGACGGCGGTACCTTCGGCGCCTCCACCATCAGCAGCTGATAGTCGTCCAGTGCCAGCAGTGTAGTGCAACCGGTTTTAGCCAGACCCTGTTCAGATACAAATTTTTTGAGGTTTGCCTCCGGGTCCTGTCCCGGAACCCGCGGAGAGAAGCTGCACTGCTCAAGTACCGGCTTGCCGGATTTTCCCTGCCGTATAGTGGCCGAGGCTGTACCGGCAGCCGAGAAAATTAATGCGCTTAATACATCGCTACGACTTTTTTTCCTGAATGAAAACACCCGCTATCCTTTTTACCCGCACTGCGCAAAGAGTCCGGCATTTAATCCGGTGTGTCAATTGGCGATGATTTCCTGCCAGCGGATCAGGGTGACGGCGCTGTTGCCGGCCGCCAGGCGCAGATCGGCATCCACGGTCCGATTTGCCTGTGTGGTAACCGTTGAGCTGACCGTTCCGTGTACGCGGATGCGGCAATCGGTGCCTGTCAGGAAAGCGTTGGTAATACTAAAGCCGCCGCGCCCTGCACGGTCGGATACGCCGTTCAGGCCACGGCAGCCGATGCCGTTGGCGTACAGAAACGAAGCGTGCTCAATACCGGTTTCGGCCACGAACAGCGCTTCCACGGAATCGCTCTGCATCATCGTATCGAGGATGTCAGAGCCCGCCATACGGTGTAGCACCTGGATCATCAGTGCCAGCGTGACAATGATGAACAGTGCGCCGATGAGGGTGACTACACCACGCTGTTTATGGAAATGCCGGGTCATTGACGATTCCTGAGTGCGACACACGACCGCTGCGCATAGTTGTTGCCGGCATGATTCAACACCAGCTCGAACTCTATAAAAGCTACGTCCAGCGTGTTATTGGCAACGCTAACACCATCGGCCTGCCAATAGTTAAAGCTGAGGCTGCCGAGTTCATCGCTTAATGTGTAGGCAGCACCCGAGTTGATGGAATCATAGGCCAGCGTCAGGCGTGATGCGGCGGTATCAATGGTGACTATTTCCGTATCCGTCTTGCGGAAGCTCAGTGTGCTGTTGGGCGAGATGATCGGCGTAAAGATTTCATAGGCACCGGTATTGTGTATTTCGCGTATTTCGCGTACCAGGCGTTCGCTGCTGTTGCGCAGTTTCCCCAGCGTATGAATGGCAGAGGCGGTATCGTTGTAGGCGCGTACACCGTTACCCGGATAGGGGGCGGCGACCGCGGCCAGGATTGCCAGCATGGTCAGGGTAGCGATCATTTCCACCAGGGTGAAACCATTTTGTTTCAGCGTAGCCATTAGTAATTCACCAGCAACAGGGATACCTGCGCTAACGCTGTCCCGTCCCGATTGACGCTGACCACGACCTGGTTACAGAGTGCGCCGGGCGGGCAGCCTGCGGGTGGTATAACCGGTTGAGTGATGTCGGTGGTGCGGGTAAAACCGGTAAAATTGCCGGTCAGGTTTTCAGTGATGTTGCCGGGAGCAATGTCGGGTACGGCGTTGAATCCCTGCTTGCGGTGCAGCGCCAGTATCCGCTCGGCGCGTTCCTGTGCCAGCTGTGTCGCTGTCTGAATATCTTCATTGTTCATCAGGCTGAGCGAGGCTTGCGAAAACAGGCTGAACAAGGGCACCGACGCCACTGCTATGATGATAATAACCAGCACCATCTCAATGAGCGTGAACCCCTTTTGTCGCCTGTTCATGGCGTTACCGACACAAAGCCTGTGACCGGTTGTACGCTTACACCCGCCGTATTGCCGCCCGTACCCGTAAGCGTCCAGGCCTGGGTTACATCGGCAAGAGTGGTGCCATTCAGCGGGCGCCCGAGGCTGTCGAATTCAAGGTCGGCACCGCTCAGGGTAACGCCGTTGATGAGTGTATACCGTTGCCCTTCGCTACTGGTGCCCGGCAGTGGCGTGGCACTGGCGCCATCGGTAATGGCGTATCGGGTGGCAGACTGGATATCCAGTGTCAGTGCCCGGCCCTGGCTCATCGCCATCGCCTGTGCATGCCGTATGGCGCGACCCAGCTGGTCGGCCTGAGCAGGTACTGTGGCATCATTGAGCGCAAAGCGTGGCATGGCCATTGTGCCCAGCGCCGCCATAATAACCAAAACCGCTACCAGCTCGATCAGCGTAAAGCCGCCAGAGCGTGTTACGGGACAACTGGGTTTACACTTGCTGCTCTCCCGACCTAAGGAAGCTCTGATTAATTCGTTTCTCGTCATTCCGGCGTATGCCGGAATCCAGTGGCTCAATGCATTGGATACCGGCATACGCTGGTATGACGAATTAATCAGCGTTTTCCTAGATAGGGGTAGGAGAGGCGCTGCCGACACAGGCAACGGTGGGGCTGCTTGTGCTGGTTGGTGATGTGCAGGTCGAATCCGTAAAGGTGGGTACGAGATAGTTTTCACCATTGATGCTGATCTGGATACCATCCCGGTGGGTGGAAACTGCGGCATCGGCGTTGCCACCGACATCCTGCACCAGCTCGGTAACCGTCGGCAGCCGCCTGAGTCTTGCAATTGCAATAGAGTGGGCCGATTTTACGGCGTTGCTGGAGCCATCCAGTGCGGCGCCCAGCGCTTCGTTTTGAACACTGGCAAAACGCGGTACCGCCATGGCGCCCAACATGCCCAGTATTACCAGCACGGCGACTAATTCGATTAAGGTAAAGCCTGTTTGCTTCTGCATCTATGCGATCTCCTGAAAACGGTTTGATGACCCGCGTATTTTCCTCTATATCGTCAGGTGTCCCGCATATCTTTAAGACAGGCAGGCAGTTTTCAGGCCTATGGGGAGTTTTGGGCGGGCCTACGCTTCAACGAAACAAGTATCGAAGTATTTTTGTGAATTGCGTCACAAAACGAGGAATTTAACCCCGGTGCAGCGCGACCTTCGCCAGGTCCCACATGGGCAGAAAAATACCGGCTGCCAGCAAAAATACGAATGCCGCCAGCACCACGGTCAGGACAGGTTCGATCGCCGAACCAAGTCTTTCGATCGAGTATTCAACCTCATCATCGTAATAATCAGCAATTTCCTGCAACAGTTCGTCGGTGCTGCCCGATTCCTCCCCGACCTGTAGCATCTGTAGCACAAGGTGGTCGAAGATGCCGGTAGCGGCGGCGGTGTTACTCAGCGAGTCGCCGCGTTCGATGCCATCGCGCATGGCCAGTACACGCTCCTCTATAAAATCGTTATCCAGCGCGTGGGCAACGACGGTCAGGCCAGTGACAATAGGGATATCGGAACGCTGCACCAGTGCAAACAGGCGCGCGAATCGTGCCAGGGTTGCCTGGTAGAGCACCTTGCCAATCACGGGAAGACGCAGCCTGAGTTTGTGCCATTGGTAGCGACCGGGGCCACCCCGGACGTACATGCGAATGCCGCCGACCAATATCACACCAGCGGCCAGCAGTTCCTGCCAGTGATTGACGGTGAGGCTGGACATGCCGATCAGAATTTGTGTCGGCAACGGTAACTCGGCGCCATAGCGGGCGAACATGGCGGAGAATGCGGGTACCACGAAGATATTAATGACCACGATTGCAATCAGGATGGCACCCATGACCACGCCGGGATAACGCATGGCGGATTTGATCTGCTCACGCGTTTTCTTTTCACGATCCAGATAGGCTGCAAGCTGTTGAAACACCTCTTCCAGCCGACCGCTGGTTTCACCAACACGCACCAGGCTGACGTAGAAAACGGAAAATACGTCCGGGTACTGGGACAAGGCGCTGGAGAGATCGCGCCCTGCTTCCAGATTTTCGATGACCCCGGTCAGCGTTTTTGCCAGAGTCCGGTTATGTACATTGCCGGCCAGGCCGCTCAGAGCAGCCAGAATCGGGACGCCGGCTTTCAACAGGCTGTGCATCTGACGGCTGAACTGAACCCTGTCCATCAGGGTTACTCCGGGAGGAAAAATACAGGCAAGATCAGTACTCATACCGATCTTTTCTTCTACCGCTTTGATATCGACAGGTATAAGGCCCGCTTCGATCAGTCGTGTTGCCGCGAGGTCCGTGCTGACCGCCTCTATTACACCTTCAACGGCATCGCCACGCTGACCACGCGCCTTGTATTGAAAGCTGGGCATGTGCCTAGTCCACCGTGCTGCTGAGGCGCATGGCTTCGGACAGGCTGGTGATACCCTGTCGGGCATAGGCCAGAGCATTCCCGATCAGCGGATGGTAGCCGGTCTGGTTGCGTGCGGCGCGCTCAAAACCTGAAACATCATTGCGGCGCAAGGCATCCACCAGCGTGTGATCCATTTCCAGCAGTTCATACACACCGATACGACCGTGATAACCGGTGTGGCTACACTGGTTACAGCCGCTGCCTTCCCGGAAGCCTTCCAGCGAGGTACTTTCTCCTTCCGTGCTCCGGATCCAGGCCTGCTCGCTGGCATCAGGTTCCCGCGCAGTGCGGCAACTGGTGCAAAGTTTGCGTATCAGGCGCTGTGCAAGTATGGCCTGGGTTGACGCGGCTACCAGGTACGGCTCCAGGCCCATATCAATCAGGCGCATGGCAGTACTCACAGCATCGTTGGTATGCAGCGTGGAAAGCACAAGATGTCCGGTCAGTGCGGCGCGCAAACCGATTTCACCCGTTTCCCGGTCGCGCATTTCACCAACCAGAATGATATCCGGGTCAAGTCGCAGTACAGACCGCAGCACACGTGCGAAACCCAGGTCTATTTTATTATTGACCTGCACCTGGTTTATGCGTGCCAGCCGGTATTCAACCGGATCTTCGACAGTGATAATTTTCTTCTGTGGCGTGTTCAGTTCGCTGAGCGCTGCGTAGAGCGTCGTTGTTTTTCCGCTGCCTGTGGGGCCGGTTACCAGCATCAGTCCGTGTGGCCGGTGTACGATGTTTCGCACCCGGTGCAGAATATCATCCGGCATACCGAGCTGATCCAGCCTGCGTACTGCCGAGCCATGATCGAGCAGGCGCATGACGACCGTCTCACCGGTCTGTGTAGGGGCGGTTGTGAGCCGTACGTCGATACGCTTGTCCATCACGCGTAGCGAGAAACGCCCGTCCTGTGGCAGGCGTTTTTCCGAAATGTCCGCTTCGGCCATTAATTTCAGACGCGATACCATCGCCGGCGCAATACGCGTGTCGTCCATGATGGTTTCGTGCAGCACGCCATCGATACGGCACCTGATGCGCAGTACGTCTTCGTCAGGTTCGATATGAATATCCGAGGCTTGCGCGCGCACTGCGTCCTCAAATACGGTTTGTATCAGACGCACCACCGGTGCATCGCTCTGGCTGTCGGCGGGCAGGCCACGCAGGTCGAAGGCATTTTCGGCCATGTCCTGGCCGACTTCGCTGGCCAGGTTGCGCAGCTGGTCGGCGTGCTGGTAAAGCCGGTCGATGTTGTGCAACAGATCGCTTTCCTTGACACAGGCGATCTGTACCGGAGTTTTCAGGATGCGTACCAGTTCATCGAAGGCGAAGATATCGGTGGGGTCGCCCATACCGACCAACAGGCCGGTCGGTGTTTCCCTGAGCACCAGTGAGCGGTAGCGACGAGCGTAGGTTTCCGGCAGGCGACCGATCAGCTCGGGGTCCAGCTCGAAGCGCGACAGGTCAACGTAGGGAATATCGAGTTGTTCGGAGAGCAGCGCCAGCAGTTTGTTTTCATCGACGAAACCGTGCTCGACCAGTACACGCCCGAGTTTGCGACCGCTTTTTTTCTGTTCCGCCAGCGCGTCCTGTAACTGTGCTTCGGAAATCATTTTATGTTCGACCAGCAGGTCGCCGATGCGAACGCGTTTTATGGGCATGGTAGCGGCCATGATCTTATCCATTCAGCGCTACGAGGGTATAGAGCAGCAGGCGTGTCTCCGCGCGCGGATAGTCTGTAGTCTGGAAATCCACCTCCTGCCAGAAGAATTTCCAGGGCATGGCCTCCAGTTCCTGCAGATAACGCAACAGGTCCGAATACCCGCCTTCAACAACCATTTCAATTTGATAACGACCCAGGCCGTTGTCGCCATCTTGATCACCGGCAGCCAGGCCGGCCAGTGGTTTAGTGCCGGCTCTCAGCGATTTCAGTTTCAGCCCATGGTGGTCGGCGAGCACCTGTTCGAGCATGTCGGCGGCCTGTGCCGGTTCTATCAGTGCCCCCAGCCGGCTAACGATCCTTTCATCGAGCACGCTCAGCTGTGCAACGAGCGCGCCACGCTTTTGCCGGCGTTCGGCCAGCGGGTCGCGTTCCGACTTGTCATTGAACAGGCCGGCCTGTCGGCGCGTGGCGTCCAGTTTTGTCTCGAGTTCGGATATACGCCGGCTGGAAGCTTGCTGGGCCTTGAGTATGGGTTGCAAGCCAAACGCATCCACCAGCAGGTATACCACTATAACGGTCGCGGTCAGTAACAGGATGCGTTCACGTATTTCCAGCGCATCGATTCGATCCACCCAGTGCTGGAGCTGTGCTGTCAGCGTTAGTGCCACGCGCCCGCCTCTCTGTGGTTGCGCAATACAAACCGGAGCTGTGGTTTGTCCGGGTCGGGTCGGGTCATGGACAGGGTTTCAAAAGAGGATGCGGACAAGTCCGTGTGCCTGGCAAGCTTTTGAACATAGACAGGAACCAGTTTGGCGTCCAGCGTTGTACCACGCAGTTCAACCTGTCCCTGGTCATTGACCTTTACGCCTTCCAGCCACAGACCGGGCATACGCTGTTCTACCAGCACACTGAACTGTTGGGCAAATCCGGAGTGACGCCGGATTATCTGCGGGTCAAACTGTGTCAGCAGAGAGTTGCGCTGATTGACATCGGCGCGCAGCCGTTCGATTTCGGTATCAAGAGCCTGCGTATCCGGCGTCTGGTAATCGGCTTCCAGTGCCTCCAGCCGGCCCTGCAGACTATTCAGCTGTTGTTGCAGGACTGTGGCGGAGCTTTCCATACCGGCCAGTGACCAGCGCGCGTGCACGAGGATGATCGCCAGCAGGGTCAGCACTGCGCCGGTGATCTGCGCAAGTGTGGCGGCCGAAAACACTTTGACCTGTTTCCTGAATAGCGGGTGATAGAGGTTTATCTGCTGATGCATGCGATCTAGGCCACGCTCTCCAGTGGTGAAGGATCAGTAGCGATGGCCTTAAGGTAGGCACGTTCAAGGTTATCCGCCGCGAAACTCCGGCAGCAGTCCTGCGGGCTGCCGATAAAGCGCACCTCACCCTGGTGCAGGATGGCCAGCCGGTCGCACAGGGATTCGACGTCATTCAGCAGGTGCGTGGTAAAAAACAGCGTCTGTCCGCTCTGTTTGGCTTCCAGCAGGTAGTCCTTGAACAGCGCGCGTGCCTTGGGGTCCAGCCCGCTCATGGGTTCATCCAGTACCAGCAAATCGCGACGGCTCAGGAAACAGGTGGCCAGGCCCAGTTTCTGCGCCATGCCCTTGGAATAGGTGCGTACCGGCCGCGACAGGGCGCCCAGATCCAGATCGAGATAATGGAATACACGCTCCACCTCGCTGCGCGCATAGGACACACTCTGTAATTGCGCCATGTAGCGCAGGAACTCACGACCGGTCAGATAATAAGGGGGAGTAAACCGCTCGGGGAGGAAGGCCAGCCGTTTTCGCGCCTGCGTTTGCCGGTGCGAGGTGTCAAAAATCCGGATTTCGCCCTGGTCTATCTGACAAAAATCCAGCAGTGATTTGATCAGCGTGGTTTTTCCGGCGCCATTCATCCCCACCAGGCCGAAGTATTCGCCCGGTTTAACCTCCAGATTGACGCCTTTTAGTACGTTTTGGCCCTTAAAGCCCTTGTACAG
>CAJXFW010000040.1 GCA_913053655.1 uncultured Thiogranum sp. | reverse complement strand
ACCAACGAGATCGTGCGCCTGGCTGATATGGGGCGCGGCACCGTTCGTCGTGAGCTGGAGCGACTGGTATCAGCCGGTTTGCTGGTCGTCACCCGGACGGGTAATCAGCACCATTACAGGGCAAACTCCGAGAATCCGGTTCATCAGGAGTTGGTGGCGATTGTCAGAAAGACGTTTGGACTTGTGGATGTGATCCACGCTGAACTGGCGCCAGTGTTTGAGCAGATAGACCTGGCCTTTATTTATGGGTCAATCGCCAGGGGGGAGGACACCGCGAGTAGTGATATCGATTTATTGGTGATAACAGATTCTTTAGCGTATGCGGATTTGATGACAGTACTTGCCGATGCCGAGAAATCGCTTGGCAGACCGATTAATCCATCGATTTATACGGCGGAACAGATCAGAAACAAGTTGGAGCAGAAGAATTCATTTTTAACCCGGCTGATGGAACAGCCAAAACTCTGGGTGAAAGGAAGCGAAGATGACATTAGAGAAATTAGACAATTTAGTAAAAATTAAACAATTAAAAGCTGAGCCACCTGATCAGAATGAGTTTGACGGTATGCTCAATTCCGCAAAACGCCGATTACAGGATTCCCGGCTTGAAAACCTGTCGGAGGATAGTCAGTTTGCTTTGGCCTATGGTGCGGCGCATGCGTTGGCTTTGGCTGCAATGCGCTGGCATGGGTACCGTTCTGACAACCGCTATTTGGTATTCCAGTGTTTGCAGCATACGGTGGGGTTGGGGAATGCGAAATGGCGTGTACTCGATAAATGTCACAAGCAACGTAATCTGGCTGAATATGAAGGTCATTTGGAAATCACGCCACAGTTACTTGAAGAACTGATTATAGTGACTGAGGAAGTACTAAAATTCGTTGAGGCCTTTGGCCCGGTAAAATCGGTCTGAGAAATATGAATGCATCTGAAATAGTCAATAAAGTCTGGAACTACACTCACGTCCTGAGGCCAGCACCAGGCAGTCTCAGCATATCATACAGTCTGAAACGATTGCATTATGGTTCCACCTTGCATTGGTCCCCGCTGCAGCAGACGTACAGAGCTTTGCCGGTGAAACGCTCAAGTGCCTTCATCGCAACCACAATACGCTGTGCGATCAGTATGTCAGCAGCATTCACATTGCCGTCCAGGCTGATGTCACCGTTTGCGCTGAGTTGTGGAACCGATTGTGCATTCAATGGGTCAGATCCGTTCGCCGTTTCTGTGCCATCCCGATCGGTTCCATAAGTATTCACTTCCTGTCCACCAGCGTGCCTGTACCGTCATCTGTCGGCACCAGGAAGCAACACCCTGGGATGCTGGCCTGTTTTTATTGTGAAGGGTAATGCTGTGTGAGTGATTACAGGAAAAACGAGTTAATAACAGTATGTTATGCGCAAAATATTCAAATCCTTCCCTCTCCGCCAAATCAATAATTTGCGTATACGCCGGGAACGGTGCTCCTGCTAAAGCGCTGCTTCTTTGGGTCGATACCAGATTTGATGAATTGGAGACGCGAAATGAAGAGAAGGATCACTGGCTTTCTGGCCCTGTTTATGGTGTTGGTCTTATATGGTTGTACGACAACCGGGACCATGACCGAGAATCAAAAGCGCAAGGCTATCCTGAACATGAAGCAAGAGGTTCTTTCGGAACTGTACAAGGTATATCCCGGGGCCAGGTCGAAGATTGCAAAAGCCCCCGGCTACGCTGTTTTCAGCAACGCCAATATTAATATCATCCTTGCCAGTTTCAGCGGCGGTGAAGGCGTTGTTAAAAATAATGCAACCGGCAAGAATACTTTCATGAAAATGGGGGAAGTAGGTATTGGTTTTGGTCTGGGCGTCAAGGATTTCCGCGCTGTATTCATTTTTCATAACGCGAAGGTGATGCAGAATTTTATCACCAATGGCTGGGAAGTCGGTGCTCACGCTGACGCTGCGGCAAAAGTGGGTGAAAAAGGCGGTGCGGTCGGCGGTGAAATTCTTGCCGATGGTGTCACCATTTATCAATTAACAGAAAGCGGGCTGGCTTTACAGGCTACGGTCAAAGGCACCAAATACTGGAAAGACTCAGAACTGAATTGACGCCGGGTCAGGCTGATTTTCGGTGTTTATTCCGATTGCTCTCGTATCGAGGCGAGAATGTCCAGCGCGGTCACAATGCCCGCGATGCAGCCTTGCCGGGTGACAAACACTGGTCGAGTGGCCAGTCACTTTGCACTGTAAGCACTTCGCATTGCATGATATCGCTGACAGTGATGTTGGTGATTGAATTCATGCTTGCCTCTCCCTTCCCGCAGACCTGAATCTTATACTCAAAAGAATAGCAGGCAAAGGGTGCTTGTGACTTGATCCTCGTCATTGAAATTGAGGTGCCGGTGTAATTCCGTTAGTGTAGGCGCTCCCGAAAAATAACGACTGATCGCGAGGAATTCGCATGAAAGCACGAGCCGCTGTCGCCTGGGCGCCCAAACAACCTCTGTCTATCGAAGAAATCGATGTTGAGGGTCCGCGGGAAGGCGAGGTGCTATTGAAGGTAATCGCCAGCGGCGTCTGCCATACCGATGCATTTACCCTGTCGGGCGAAGATCCGGAAGGAGCTTTCCCGTGCGTTCTCGGTCACGAAGGTGGTTGCGAAGTGGTTGAATGCGGTCCTGGTGTAAAAGACCTGAAACCGGGTGACCACGTCATCCCGCTTTATATTCCCGAGTGTGGTCATTGCGAGCGCAGCGCGGCAATCTTTTCGGTCTGGCGCCAAACCGTTGGAGATTGCCGCGCTGCGCTCGCAATGACCCGAATTTAACTCCGGGAGTGGTTGGTGAGAAAAATAGAAAGCATCAAGGCATCCGGTGGCTACCTGAACCGCTACCAGCATGACTCGGAGAGTTGTCACTGTCGTATGACTTTCTCGGTCTATCTGCCGCCCCAGGCGGAAAGCCGCAAGGTGCCGGCGCTGTACTGGTTATCCGGTCTCACCTGCACGGATGACAACTTTCGCGTCAAGGCCGGTGCCCAGCGCTACGCAGCTGAACTCGGTCTGGCATTGGTTATTCCCGATACCAGTCCACGTGGCACAGACGTGCCCGATGCAACTGATCGCTACGATCTGGGCCAGGGCGCCGGTTTCTACATCAATGCGACGCGGCAACCCTGGTCAAAGCACTACCATATGTATGACTACGTTGTGCAGGAACTGCCCGCCCTGGTCGAGGCCGATTTGCCGGTGATGCCGGGTCTGAAGTCTGTCGCCGGACACTCCATGGGGGGGCATGGTGCGTTGCTCTGTGCGTTAAAAAATCCCGGCGTATTTCGCTCGGTTTCGGCTTTTTCGCCGATCTGTAACCCGTTACAGAGCAGCTGGGGTGAAGGCTGTTTTAGCGCCTATCTGGGTGACAATCGGTTGGACTGGGAGGCCTGGGATGCTACCTGTCTGGTACAGGGCGGCGCCAAAGCTCCGCCCATGCTGGTCGACCAGGGTACTGCCGATGAATTTCTCGCCGACCACCTGTTTCCACAGAACCTGCAGGCGGCCTGCGAAGCGGCAGGATTACCCCTCACGCTACGCCTTCAGGCAGGCTACGACCACAGCTATCACTTCATCGCCAGCTTCATCGGCGAACACCTGGCCTGGCACGCCGAGGCTCTGAATTCACAGGCCTGAGTGGCGATTCTCGGTACCTGCCCGGCTGCGTTATCATGTGCGGCGAAACCCGGGCGTTGCTCCGGTGTCTGTTACAGGTATGGGAATCCGGTTTGTGCATGTTTAAACCCGTAATAATAGCCATGATCCTGCTGTTTACCTGCCCTGCCGGGGCCGGGCAGGAGGCGCTGTTGCTGGACCGGTTGCGGGTTGACAGTGAATCCTTGCGGTCCGCTGAGCAGGATTTCCAGCGGCATCAGGGCCGAGGGAACATGGGGGCAGCGGAAAGCCGGGACTATGCCACCTATGTGGACCGTCTGCGTCAGCGCGTGGTCCGGGATTGTGTGGCGCTGGCGGCAGTAGAGATAGCCATCCCGGCAGATCTGGAGTGTCCGCAGCAGCCGTTTTCAAGTGCCGGTCCTGCGGCTATCGATCAGCAGGCCGAACAGACCGACGCCGAGCGCGCGGCTGCCCTGGACGCTGAACTCAGTACCGGTTTGGGTACGTTCGATGAAAAGCTGCTGCGCGAGCAGGAACGGGTGAAAGCGGCCAGACAAAATACCGGAGGTGGTGGCGGCCAGGGAGGAGCGGGTTCTACTGCTGAAGGTGGGCGTAGCGGGGGTCTCGCCGGCAGCGGTGATACGAACGGTGCCGGTGAATCACAGCAGGATGGCGCGCTGTCTGCTCCTCCTTCCACGAGCGAGAACGCGAAAAGTTCGGGACGACAGACGGCTGTTAAGGAACGGCCGACAGAGTCTGTTGACGAAAATGATGATGTGGTTGCTCGTCAGTTGCGTGAGGCTGCCGAGAAAGAAGCGGATCCGGAGCTCAGGAAAAAACTGTGGGAAGAGTATCGGAAATACAAACAGGGGACCCGTTGAGGCGCCAGTCGTGAGTATGCTATGGCGCAACTTGCTGCTTGTTTCTTTCATCCTGCCGGGGGGGTGCAGTACTACCGGTCCACATCGCGCTGTCGATAACGGAGTGCAGGTGGAAAAACCCGTCGGCGAGATTTCTGAGAGCCAGCTACTCGATGTATGGATCGAGTTGTTTGATCCCGGGGAACTGCAAAAGGATGAGGACGAGTCAAAAGGGTTGTCTATGGATATTCGTAAGGCCGAGGCGCGCTACCTGCCGGTACTGTTACACAATACCATGGAGAAAACCGGTTATTGGGGCGCAGTCCGCGTCGTGCCCCGGGATACCGAGGGTGGTGAGGTCCTGGTACAGGGCGTTATTCTGGCGTCGGATGGTGAACGACTGGAGCTGAAGATAACCGCGCTGGATGCGAGCGGCAGGGAGTGGTTCAGCAATACCTACGCGGCCGAGGTTTCCTTGCAGGCGTACCAGGATGCGGAAGCGAGCGGCAAGGAAGTCTTTCAGCCCTTGTTTAATGCTATTGCCAATGACCTGGCAGCGTCCCGTGCCACCCTGACCGCGGATGATATCCAGACGGTTCGCCGTATAGCAGGATTGCGTTTCGCCACCGACCTGGCGCCGGATGCTTTCAGCGGTTATCTGCAGCGCAGCGATGACGGGCAGTTCACTATTGTACGTCTGCCGGCAAAAGATGATCCGATGGTGCGGCGGGTGAGCGCCATCCGGGAACGGGATTTTTTGCTGATCGATACGCTGAACGGGCATTTCGATAACTTCTACCGGAATATGCAGCGACCCTATGTACAGTGGCGCAAGGCGCGTCTTGAGGAGCTGGAGTCATTGCGCGCCATCGAACGCGACGCCAGGAACAGAAAACTGATCGGTGCTGCCGCGATTGTCGGCGCGATCGCTATCGAGGTGCTGGGTGGCAACAGTACCCGTGCCGCTACCGGCAGTCTGCGTAATGTCATGCTGGTCGGTGGTGCCTATGCCATCAAGTCCGGATTCGATAAAGACTCGGAAACCATGATTAACCGCGATGCTATCAAGGAGCTTGGAGACTCGTTCTCCGCTGAATCAAAACCGCTGGTAGTGGAAGTGGAGGGCGAATCCCACAAATTGACCGGCTCCGCAGAGCAGCAATACGCCGAATGGCGTACCCTGCTGAAGCAGATCTACGCCACCGAGACCGGTTTGCCGGAGACTGTAAACTGAGGCAACGGCATGTCACTTGATGATCGGTCGGGTACACCCCGGCCGCTACGCCCGCCCGGGAGAGTCGCCTTGTCCGCTGCCCGGAATGCCCCCTCGCGCCGATGGATCTGGGTGGCGCTGGCGATTGTTGTGTTGTTGAGCCTGCTGGTTGCACTGGTGCTGCCGGGACTGGTGACCGGGCCAACCGGTGGTGTGCAGGAAATGCCGGCCGCGCAGGTGCCCGATGCTGCTATACCTACAGCGGAGGGGCGTACAAAGGCTGAACAGACTTTACAGCAGGTGCTGAAAATACAGGCGCGACTCGAGCTGGGTAATGCGGCCGTGTGGGGAGAACCGGCGTGGAGCAAAGCGGCCGGACAGGTGGCTGCCGGTGATCGTATGTTTGGCGAGCGGCGCTTTGCAGATGCCGCCGTGGTTTATGCCGCTGCACTGGATGGATTGCAGCAGCTGGACAGTGAACAGGAACAGATTTTCAGCAAAGCGCTGGCAGCAGGGCAGTCGGCACTGGCGGCAAACGATACCGAGCGTGCACGGGTTCAGCTTGAGCTGGCTCTGGCTGTTAAGCCCGGTGACGAACTCGCGGCCCATAGTCTGGAGCGCGCGCAGGCGCGCACTGCTGTCCTGCAAACTATGGCCGCCGGTGCGAGCGCTGAAAGTAATAGCGATCTGGATGCTGCCGTTGTCGCGTACGGCGAGGCGCTGCAGCTGGATGGTGACTACCGGCCGGCGCAAGACAGCCTGGAGCGGGTTACTGCGCGACTGACCGACGCCAGGTTCCGTGCCGCCATGAGCCGTGTGCTTACAGCGATGGATAACGGCCGGCTGAATGATGCGGGTGCGGCACTGCAAGAAGCGGCTTTGCTGAAGCCGGGTGAGGGGGTCGTGCGCGATGCGCGTCAGCGACTGGCGCAGGCGCGCCGGCAGTCGAAGCTGTCACGCTTGCGTCGCAATGCCGCGGCGATGGTCAGGCAGGAGGACTGGCGGGGTGCCGCGGTGCAGTATAAAAAAGCGTTGCAGATCGATGCCAACGCCGGGTTTGCACGCGATGGTCTGGCGCAGGCGGAAGCGCGGATACAACTTAACGCGCAGTTCGATCACTACCTGAATAATCCGCAGCGACTCTACTCGGCTGAGCCGGTGACGAACGCCCGGGCGTTGCTGTCAGCGCTTGGCAAGGCGCCCGCCGGTGAACCGCGTCTGGCAAAAAAGATCGCTCAACTCAAACAGTTGCTGGCGGCTGCAACGGCACCTGTACAGATCCGGCTGACCTCGGATGGTGAGACCGAGGTGGTCATCTATCGTGTCGCCCGCCTGGGGCGTTTTACCGAGCGTCAGCTGGAGCTGCGACCGGGGAGCTATACCGCTGTCGGAACACGGCCGGGTTACCGGGATGTGCGCAAGCAGTTTTCGGTGTTACCGGGACAGGCGCCGCCGCCCATTGATATTCGTTGCCAGGAACCGGTATGAGTCGCGTTTACTTCATCCGGGACGCACGCGGTGAACGGCGTGTTGATGAGACGGACATGCCGCTATCCGTTGGCGGCGGGCCACGCCATGACGTCGAGCTGGCTGGTATCGAAGACGGGGTCCGGGTGGCGCATATTGCGGTTAGCGACGGACATGCCTTTCTGCAGCCGGACGAATTTTCGCTGCCTCTGTTCCACAACCACGAGCGTATACGCGACTCGGTCTGGCTAAAATCCGGTGACCAGCTGCAGCTGGGCGATGCAGTTCTGCACTGGACTGTCAAAGGTGACCAGGTCTTCATAAACGTAGATACGTCGGATAACACGCCGCAGTTGGTGCCGCCAAAGAGCCCGCCGCCGCCACCGGTCGGCAAGCAAAGCGCGGTTCCAGTCGCAGACCCGCCTGTGCCTGTGAATAGCCGGCGCAAGCTGCTGCATATCTTTACGGGGTTGTTTGTTTTGCTGGTGGTCGTGGCCACATTTATCCTGCTGGCTACGCCGTTGGTGGTACGTATAACACCCGAACCCGAGACGCAGTCCCTGAGTGGTTTTCCACCCCCTGTTCCCGTGGGCGGCAGATTACTGGCTTTGCCGGGGCAGTATACAGTTAATGCTACCCTGGAAGGCTACCAGGCGCTGCAACAGACGCTGGATGTTCCGATGGGCGGGTTTCAGGAATACAGTTTTCAGATGCAGGCGTTGCCTGGACGCGTTACGGTACGCGTTGAACCCGATACAGTTTTCCAACTGTTCGTGGACGACGAACCGGTGGCAACCGACAGTAGTGGTATAGCAGAGATAGCGCGCGGTATGCGTCGCCTGCGCGTACAGACAGAGCGCTATCTTGCGCAGGAACAGCAGATCGATATCACCGGACTGGGAAAACAGCAGCAGGTGCTGTTTGTATTGCAACCGGCCTGGGCCGAGGTGCAGATAAGCAGTCAGCCTGCGGGTGCCGAGGTGAGTGTAGACGGAAAAAGTATAGGACTCACCCCGCTGAAGACCGAGCTGTTGCAGGGTGAGCACAGTATTGTTTTGTCACGGCAGGCCTACAAGCCAGTCGTGTTACAGCAGCAAGTCACCGCCGGCTCGGCGTTGCAACTGGAGAGCATTGAGCTGACACCGGCTGACGGACAGCTGGTCCTGAAAAGTACGCCAACAGCGGCCACCATTAGCGTGGACGGCAATTTTCTCGGCGCTACACCGGCGACACTCACCTTGTCCTCCGAGCAGGCGCATCGTCTTCAGCTGAGCAAGCCCGGCTATCGTAATGCCGAGCAGGAGGTAACGCTCGGTCCCAACGAAGAACAGGCACTGTCGGTCACCCTGCCACCCGAGTACGGTACGCTGTTTATTACCTCATCACCGGCGGATGCCAGGCTGGTGCTGGATGGCAAGGCAACCGGCAAAGCCAATCGCCGCCTGCGACTGACAACGCGGCCGCACCGCCTGGAATTCAGCAAGGCGGGTTATGTGACCCAGCGCATAACCGTCACGCCGCGTGCAGGCGTCAGCCGCAATCTGGATATACGCCTCAAGACGGTGGCACAGGCAAAGGCGGATGCAACCCCGGCCAGGCTGACGACCACCGGTGGTCAGTTGCTGTACCTGGTGCGACCGGCCGGTGCCAGTTTCCAGATGGGGGCTTCCCGCCGTGAGGCCGGACGCCGAGCCAACGAGAGCCGTCGTCTGGTCCAGCTGGAGCGGCCTTTTTATATGGGTGATAAAGAGGTGAGTAACCGCCAGTATCTCCGCTTCCGTTCGTCACACAGTTCCGGGAACGCGGAAGGTGCAACGCTTGACGGTGCTGCGCAACCGGTCGTGAATATCCGCTGGGATGACGCGGCCCGTTACTGCAACTGGTTGAGCAAGCAGGATGGTCTGCCGGCAGCGTACCGGGAGCAGGGTGGAAAGATGCAGACTATCAGACCCATGACGACCGGTTACCGCCTGCCTACCGAAGCGGAGTGGGCTTACGTCGCACGCTTTATGGGCCGCAATACTCCGCAACGTTATCCCTGGTCGGGCAGTTTCCCGCCGACCACCGTGGTGGGTAATTTTGCCGACGCGCAAATCAGCGATACCCTTGCCGACGTGGTGCCGGGTTATGACGATCGCTATCGGGGTACGGCCCCGGTAGGCAGTTTTACCGCGAATCCGGCAGGATTCTACGATCTGGGTGGTAACGTGGCAGAATGGACCAATGATTATTATGCCGTCTACCCGGGTGACAGCGAACGACTGGTCAGGGATCCCGCCGGCCCCGAGTCGGGAGAGCACCGCGTGGTGCGTGGTTCCAGCTGGCGCCACGGCAATATCACCGAGCTGCGCCTGAGTTACCGGGATTACAGCCGCGAGCCACGCAGTGACCTGGGTTTTCGTATTGCACGCTATGCCGAGTAATGGAGCCTGCGAAGAAAGACGCTTACTTAAGCCCGATACCACCGTCATCCCGGTACCACCGTCATCCCGGCGCAGGCCGGGATCCAGTCCTGAAAATTGTGAAGGAGCATGAATAATGCGACGTTTGCCAGTGTTTTTTATTCTGACTGTGGCTGCAGTGAATCTGTATGCGCTCACTCTGCCGGAAAAGCAAAAAACTCCGGACAAGGTGACACCACAAAGCCGCCAGGAAAAAACGCCTTCCGGCCGGAGCCGGACACCGGCACCGGCGGCGCCGGTAAAAAACTACACACCTACCGAGAAAATCAAGGCCGACAGTGCCGTATCATTCCCGGTTGATATCTGAGTACCCTGCTATGAAAAAAGCTTTTCCCGCCGAATTTATCTATCAGCTGTTTGCGCTGCTGATTGCTTTTATCCTTGTGCACGCAGTGTACGTTACCCTGATACGCCCGCAGGCCGACATTTTTCTACAGCAGCAGGCGGAGGAGATGAAGGACAATCCTGATTATGTCCAGCGCCGGTCGTTCTATGTCGTGGTCAAGGACTACGAACAGGAGACTTGCTTCATTTTGATGTTGTGGGCACTGGCCATTCTGGTTTACAAGGGGCACGCCGTATACCTTCAGCAGAAATTGCTGGAACGTGACCTGCTGGGCTTGCCGGAAAACATGCCCGTCGGCATCGAGGATACCCGTGACCTGGTCAGTCGTTTGCAGTCGCTGCCCGGCCTGGAGCGGGAGTCACTGCTGCCGCGCGCACTGTTGACTGCGATTGAGCGCTTTGCCGCGACGCACAATGTTCAGGATGCCTCGACCTCTGCGCGCGCTGTCTGCGATTCGGAAGGTGAGCGCCTCGAGTCCGAGTTATCCATTATCCGTTACGTCGCCTGGGCCATTCCCTCGGTCGGCTTTATCGGCACCGTGCGCGGCATCGGCGATGCGCTTGGACAGGCGAATCGCGCGGTCACGGGTGATATCACCGGCGTAACCGAAAGCCTCGGCGTGGCTTTTAATTCCACGTTTATTGCACTGGTTATCAGCATCGTGCTGATGTTTTTTGTTCACCAGCTGCAGCTGATGCAGGAACGGCTGGTACTCGACAGTGAACGCTATACAGACCAGTGGGTGGTGCGCCGCCTGAAGCTCTGACTCGCAGACACCGCAATGAAACGCCGACCCGTCACCGCATTTTCCCTGTCTTTTCTCGATATTATGTTCTGTGGCTTCGGTGCTGTTGTGCTGCTGGTCCTGATTCTGAATCACGATACTGTGAAGGCGCGCACCGAGATCTTCTCCGACCTGCGTGCCGAGGTGATCAAGCTGGAGCAGGAGGTGCTGGTCGGTGAGCAGCAACGTGTGGCGGCGCGTAACAGCCTGGATGCTGCCGATGAGGCGCTGGTGCTGACGCAGGGTGAAACCGAGCAGATTATTCAGAACGTCGATGAGTTGAAAATCGAGATAGCCAGGATGAAAAAGGAAACCCTGGCAAACAAGGCGCACGTCAACCAGCTTGGCGCGGATCTGAAAAGTCTGGATAAGGAGAAAAAGCGCCTGGGCTCACAAGCACCCAGGGGTAACGATCAGGGTAACAAGGTACACCAGGTCGTCGGGGCAGGTGATCGACAGTACCTGACAGGCCTGAAGATGGGCGGCAAGCGCATACTGATTCTGGTCGATGCATCTGCAAGCATGCTGGATAAAACCATTGTCAACGTGATTCGCCGGCGTAACATGGATCGTGCGCAAAAGCGCAATGCGCCCAAGTGGAAGCGTACACTGGCGGCCGCTGAATGGCTGGTCAGCAACCTTCCTTCCAGCGCGGATTTCCAGGTATACCTGTTCAATACCAGTGCCCGGGCAGCACTGACCGGAAGCGATGGCAAATGGTTGAGTGCCGGCAGTCCCCGGGACGTGGAAGGAGTGGTCAAGGCATTGAACAGGGAAGTACCGGGCGGTGGCACCAGCCTGTACCAGGCTTTCTCTGTGGTAAAGAAGTTGTCACCCGAAGCGGATAATATCCTGCTGATAACCGACGGGTTACCGACCCAGGGGCGTGGCAAACCAAAACGGACAACCGTAACGCCCGACCAGCGTCTGGAATATTTCGACAGGGCATACCGCAGCCTGCCATCGGGTATCCCGGTCAACACCATACTCATGCCGATGGAAGGTGATGCCTGGGCCGCGGCGGCCTACTGGAAGCTCGCCGTTGACAGCAATGGTTCTTTCATGACACCGGCGAGGGATTGGCCGTGACACGACGCAGCCGGCGCGACATAGAAATATTCAACCTGTCTTTTCTGGACGTTGTGTCCTGTGGTTTTGGTGCGATCATTCTGTTGCTGGTTATTGTAAAAGTCTCCGAACCGCGCGTTATCGAGAAACTGGCTGTCGATCTCAGCGGTCTGGTGCAGAAGCTTGAGCAAGAGCTGTTTGACCTGCGTGGCGAAACCAGCGTGCTCAATCGTGACCTGCGAGAGAAGCAGGAACAGCTTTCCGAACGTCGCGAAAAACTGGCGCGCCTCAGGGGTGATATGTCCTCACTGCAAGGTCAGTATACTGCCACCCGCAACGACAGCGAGGCGCAGCGGATTATTGCGAGCCGGCTACGCACGGCAAAACAGAGTCTCTCAAAGGAGATGCAACGTCTGCTGGGACAGGGTTACCGGCGCACCGATGCGCGCATCGGTGGCGTACCGGTTGACAGTGAATATATTATCTTCATCATTGATACTTCCGGATCAATGAACCAGAATGCCTGGCCGATGGTACTGAAGAAAGTGACTGAAGTGCTGAAAATATATCCACAGGTCAAGGGCATTCAGGTGATGAATGATATGGGTGACTACATGTTTTCCCAGTACAGGGGGCGCTGGATACAGGATACGCCGGCACGGCGCCAGGCCATCATAAAACGGCTTGCGGGTTGGCGACCGTTCTCGAATTCAAGTCCCGTAGAAGGTATCGAAGCGGCGATTCGCCGCTTCTACGCAAGCGATAAGCGTATCAGCCTGTATGTATTTGGTGACGATTTCGCACGCGGTTCGATTCAGACGGTAGTTGACACCGTTGATAAGCTGAACCGTGCCGGTCGATCAGGTAAACGCCGGGTCCGTATTCATGCCGTTGGCTTCCCGGTGATGTTTCTGCAAGGCGGTATCCCGATTAACACAGTGCGTTTTGCCGCACTGATGCGCAAGCTGGCGGAAGACAACAATGGCAGTTTTGTGGGCCTGAACAGTACCCGGCCATGACGGTTAACAAGCCAGCTTTAGCGGGCCGCCTTATCGTTGTAGACGCGCTACGCGGAGTTGCCATCGTACTGATGGTGGTCTATCACTTCTGTTTTGACCTGAGCTACTTCGCGTTGGCGGAGTTCAATTTCTACCGGGATCCGTTCTGGCTCCATGCACGGACATTTATTCTGAGCATGTTTCTCCTGCTGGTCGGCGTCAGTCTGGTTCTGGCGAGTGGACGGAAACTTGATACCCGACGTTATATGAAGCGCCTGGCATTGTTGATTGCAAGTGCGGTATTGATCACTATTTCCACCCGATGGATGTTCGGTGAACGCTTTATTTTCTTCGGTGTCCTGCACTTTATCGCGCTCGCCAGTGTACTGGGCCTGTTGTTCGTACGTGCCGGATGGGTAAATCTCGTGCTGGGGATCACGATTATCCTGTTGGCCAACCGCTACCAGTTTCACTGGTTTGATACGCCGGGCTGGCGCTGGATCGGTCTGATGACGCATAAACCGCAGACCGAGGACTATGTGCCGCTGCTACCCTGGTTCGGGGTGGTGTTACTGGGGCTGTACTCGGGACCTTACCTGGCACGCCTGGCGCGACAGTGGCAAGCGGCGGGGGGGTCGGGGATTGTGCGCTGGCTGGCGCTCAGTGGCCGGTACAGCCTGCTTATATATCTGCTGCATCAGCCAGTGTTGATGGGCATCCTGTCGCTGTATGTAAAGCTTCAGGGGTAACTCTGATGAATCAGTGTTTCTGATATTCCTTCAATACCGTGCTGACAGCGCGGTCCATGAGTGGTGCTGAATCGAGAATCCGGGCGCGCGCACAACGCAGTAGCAGGGCAAGTTCGTCGATACTGTAGTTGCCCACTTTCAGGCCGCTGTGGTCGGTAAACAGGTAGGTGTTGGTAATCGGGCTGATCCAGCTGAGCTTGGCGCGCCGCCTCTTGCCGTCGCTCCCGCAGAACTCCACCCACGAACCGGTTGTCAGCAGGCGAGCCCTGGTACTGAAATTGTCTTTGGGCTCGCTAACAGTGTCGACAACTTTCGGTGCCGGTTTTTCAGATTCCTGCGCCGGGGCCGTATTGGCCACGGCTTTCTGTATGGTGCTTTCCTTGTCGGCGGCTTCATCGCTCTCGGTCCTGTTGGCTGCGGTGCGCCCGTGTGAATGTACAAGTTTGGCAATAAAGTCGTCGCGCTCGGTTGACGAAATGGAAAGCCGTTCCATCCCTTCGCGCAAGCGGGTGAGCAACGACGGTTGCATGGCGACCAGCTTCTGCCGATCTTTACGCGTATATTTGGGTTTTACACTCCAGATCAGGTCGTCCATGGTGGCAATGGTCTGTTTCCAGGCCGGGCTGTCCTTGCCCTGGCGGGCGCAGGTGATGAATAACAGGTTTTTCCAGTGCATGGTCACGAAGTCGCGAACGAAATCGAGGCTTTGTTCATCGTTGATGCGGGGTTCAATTTCTTCCAGGGTAGTGGATTTTGCGACGTCCAGACGCTCCTTCCCTTCCATGACTTTTGCAGATCGCTCGGCACGAACCCTGGCCTGTTCCTCTTCTTTAGCGAGGAAGTCTTCCAGGTCGTTCAGCAGCGTTTCGAACAGACTGATGTCATCTTCGAACTCGTCGAGTACCGTTTGTACGATGGACTGTATCTTCAGGTACAGTGGATTCTTGTTGCCGTGTTGTTCATCCCAGTCCACCGCTGTGGTCGCAAGACGGTTAAGCAGACGCCGGGCAGGGTGGGATTTACGTGTAAAGAACTGCCTGTCCAGCAAAGCAACCTTGAGCAAAGGTATCTGCAGGCGGCCTATCAGGGCGCGCATGCCGTCCTGGATGTTTTTGTCATCCAGTATGTAGTCGAACAGCATGGCAACTATATCTATAGTCATGTCGCCACCGCTGCCCAGACCGCGGGCCAGTGGGGAGTCTTTGAGTCCATGCAGAATGTTGACCTGACCAGAATTCAGATCGGCCGGGTCGACAACAAAGGTTTCGGCACCGGTACCGGATTCGTCTGCCTGAACGCTGCCGTGCTGCAGGAGTGTAAGCGCACCGATCGGTCCTGCCATGGCACTCGGGGGGTAGCCACCACCATAGCTGTAGCCGCCGGTGCCGGCTGTGCCACCTCCCACCGATTGAGCAGGAGCATGTCCGTATCCGGCAGTCTCGTACCCTTGCGGAATCTCGCCATCCGGCCGGACAGTACCTGGCACAGGCGATCGAGCGCCGATGGCCGGGTTTGGATTTCTCTTTATAGCGGTCTTGATTTCCGGCAGCACGCCCATCGCGACCAGCCGGCTGTTGATTTCCTTGTAGAGTTCGCTGAGGTGGCTGATAACATGCTGGTCGAACAGCTTGAAGACCACCAGGCGGATTTCAAGGCCGGTTTCAATGCGTCGTGCAGCCTCGTGGAAAGCATCACAGATGGCTTCCGGACCCAGCGGATTTTGCCAGCGTTCCAGGTCCGCATCGTTAATCAGGAAACCCATGCGTTTATCCAGAGTGAACAGCGCCTGCTTACTGGTATTGCGGATCTTGACCACCATATTGGATATGGCCAGGTCTTCCTCCAGGTCTTTTTTGTCGACCAGACCCAGGTCCGAATTGTCATCGTCCCAGTTCAGGTTGAGGCCTCCGTTGTCGCTGGTCCGGCGCGGTATGCCCTGGTTGAAACCGTTGACGAAGCCGCCGATGAAATCTTCTTCGATATCCTTGCGAATTATGCGCAGCTCGCGCATGGCATCGAAATACTGGGTCTGGATCATGTTATTTTCGGCTTTTTCAGCGCGAGCAAACAGGGCATCGTCAATTTTTTCCATCATACGGCCGATATGATGGGTGAGCTTCGCAGAAGCCATATCGCGAGTGGTGCGTAACGCATTTGTGCCGGCCCCTTTCCCAATACCCCGTCGCATCTGTCCGTAAGCTTCAAGATTGACTATATTTTTCCTGACACTATCCGACATGACGGTCCCCTGGCATAGGTTGCTGATACTTTTCTAACGGCTGGGAATATAAATATCACAGCCGGTTTTCCGGTTGTGTGATGAGGTCTGCAAAAAGCACCTTTGGCGTTACTCCAGTTTCATTAGCCGGGGTCGTTAAATGGGTCAACGAAACCGGATATTTACGTCTATGACCCGTCAAAATATGCCCCTGGCCGGTGAATCCAGCCAGGAATCCATCGCAGAACTGCTGGGTGATGTTGAAGGCCTGGTATCGCCTCCCGATGTCTGTTTACGCCTGTTCGAGTTGATCCATTCGCCGTCGAGCGGAGCGAAGGAAATATCCGGGGTGGTCAGCGTCGACCCTAATCTGACGACCCGGTTGTTACGCATGGCGAACAGCTCCTTCTATAATTTCAGTCGTAAAATAGACACCATCAGCCGGGCGGTTACCGTGATTGGCAATGCCGAGCTGTATCAGCTGGTATTGTCTATATCTGCGGTCAAGACGTTTAACACCATTCCCAATGAGCTGGTAACAATGGAGACCTTCTGGAGGCACAGCGTCTATACGGGCCTGCTGGCCCGGGGAATCGCGGTGCGTGCCAATGTACTGCACCCGGAACGGCTTTTTGTTGCCGGGCTGATGCACGATATTGGCAGTATTATCCTGTACCACCAGCGCCCCGATGCCATGCGCGATATTCTGCTGGTGGCGGAAGGTGACGAGGAGGTGCTGTATCAGGCCGAGCTCGAACGTTTCCACTTCAGCCACGCGAGTATTGCCGGACACCTGATGGATCAGTGGCAGTTACCTGAAGAGCTGGTCGAGGCGGTAAAATGGCACCACGACCCTCAACACGCTGATGTGGCGCGCAAGGAGGCACATATCCTGTACCTCGCCAATCATCTGGTGAACGAGTCGGAGCAGGGCAATTTCATGGGCTCACCCAAGGCCGAGATCCAGATTTCGCAGGTCATGCTCGGAGAAATCGGGCTAAAGGAGGACGAACTCTTCTTCGCCTTTGAGGAAGCTGCCGAGCAGTTCCCCGTCACTCTGCAGGCGCTGATCTAGGGGAACTCTGATTATTTCGTCATACCGGCGAATGCCGGTATCCAACGCGTTAAAACCACTGGATTCCGGCATACGCCAGAATGACGGAAAACAAATTTATCAGAGCCTCCCTGGGAAACCTGTAATTTGTTGATCATAAGCTGAAATTTGGCTCTAGCCAGGCCGGTTTTTGCCGTTACTGTAGCGGTACAGGGCAAAAATCAACTCATTCAGGATGTACGATCAACAGGTTATGGAAGAAACCGTCGCAGAATACACGGTTCGGCCGTCAGATCTGCCGGCACCACCCAAGGATGCTATTCGCATTGTCCAGGCATGTTCCCGGCGCGGGATAGACAGCCGCGACCTGGCACAAATCGTTGCCAACGATCCAGTATTGACCGCAGAACTGCTACGTGTGGCCAATTCGGCCTTCTTCGGGCTGGTCAGCCAGGTGAAATCCGTCGCCCGCGCAGTCACTGTCCTCGGCAATCGCGCGCTGCGCAACATGGTGTTGTGTATTTCCATGCGCGATGCACTACGCAAGGATTCGATCCCCGGTTTTGATATCGATGTCTATTGGGAAGACGCATTATGGCGTGCGGTCAGCGCCCGCCATCTTGCCGGACTCGCTCATCTGGATGCCGACGAATGCTTTACCGCAGGCCTGCTACAGGATTTCGGCTTACTGGTCATGCTTTACCTGAAGCCGGATCAGGTTGAACACTGGGATCTGCTGGCCAGGGCAGCGCCCGAATCGCGCCGTGATCTGGAGATCGAGCTGTTTCAATGCACGCACGACGAGGTCGGCCTTACACTGGCAACCAGCTGGGATCTGCCGGCCGATCTGGCGCTGGCCATGGGCTACCATCACGATGGGCCACCACAGGAAACCGATGTACAGGATATCCAGCTATGCAAGGTTGCTGCCTGCGCGGACTGGATGGCGGCAGTGTATCGCTGTGACAACAAGCGCATTGCGGTGCAACGCTCGCGCGATTTACTTAAGGAGCACTTTGGGGCCAGTTCGGAACAGGCTGACTGTCTGCTGCAAAAAGTCACAGAATCCGTTGCTGAAGCGGCTGTTGCTATGGGTATGCGGGTGGGTAAACAGTTGCCCTTTGAAGAGGTGTTACGCGAGGCGAACCTGCGGCTCGCGGAAGAAAACCTGAGTTACCAGGAATTAACCTGGCGGCTGGAACAGACGCTGGCCGAGCGCGACCGGCTGGCCGATGAACTGAACCGCGAACTGGAACTGGCGCGCGAGGTGCAAAAAAGCCTGCTGCCACACTGCGAAGCCAGTCTTCCCAGTGTTGCCGGCCTTAACCTGTCTGCCAAGGCAGTTTCCGGTGACTTCTACGACTACTATCAACTTACCGATGGCCGTATCGCCTTTTGCCTCGCGGACGTATCAGGTAAAGGTATGAATGCCGCCCTGCTGATGGCCAAATCAGCGAGCCTGTTCCGGTGTCTCGGTAAAGGAATTCATGACCCCGGAAAACTGCTGGGCATGCTCAACCGCGAGATTTTCGAGACGTCCATCCATGGTATGTTTGTCACTATGGTGGCCGGTGTGTTTGACCCGAAGAGTGGCGAAGTGGTCCTGTCCAGTGCCGGACATTTGCCGGCGTTACATATGGGACCCGCCGCCTTGATTGGAGAGTATCCCGCTGAAGCCCCGCCACTGGGGATTGTTCCGGACAGCCAGTTCGAAAACGAAACTTTTGTGCTGGGTAGCGGTTGTCTATACCTGTATACAGACGGACTGCTTGAAGCCCGGGTAGGTGACCAGCGCCTGGAGAAAGAAGGTCTGCTACGCTTGTTCAGGGAGCATACGCACCTGCCGCTCGCAGCTCGTCCCGGCGCTATTGTTGATGCCGTGCTGGATGCGGAGGGCGTAGTGGACGACGATCTGACACTGGTGATTATTGAAGGAACCCGGCCGAATGCAATGTGATGCCCCACTGGTATCCCTGACGTTCTGTTCCAGGACAAGCCGCCTGAAATTATTGCGCTGTGTGGTGCGTGACGCCGCTGACATGGTCGGGCTGGATGAACAGGCAACCGATGCTGTGGTGCTTGCTGTCAATGAAGCCTGTACGAATATTATTCAGCATGCCTACAAGATGGATACGAATGGCAGAATCGATGTAACCCTTATTCAGGAGCAGGGCGCGCTGGTTATCCAGCTGCGTGATTATGCGCACAGGGTTGATGTTGACACGGTTTGTTCACGGGATCTTGATGATGTACGTCCGGGCGGGCTGGGTGTGCATCTCATCGACTGCTTGATGGATGAGTGCGGATTTATAGATCCGCCGGAAGGTATTGGTAATCTGTTTCAGATGAAGAAATACACGGAGGCATAAGGATCAGACATGACATTTCCGATAGAAGACAAGCAGGGATTTTCAGTCATAAGCCTGAGTGGTGAGGTCGACCTGAATAAATCGCCGGGCGCGCGCAAGGTTATCCTGAACTGTCTGAAAAAACAGAGGCACGTCATGGTCGATATGTCTGCGGTGGAGTATATCGACAGCTCCGGTGTGGCCAGCCTGGTTGAAGGCTTCCAGTATGCGCGCTCCAACAATCTGGAATTCGGGCTGATCGGTGTCAGTGAGGCGGCCATGAG
>CAJXFW010000039.1 GCA_913053655.1 uncultured Thiogranum sp. | reverse complement strand
CGGCGCCCTGACAATGCTTCAACCCTCTCACGAAAACGGTTATTCCCCAACACCCAGGCCTTGTTGGTCGCCTCTCGGATGGCATCGACATCCGCTTTGGCAAGTTGTGACCGAAACAGCTGACGATAAGTTGACTGCCGGGCATCGGTCTGGCGATCAAGACGACGGTAAAGCGAATGTGGTGTCAGTAGTCGATGCTCGTGGACATAGGCATGAATCGCGCAGCCATGGCGCTCTGCCGCTTTCTGCAAACAATCAAGATAAAACGAGTAGTCTGCGTCACTGGCAAAGATCGGCTCTCGATTGTTGCCGCGTTGGATCAGGTGCTGGGGTTGTCCTTCAACGAAGTAACAAAGTGCGGCTCTCATGCAAGACCACGCAGCGCCAGATCTGGAATCTCTCGTAATGGCAACACTGAGATCCGGTCATCCAGTTCGTAGCCGTCGCTTCCCGGATATACGATCCACAGGTGTTCCAATCCCAGATCCGCCAACGCAATGCGCATTGATCGGGAGGTGCCCGGTGCGTCACCAACCTTGAATTCGAAGCCATAGCGTTTGCCATGGATGATTAGCATCAGGTCGAGTTCGGCACCGCCATGCGTCGCCCAGAAATAAGCCTCGCGTGCCTCGAATGCCGCCAGCAACTGTTCGATCGCGAATCCTTCCCAGGATGCCCCCAGCTTCGGGTGTGAAGCCAGATCAAGCGCGGATTCGAGGTGTAACAAGGCGTGCAGCAGGCCGGTATCGCGGACATAGATTTTCGGAGCCTTGACCTGGCGTTTCGACAGGTTTTCGAACCACGGTGGCAGCACCCTGACCATGTACGCACCGGACAAAATGTCCAGGTAACGCCGGGCGGTGCCTTCGTTAGCGCCCAGGGAACGAGCAAACTCTGCAGCATTCCATATTTGACCATGGTAGTGAGCGATCATGGTCCAGAAGCGGCGCAAGTTCTCGGCGGGTATGGTGATGCCCAGTTGTGGTATATCGCGTTCCAGGAAAGTGCGCACGAATCCCTCGCGCCAGTCGAAGGAGGCTGGGTCATCGGGCGCTAGAAACGAGCGCGGAAAACCGCCCCGGGTCCACAGCATGTTCTGGGCATCTGTTCCGGTCTCGCGCAAGTCGAAGCCAGAAAGATCAAGAAACCCTACCCGCCCTGCCAAGGACTCCGACACGCTCTTTATCAAGTCCGGTGATGCGCTGCCTAGCGTCAGGAACCGAGCCGGCTGATCGGGTCGATCAAGCAGTACTCGAAGGATCTCAAACAGGGCGGGCATGCGCTGAATTTCGTCTATGACCACAAGGCCATGCAGCCCCTCAAGGGCGCGCTGTGGAGCTGAAAGCTTGCGCAGATCCAGCGGAGATTCTAGATCGAAGAAGGTGAAATTCGATTCTGTCGCGTCCATCATCCGAGCCAGCGTGGTTTTACCGCATTGGCGGGGCCCCAGGATGGCGACGCAGGGATGGCTGCGAAACAGCGCTTGTATTCGTGACAGGGCATCGGGGCGCTCGAGCATATCTGCAGTATATTCCTTGAAATTCCACAATACAATTCAGTATTTTCAAGGATTATGCTGAGCACGGCACCCTTTATAGGCATGGCACAATAAGGGCACAATAAGGGTCAGACTCGAATTATTAACCACCATTCACATCATTACGCGGCCGGCCTCGGGCCTGCTGTGAAGCACGGCGTCCTGACAAGGCTTCAACCCTTTCACGAAAACGGTCATTCCCCAACACCCAGGCCTTGTTGGTCGCCTCTCGGATGGCATCGACATCCGCTTTGGCAAGTTGTGACCGAAACAGCTGACGATAAGTTGACTGCCGGGCATCGGTCTGGCGATCAAGACGACGGTAAAGCGAATGTGGTGTCAGTAGTGGATTCTCGTCGCCCCGCGCATGGTATCGGTAACTGCTCCAGGGATAGTCCTCCGGATGGGGAACCATACCGGCTCGTACCGGATTAAGTTCGATGTAGCGCATGCAGGTTAACAGGTAGCGCTCGCTATCGATAAGCGTTGCCTTGTAGCGCCCTTCCCACAGGGTCCCCGTGCGGTCGTAAGCATAGTTGAAGTACTGGACATAGCGGCGCCCTACCGATTGCAGGGTTTTGGGGAGACTGTACTCGGTCTCCGGTGTCACTAACAGGTGAACATGGTTAGTCATCAGGACATAAGCATGAATCGCACAGCCATGGCGCTCCGCCGCTTCCTGCAAACAATCAAGATAAAACGAGTAGTCTGCGTCAGTGGCAAAGATCGGCTCTCGATTGTTGCCGCGCTGGATCAGGTGCTGGGGTTGTCCTTCAACGAAGTAACGGGGTAGACGCGCCATCGGGATAAGCCTCTTCCGAATGGCGCCATCATATCAGCTCCCGTCTATTAATTCGAGTCTGACCCTATTTACTTTAAGTGATTAAGTGAGCAGTGTCCCTTTCTTTCTGTCTGACCCTATTTACTTCTTGGATACCAGCCTTCGCCGGTATGACGAACTGATCAGAGTTTCCTTAAGTGATTAAGTGAGCAGTGTCCCTTTCTTTAGAAACTTCGCGACAGCGAGAGCATTCCCTGGTAGCGCGTATAGCTGTACAAGCCACCGATGTTGGAATCGTTCTGCGTCCGTTCCCAGAGCAGGTTGGCCACCCACCCTTTCAGCAAGTCGCCCGGCTCGTTGTACTCGTGGCTGAGACCAAAGGTACTACGGTACTCTTTTTCTTCCCTGGCCTTCAGACCTATTGTGTCTTTGCCATCGTAGTCGAAATAAGCAAACCGTTGGCGCACATAGGCGGAACCATTGCGATAGGTCACGGTGCTAACGCCGGCACTCACCTGAAAGCCGGTGTAACCAAACTGATCGTCATCCGCCAGGAATTTTATGAGTCGTCCACCCGCCGTCGCCGAAACACGGCGCTGATCAAAGTAACGTCCGAGCGTCATACCTGTCGCCAGGTAGTCACCCTTACGGCCATCGTCAACATTGCGGTTGTAAAAACGCCGGGTGTAAATAGCATCCCAGTTCAGTTCGCCATTATTGAACTGCCACGTTACCGAAGGATTCACGGAGCTGAACCAGCCCAGCGCTTCTTTATTGAGGGTGAGAAAATCCGTTTTCACTTGCAATGAAGCACGCCAATGCCGCAACACCAACAGCGCCGGACCGGTACTGAGACTGGCAACCCCGAGATCAAATTCGTTGAATTTGTGGTAATCCCGATAGTACACGCTGGCGCTGCTCTGCCACATCAGCATCCCGGTGGTTTCGCCCACTTCGACATGCTTCCCGGTTTGATACAGGTGGTCGACGCCGATGTTGTAGATTCCGGCGTTATCACTTCTCTTCAGAGACCCCTGCGTCAGTGATATGGGGGTATCGCCGATACGAATATCAGCGGTAGTCGGTCCGACGTTGATATTGGAATCGTGCATGATGCCGGCGGTTGCATACGAGGAGAAATTGTTTTTCTTTTTAAACTGCTCTGCATCCCGCCTGAGCTGTGCCAGGAAGGCCAGAACGGTAACCCGGACTTCCGCTGGAGTCGTTGGATTATCCAGTACACTCTGAGCCAGTTTTTCGGCATTTTCATAGCGCATGGAACGGTAATAGGCCAGCGCCAGTTCCAGCCTTGCGCGGTCCAGTTCAGGCTCTGTATCGAGAATTTTGCTGAAGGCCCGAATCGCCGACTTCAGCCTGTCATCCTGCAGTGCGTCCATCCCTTTCTGGAACAACGCTTCGCTTTCCGGATTTTCCTCAGCAGACCTCACTGTCGCCGTCGCAGCGAGCAGCACGAGTCCCAGCAAGACACCGACCCAGAGCTTTATCATTGTTTTTACTTGAATCATTGTTCGTCCCCGGTTAGTTTTAGGTCACTTTGATTCTTGTATGAACTTTTTGTGACTCTCTAGCCAACTACCCATTATAAAGAATGGTCAAATAAACACAATTGGATACTCGGCCAACATATCTGCCTTTTTACCTGCTTTTTGCCGCTGCCTGTAGCGTTTTCGTACTACCCGTCAATGCTTCTACATTCCCTGCCGGCCTGTTCGGATACCAGCAGACAGAGCAACCGGATATTCAGGTATTTGGTCAATGGATTCAAGCGCTTGAACGTCATTTAAAAATTGATTTACCGGAGGGCGATTGCTCGGAAAAAAGGCTGAACCGTTGCCATCTGAGAGACTGGCTGGCGTTCCTCGACACGCTGCGCGACCTGCCCCGCGCCCGGCAGCTGGAAGCGGTAAACAGTTACGCCAATACCCGGGAATATGTCCTCGATATCGACAATTACGGGCTTGAGGACTACTGGGCGGTACCGCGTGAATTTCTGTATAACAACGGAGATTGCGAGGACTACGCTATCACCAAGCTGTTTTCGCTGCGCTGGCTGGGCTACCCGATTGATGCCGTGCGTATCGTGGTACTCCAGGATACCAATCTGCGCATTCCACACGCGGTACTGGCGGTAGCCACACAGAACGATATCATGATCCTGGATAACCAGATCCAGGAAGTGATCTCGCACCACGATATCGTCCACTACGCACCCGTATATTCGATTAACGAACAGCATTGGTGGATCCACATACCGAAGTAATCAGGCGTTGCATGTCACCCGATAAAATGAGCAAACCCATTCGCGCCGGACTGGTGGCGCTGGCTATCCTGCTGGCAGCCGGCGCCTTCCTGATCAATGCCTATATCCAGAAAGAACGGCAACGCGATCTCGACGACTGGTCTATCCGCCTGGGGCTGGTAGCCGAGACCCGTGTTACGGCCATTGAAAACTGGCTGGATGATCAGACCCTGGCACTGGGAGAGCTGGCTAATAATGCCTCGTTACAGCTCTATCTCTGGAAACTGACGCAGCAGGGCGATAAAAATACAGACTCGATCATTGAACCCGCCCAGCTGAGTTACCTGCGTAACCTGCTGCTGGCCGGCGCCACACGCTACGGCTTCGCGCCGCCACAGGAACAGCAGAAAATACCCGCCAACCTGCCACAGCAACAAGGTTCGGGCCTGGCCCTGCTGGATGCCAGGCAGCGGCTGGTGGTCGCAACCGCCGGCATGCCGGAAATAGGCAACGCGTTCCAGGCCGCTATCGATGCTGCCCTGAACAGCGGTAAACCGGCGTTCAGCAAACTGGTACTGGATTCGCACGAACGTGTTTTGCTGGGTATTGCAGTGCCGGTCCCGGTGGTGCTGGGTGCACAGGACAACTGGGCGTATGGCGGTGTCGTGCTGGGCGTCCACAGCGCCGAACAAAAGCTTTACCCGCTACTGACCCGTGGCGTACCCATGACCAACAGTGACGAAACCCTGCTGGTACGGGAAGAAAACAGCCAGGTTGTCTACCTGTCGCCGACCCGTGGCGGGGGAACCCCGACACGCAAGTCGCTACCGCTGGACCGCAGCGATCTTGCCGCTGCAGCGGCAGTCAAACGACCGGGCGCGTTTGGCCGCTTCCACAATTACCAAAACCGCGAGGTACTGGCCACCAGCCGGGCACTGCGCTCCGTGCCCTGGATTCTGGTGCAGGAGGTCGATGCAGCCCAGGCTTTGCGGGAATCCAACCGGCATCGGCAATTTCTGATCACCACATTCTCGCTGCTGCTGTTCTTTTTCGCCGCAACTCTGGTAGCCGCCTGGCGCCACGGTAGCAGTGTGCGCGCCATGCAGAGTTCCGCCGAACTGCGCAGCAAGACGCTGGCGCTACAAAAACAGACAGAACTTCTGCGCGCGGTAACCGACAACGCAGAAGCCTATGTTGTATTGCTGGACAAGCAGCAACGTGTTTTATTTGCCAATGCGCGCCTGGCCGAAATCACCGGCACAGAGAAAGATGAGCTGACGGGTAATTCGCTGGCCGGTGTCATTGGCCCGGCCAATGCACAGCCACTGGCTGATTCCATTGTGCAGTTACAACAGGATGGCAGCATCCACCGCTGTACCCGAAAAATGACCGTGGGCAACGAAGAACGTACCTTGCAGTGCTCGCTGGTTCCGGTGGCGCAGGTTGGAGAACGCGACAATGCCATCCTGCTGGTCATGCAGGACATCACTGAATTCCAGCGTGTGCAACAGAAACACGCAACCCTGTTGCGCAAACTGGTGGATGCGCTCATGCACGTCGTCGACCTGCACGATCCGCACTCGGCTAATCATTCATCACGCATGGTCGAAGTCGCCAACGCTATTGGCCGCGAACTGAAACTGGGCGAAGAGGACAGTCGCACGCTCGATCTGGCGGCCAGCCTGGCCAACCTCGGCAAGATTTTTGTCCCCAAGGAAATCCTCACCAAAACCGAACCACTTACCGAAGCCGAACAGACGCTGTTACAGCGTCATGTCTATTTCGGCAGTGAATTGCTGGCCGATCTTGACTTCGAAGGGCCGGTGCTCGATACCATCGAGCAAAAACATGAACACCTGGACGGCAGCGGTTATCCGCACAATCTGAGCCATGACGAGATCCTGCTCACCGCCAGAATACTTGCGGTAAGTAACGCCTTTGTGGCACTGGTCAGCCCGCGCGCGTACCGTGATGCGGTCAGTATTGAGCAAGCGTTGAATCAGCTGCTGAAGGAAGCCGGCAGCAGGTACGACCGGCATGTCGTCGCGGCGCTGTTCCATATTGCCGAGAATCGCAGCGACTGGTCTGAATGGCAGGAGGACTAGAGTAGGAGCGCCGGCCTTCGGCGCGATGGTTACGGCCTGCTATCGCGGTCAGGAGACCGCTCCTACAGGGCGAAACCTGTACGCCGCGGCAGGCACAGCGAATGAATAAAATCTGATTCCGCATTTTCCGCATGGCTCCGCCAGGAGCCTGGTTCAGATCAGCGCCGTCAGCCGTTGATGAATATCCCTGTGAATCTCTATCAGCCGCGCCTTGTTCTCACCCGGCAGGCTGTCTATTGCATCTACCCGTTCCGGGTAATTCTTTGTCAGCGCCAGCAATTCACTGACGATATCTTCAACGTCGCTTTTCGCCAGACTCAGACTGGCGGCAAAGTTCGCACAGGCATGTAACAGCGCATCACCCTCTCCTGCGTCTTCACCGTAGCCACCGAAGGGTACCGCACATAACATGTTGTGCATGCTGTAGGCGCGCATCGGCGTAGGGTCATACACCGGTGAGAACTGCGCCTCACCAGCCACGCCTATCAGTGACAGGTTTTCCAGGTGCAAGTCACCGTTACCGGTCAGCAGGGCCAGCAGAACGCGCTTGTACAGATGCACACGCGCAGCTTTCCGGTCGTTGACCAACAGCGGTTCTGCAAGATCGATCACTTTGGCGATACGGTCCAGTGTCCCGTCCGTATGCCGCACGATATCTTTGGCACCCGCTGCCAGAATGGCGTAGAGACTTTCCAGAGGCACCGGTACACACCTGGGATCACGGTCAAACCTTTCCACTGCCAGCGCCGGCAACCCGCCCACCTCGGCATGCCAGTAACGCGGGACACTGAACCCCGCTTCCTGGTGCAGGTCCAGCGCCATAGCCTCAAGCGCAGCCAGACCGGGATAAGCCTGCGTGCGTTCGATTTTCAATACCACGTCGATACGCGTGCTCCGGGTTTTATTGGGAAGACTGATGCGCCCGTCCCAACCGTCTTCCGGTATCGCCACTAACAATTTCGGGATAGCACCGCCCACCGATGGGGTAGGCCCCAGGCTTTCGAGAATAAACCGGGCATCGGCATCCAGCCAGGAAATCATATCCTTGAGGGAAAAACCGAACTGCTCACCAATCGGAACCAGTGGTCCGCTGTCCGTATTCGCATACCAGGCTTCTGCACTCGCATCGTCGGCAAACACATCCACATGTCCGATACCCCCGTGTCCGGTGTGTGCCAGCAAGGCCAGGTCTGCGTCAAACGGACTGGCGGGCTCGATACCTTTTTCGCGCAGAAATGCCAGCATGAGTTTGCGCTGAAAGTTCTGTTCGTCGGCAGGCGGGATCAGGGCGCGGAAACGCGGGTGCAGGGAACCACTCAGGTGATGAACAATGGTGCTGTCACGAAACAGATCGGGAGCATAAACCAGGCTAAGACCGGGTAGCGCGTAATCAGGATACTCAGACGTGTAGGAAAACCGGGCATCGATATCGGTGACATACAACGCACCCATCTTCACCGCGTCGCCACCGGCCCGCGTCCATATACTGAGCTGGGTATCCTGCATCAGAACAGCTCCCCGCGAGACACTTTCTCGGTGTAGTCACTGTCCGGCACCAGCGTCAGGCGCAGACCCACAGCCGTGGCCAGCCTGGCCAGGGTATCCAGGTCCGCACGGCCGGTTCGCTTGATACGCGAAATACTGGAATCCGGCAGCGCGGCGCGCCTGGCCAGCACGGCCTGCGACCAGCCACGCGCCCTGGCATGGTCAAGAATTTCTGCCATCAGACTGGCAACCACCGAGTCATTTTGTGTGATCAATATTGTCATATGTGACAAGTATAGTCTATTTTATCACTTGTCGTATACGGCAAATTATCGTTAATTATTGATATATTTTAACCTATACGCTAATTATTATTAGCGGCTATCCATAAGTACTGATTATTTTCTCGCAAAGACGCAAAGCACGCCAAGGCAAGATATTAAAATGTTTCTAAAACAATCAGTTAATACTTTGCGAGCTTTGCGTCTCTGCGAGAACTTATTCGCTCAGTACTAAAAAAAGGGGCCTATCGCTGCAATTTACGCCGGCGGCGGCGTTGCCGAATCTGGTACAGGGTCAGAACAGGCCCCGATATGGCGTAAATGAGGAAGCCGATGAACAATACACCCGGCGGGTGACTGGATATGACCACGAAGACGATAACGATCATGAAAAGCGCGACAAACGGCACCCGGTTCTTGAAATCGACTTCCTTGAAACTGTAGTAACGGATATTACTCACCATCAGCGCACCCAGGGAAGCCGCCAGAAGCGCACCCACCACCCACATGTCGCCACCGTTCAGCCCATTATCTTCACTGAACCAGACCAGCCCGGCCAATACGCCCGCCGCGGACGGACTGGGCAAACCCTGGAAATAACGCTTGTCGGCACTGCCGACCTGGGTGTTGAAACGCGCCAGCCTTAACGCCGCACCCGCGGTATAGACAAATGCCGCCAGCCAGCCGAGCTTGGACCACAGCCAGCCCTGTTCGAGCATGCTACGCAATGCCCATTCAAAAACTACCAGCGCCGGTGCCAGACCGAAACACACCATATCTGACAGACTATCGTACTGAACGCCGAACTCGCTGGTGGTATTCGTCAGGCGCGCGACCCGCCCGTCGATACCATCCATTATCATGGCGACAAAAATAGCAATGGCGGCGGCCTGGAAGTCGCCGTTCATAGCGGCAACAATGGCATAGAAACCTGCGAACAGGCCTGCCGTGGTAAACAGGTTGGGGAGCAGATAGATACCCCGGCGACGCTTTTCCGGTGCCTTGTCTTCGTCCATTTTGGCCCCTACTTGTGAACCAGGGTGGCTATTACATCAGATCCGGCTTTTACGCGCGAGCCGCTGGTAACCTCGACACGGCTGCCGGCAGGCAGATACACATCGACCTTCCCGCCCATCTGGATATAGCCACAACGCTGTCCCTGCCCCACCCGGTCACCGATGCGCACATAGCAGCGCGGCGAATTATGCAGCGGGCCGCGATGCATAACCACGATCAGGTCATCGTCTTCATCGGTTTTCAGCCACACGCCATGCGGCGGCTGATCGCTGTCGACGGTATGCTTCGGCTCCAGAATCTTGCCCTCAACGGGACTGCGTGTGCTATAGACATCGGCATATCCCATTTGCAGACCGAGCATAATCGCCTCGCGATCAAGGTAGGGATCGTGCACCTCTGCTATGGAGGTAACGATGCCATCGGCGGGACTGACGACCGCCAGTGGGCTGGATGGAATGTCTCGATCAGGGTCGCGGTGCAGGTAAACCAGGAAAATACAGCCCAGCCAGAGTGGCAGCGACCAGACCCAGCCAAGGTAGTGCGCAACCAATACTGCCAGTCCGGCGCATACCAGAAACGGCAACCACCCGATGCGTGAGAAATAGGGATAACGGCCAGTAGCCATAATAAAAGGGGGGCTGCCGAGGCAGCCCCTGTCTATCAGTTAACCTTCTTGTCGACGATTTTGTTATCGCTGATCCAGGACATCATGCTGCGCAGCTGCTCACCCACCTTTTCGATAGGATGCTCGCGTCCCAGACGCCGTTTGGCCTTCAGCGTCGCGGCACCGGCCTGGTTCTCCAGAATGAACTCGCGGGCGAATTCACCGTTCTGGATCTCTGTCAGGATACGCTTCATTTCTGCTTTGGTCTCATCGGTAATAATGCGCGGTCCACGGGTCAGGTCACCGTACTCGGCCGTATTGGAAATCGAGTAGCGCATATTGGCGATACCGCCTTCGTACATGAGATCCACGATCAGCTTCAGTTCGTGCAGGCATTCGAAATACGCCATTTCCGGCGCGTAACCGGCTTCCGTCAAGGTTTCAAAACCGGCCTGCACCAGCGCAGTAGCGCCACCACAGAGTACCGCCTGTTCACCAAACAGGTCAGTCTCGGTTTCTTCCTTGAAGCTGGTCTCGATAATACCGGCCCGGCCACCGCCGTTGGCGGAGGCATACGACAGCGCAATATCCCTGGCCTTGCCGCTGGCATCCTGAAAAACAGCAATCAGCGAAGGTACACCGGCACCCTGGGTGTAGGTTGAACGCACCAGGTGACCGGGGCCTTTGGGCGCAATCATGATCACGTCCAGATCGGCGCGCGGCATGATCTGCTCATAGTGAATATTGAAACCGTGTGCAAAAGCCAGCGCCGTACCCTGGCCGATATTAGGTTCGATCTTGTCGTGATACAGTTTGGCCTGGTGCTCATCGGGTGCCAGGATCATGACCACGTCGGCACCCTTGACCGCGTCTTCAATCGATTTGACGGTCAGACCGGCATTCTTCGCCTTGGCTTCGGAAATGGAACCGGCGCGCAAACCCACGATAACATTCACACCCGATTCTTTCAGGTTATTGGCATGCGCATGCCCCTGCGACCCGTAACCGATAACGCTGACCTTCAATCCCTTGATAATGGACAGGTCCGCATCTTTGTCATAATAGATATTCATCGTCATAGCTCTGTACCCTAACTAAAATTCAGTTTCAAATTACACATGCAAGGCTCTTTCGCCCCGCGCAATTCCGGTCACACCAGAGCGCACCACTTCGATGATGTCGGTCTGGGTAATCGCGCCAACAAAGGCATCCAGCTTTTCGCTGGTACCCGTTACTTCAATGGTATAAATGGTGTCACTCACATCGATGATGCGGCCGCGGAAAATATCCGCCAGGCGCTTCACCTCTTCGCGTGTGGCACCCGCTGCACGCACCTTGATCAGCATCATCTCGCGCTCGATATGCGGCCCTTCATGCATATCCATGAGCTTGACGACATCGATCAGTTTATTGAGCTGCTTGGTAATCTGCTCAATGACCTCGTCAGTACCGGTGGTTACCAGCGTCATACGCGACAACGACTCATCTTCCGTCGGCGCAACGGTGAGCGATTCGATATTATATCCGCGCGCCGAAAACAGGCCTGCCACCCGCGACAGGGCACCCGCTTCATTCTCCATCAGAATTGAAATGATATGCCGCATAGCTAGTCTCCGTCCATAAACCTATGATTCCCCCTGATCCCGTCATTCCCCCGGATCCCGTCATTCCGGCGCAGGCCGGAATCCAGTAAGCTGCTGAAACCTCTGGATCCCGGCCTACGCCGGGATGACGGAAGTGCGGGTTTATGGATGGACACCAGCTACACCAGGATCATTTCATTCTGACCCGCACCCGCCGGAATCATCGGATAGACGTTCTCTTTCTTGTCGGTCAGGAAATCCATAAACACCAGCCGGTCCTTCATCCCGAAGGCCTCCTTCAGGGCGGGCTCCACATCCTCGGGTTTGGTGATCTGCATGCCCACATGTCCGTAGGCCTCCGCCAGCTTGACGAAATCCGGCAGCGACTCCATGTACGACATGGCATAACGGCCGTCATAGAAGAATTGCTGCCACTGGCGCACCATACCGAGGCAGCCATTATTCAGGTTAATAACTTTCAGCGGCAATCCGTACTGCTTGCAGGTGGACAACTCCTGTATGCACATCTGGATGCTCCCTTCACCGGTGATGCAGGCCACGGTCTCCTTCGGATGCGCAATCTGCACACCCATCGCCGCGGGGAGACCAAAGCCCATGGTCCCCAGACCGCCGGAATTGATCCAGCGGTTCGGCTTGTCAAATTTATAGAACTGTGCCGCCCACATCTGGTGCTGACCGACGTCCGAGGTCACGAACGCCTTGCCCCCGGTGACATCGTACAGGGTTTCCAGCACATACTGCGGTTTGATCAGTTCACTGTCACGGTCATACTTCAGACAGTCCATAGCGCGCCATTCCTCGATCTGTTTCCACCAGGCTTTCTGCGCGGCCGCATCCGGTTTCTGCTTGCTCTCTTTAAGCACCTTGAGCATTTCCTTGAGCACCTGGTCGACCGGCCCGACAATCGGCACGTCCACCTTGACGTTCTTGGAAATGCTGGCCGGGTCGATATCGACATGGATCACGCTGGCCGTCGGGCAGAACTTGTCGATATTACCGGTAACACGGTCGTCGAAGCGCGCCCCGATGGCAATCAGCACGTCGCAGTGGTGCATCCCCATGTTGGCTTCGTAGGTCCCGTGCATGCCCAGCATGCCCAGGTTCTGCTTGTGCGTGGCCGGGAACGCGCCCAGCCCCATCAGTGTGTTGGTGAGCGGATAACCCAACAGCTTCGTCAACTCGGTCAGCTGACTGCTGGCATTGGCCAGTATCACGCCACCACCGGTGTAAAGCATCGGTCGTTTGGCCGTCAGCATCAGATCGATCGCCTTTTTGATCTGGCGCGGATGCCCCTTGGTCACAGGACTGTAGGAACGCATGCTGATGCGTTTGGGATAATGGAATTCTGCCCTCGCGGCAGCGACATCCTTGGGAATATCGACCACCACCGGGCCAGGCCGACCGGTCATGGCCACATAAAAGGCCTTGCGGATAGTGACCGCCAGGTCGTTCACATCTTTCACCAGGAAATTGTGTTTCACACAGGGACGTGTAATACCCACGCTGTCCACTTCCTGAAAAGCGTCGTTGCCAATCAGGGCGGTCGGCACCTGGCCGGTAAATACCACCATCGGAATGGAATCCATATACGCAGTGGCAATACCGGTCACCGCATTGGTGGCACCCGGACCCGAGGTGACCAGCACCACACCGGGTCTGCCGGTGGAGCGCGCATAGCCGTCGGCGGCATGAGTCGCCGCCTGCTCGTGGCGTACCAGCACATGCTCCAGCTCGTCCTGTTGATACAGGGCATCATAAATAGGCAATACCGCCCCGCCGGGATAACCGAACACATAGTCGATCCCTTGCTCTACGAGGCTGCGTACAAAAATTTCAGCGCCAGTCAGTTCCACCTGTTTTGTCTCCCGGGTGACGGCAAAACCAATAACCAGAAAAAAAGCCCGTATATCGGGCACATGCGCAAAGCGCAGTTTCAGAACTGGCTAATGTTGCCACTGTTGGAGGGCAGAATCCAGTATCTAAAAGGTGATGTATGGCAGGGCCGGGCCGCCAACTCGAAAGTCCGGAGAGACTCCTGCACAGGTCTATTCCGCCACGATGAGACGCCTGCACTTGTCGAGCCACCCGCAGCGTGGTAAGTAACTGATATCCCAACAGCAGCAGAGGAAGCATGATGCGCCTGACACTCACGATAACGCTACTCGCAGCGGTGCTGGCATTTCCCGCCAGTGCAGGCATGTATAAATGGAAAGATGCAAACGGCAAAACCCAGTACGGCCAGTTTCCACCGGCCGGGGTCAACGCAACACCCATGAAAGCCAAACCTGCTCCACACTCGGCACCGACACGCAAGCCCTTGCAGGATCAGGTAAAAGAGCTGGATAAGCAGCTGGAAGAACGGGCAACCGCCAAAACAGAAGCGGCCACCAAAAAACAAAATATCGCTATAAGAAAACAGAACTGTGAAAATGCCCGCAACAACATTACCCAGCTGGGTTACGGTGGAAACAGGCTTATGCATATGCCGGACGGCAGCTACGCCAGGCTCTCCGAAAAGGAAAAACAGGCAAAAATCAAAAAGAACCAGGACGCCATCAAAAAATTCTGTGACTGAGGAGTGACTCCATGCCGCTGTTGAGAATACAGACCAATCGGCCCATGGACGCCAGTACACAAAAGTCCCTGATCAGCAGGGCGTCGCTGGCCGTGGCCGACATGCTCGGCAAGCCGGAACGCTATGTCATGGTGAGCATCGAGCACAACCCCGCCATGCTGTTTGGCGGCAGCGACGAACCGCTGGCCTACCTGGAACTGAAGAGTATCGGCCTGCCCGAATCCGGAACCAGAGACTTTTCCCAAACACTGGCAACCCTGCTGAATGAGGAGCTGGGCCTGCCTGCGGATCGTATTTATATCGAATTCGCCGATGCCCCGCGCGCCATGTGGGGCTGGAATGGCGGGACTTTCTAGCCCTGGCTGGCTACAATCGCGCGCTCGATTGCAGCCGGATACCCGATAATGAAAGTTTCACAGTTCCCTCTCGCCACCGTCAAGGAAACACCTGCGGATGCAGAAATCATCAGCCATCAGCTGATGATGCGCGCCGGCATGATTCGCAAAATCGCCGCCGGCATCTACAGCTGGCAGCCGCTGGGCCTGCGCGTACTGCGCAAGGCGGAAGCCGTGGTACGCGAGGAAATGAACCGCGCCGGCGGCCTGGAACTGCTGATGCCGGCGGTGCAACCCGCCGAACTGTGGCAAGAATCGGGGCGCTGGGAACAATACGGGCCGGAGTTGTTACGCATCCGGGACCGGCACCAGCGCGACTTCTGTTTCGGCCCTACACACGAAGAAATCATCACCGACCTGGTGCGCCGCGAACTGCGCAGCTACAAACAGCTGCCGGTCAACTATTACCAGATCCAGACCAAATTCCGTGACGAGATCCGCCCGCGTTTCGGTATCATGCGTGCCCGCGAATTCCTGATGAAGGACGCCTATTCCTTTCACCTGACCCCGGCATCGCTGGACGAAACCTACCAGTCGATGTACGACACCTATAGCCGTATCTTCACCCGGCTGGGGCTGGAGTTTCGCGCCGTGAGTGCCGACAGCGGAACCATCGGCGGTGCGCTGTCGCACGAGTTCCACGTACTCGCCGACTCGGGGGAAGACGCCATTGTATTTTCCAGCGACAGCGACTACGCCGCCAACCTGGAAAAGGCCGAAGCGCTGGCGCCTGCAGGCGAACGCCCGCAACCCGCGGCTGATCAGCAAACCGTCGACACCCCCGGGCAACACTCTATTGAAGACGTCTCAAAGACACTGGGCGTAGCACCCCGGCAGTGCATCAAAACACTGCTTGTGGAAGGCAGCGAGGGCGGCGTGGTGGCACTGTGTCTGCGCGGCGATCACAGCCTCAACGAAATCAAGGCCGCCGGACTGGAACAGGTTGCCCGGCCGCTTGCCTTCGCCAGTGACGCGCAGATCCTTGCAGCCGCCGGCTGCGCCCCCGGCTCACTGGGTCCGGTCGGACTGACCATACCCGTCATCGCCGATCGCTCCGCGGCCCACCTCAGCGACTTTGTCTGTGGCGCAAACAGTGACGGCAAACATCTCAACGGCGTCAACTGGGGACGTGATTGTGCCGAACCGGTGGTGGCCGATATACGCAACCTCGTCGCTGGCGACCCCAGCCCGGATGGCAAGGGCACGGTACGCATCGCGCGCGGCATAGAAGTCGGCCATATCTTCCAGCTCGGTGACAAATACAGCCGTGCCATGAAGGCCACCGTGCTGGACGAAAACGGTAAGGAAACCCCGATGATCATGGGCTGCTACGGCATCGGCGTGTCTCGCGTAGTGGCCGCTGCCATCGAACAAAACCATGATGATCAAGGTATTACGTGGCCCGAAGCACTGGCGCCCTTCCAGGTCGCGCTGCTCGGCATGAACCGCAAAAAATCCCGACGCGTGCGCGAAGCCTGTGACGAGCTGTACCAGGAGCTGCTCGACGCCGGTTTCGACGTCATTTTTGACGACCGCGAGGTAAGGCCCGGGGTCATGTTTGCCGATATGGAACTCATTGGTATACCGCATCGGGTGGTTATTGGTGAGAAAAACCTGGATCAGGGACTGGTGGAATACAAGGCGCGGCGCGGCGGGGATAACGAAAACATCCCGCGCAGCGAGATTGTGGCCTATCTCAAGACACAGCTTGAAACGCCACATTAAGCCACTATTGGCGGTACTGCTGTGCCTGGCCGGCGGGCCGCTATCGGCTGCCACCCAGGAGCGTCCGGATGACCGGATGCGTGCCGTACTGATTGACGCCGTTCAATCCTCGGACAGTTTTGAAGACCGTTTCCACGCGGAAGTCTGGCTCACCGATATGTCGCAGCGCCTGAGCCACAAGGTGTCCGATCCGCAGGAGCGCCTGCTCATCCTGAAAACCGTCCACTACGAAGCCGGCCGTGCCGACCTGCCACCCGAAATGGTGCTGGCCTTGATCGATGTGGAAAGCAACTTCGACCACTTCGCCATTTCATACGCCGGCGCCCGCGGTCTGATGCAGGTCATGCCTTTCTGGCTGGATGAAATCGGCCGACCCAACGATGACCTGTTTGACATCCACACCAACCTGCGCATGGGCTGCACCATCCTGCGGCACTATCTGGAGCGTGAAAAAGGCGATCGCACCAAAGCGTTGGCCCGCTACAATGGCAGTGTCGGCAAGGTCTGGTATCCACAACGGGTGTACAAGGCGCTCTCAAGGCGCTGGTATCGGCAATAGGCCCGAGCCAGTATCGCCACCGAAGCCGAACGTTGAGAGAACCTCTGATTAATTCGTACAAACCTGTCATTCCGGCGAAGGCCGGAATCCAGGCGGCTTAACCAGGCCTTATGGATTCCGGCCTGCGCCGGAATGACGAGGTCGTTCTTCCCCGATTTGTCACCACACAGCGGGGTGAGTTGCTCGCAATGAACGAATTAATCAGAGGTTCCTTAGTATGAAAGCACACGAAAAGAATTTATTGTTACAGGAAAAGTACAAGCTAACGGCATCTTTTTACGACATTCTGGATTATCCATGGGAAAGGATATACAGAAAATGGCGGCCGACACTGGTAGGGGATCTAAGAGGAAAAATACTGGAAGCCGGCGTTGGAACCGGGAAAAACCTGAAGTTCTATCACGAAGATGTCGAGTTGACCGGAATCGAATTAAGCAAGGACATGTTGAGTAAAGCCGAAAAACGAAAAGCAGACGCCAGGTGCAAGGTAAACCTGGTGAATGAAGATGCCACCGTAATGCAGACAATAAATTCGAATCAATACGACTGGGTATTTTCGACCTTTATGTGTTGCGTAATGCCGGATGAAATACAAAAACTTGCTATCGAGCAATTCACCAGAGTGTTAAAACAAGGTGGGCGATTCCGGCTTCTGGAAATGGTCTACTCAAAAAACAAAGCGATAAGAAAACGACAGGACTTTTTTGCGCCATTTGTTGAAAAAGTCTATGGCGCAAGATTTGACAGGGATACGCTTCGTCACATCGAACAGTCATCAAACCTGAGAGTTACAAATACCTCTTTCCTGAAAGATGACACTTATCTGTTAATTGAAGGTACCCGCGTATAGAAGTGGCTAACCGTACAGGCGGCTGTACAACCCGTCCGCGCCCAGCAACTCCTTGTGCGTACCCTGCTCGGCAATCCGTCCGTCCTCGAAAACATAAACCTGGTTAGCCTGTTTTATCGCACTCAGGCGGTGCGCCACGATCAGTACCGTGCGCCCTTGCAGGAATTTTGCGAGCGCTTTGTGTAAACGTGCTTCGGTTTCGGCATCCAGCGCCGAGGTGGCTTCGTCGAAGATCACCACCTGCGGATCATTCAACAACAGGCGTGCAATAGCCAGTCGTTGGCGCTGCCCACCTGACAGTCTGACACCCTGCCGTCCCAGCATTGATTCGAGTCCGTCAGGCATCGCCTGAATAAGTTCTTCCAGTTGTGCGCATTGCAATGCCTGCCACAGGGCCTCGTCGGAACACTCCCGACCCAGCGTCAGGTTATTACGCACCGTGTCGTTGAACAGCGAAGGATGCTGTAACACCGTGGCAACGTGCTCACGCACCACTTCCAGCCCGATGTTTTCCACCGCGACATCATCAAAGGCAATCTGGCCCGAGGTCGGGGCATAAAGCCCCAGCAAGACCTGCACCAGCGTCGATTTTCCACCACCGCTGGCGCCTACCAGGGCGACCCGCTCACCCGCCGGGATATCGAGGCTAACACCGTTCAACACCGGTTCGCCCGGCCGGTATTCGAAGCGGATATCACGCAGACTGACCGACACACCGCGGTTGCCGGCAAACGGGTCTACGCTGGCAGCATACTGCGGCTCTTCATTCAAGCCCAGGATACGGTTAACACGGTCGAGGGCGGCGCGCGCACCAAAGAATGAATACTGGATATTCAGCACTTCCTGCACCGGTCCCATCATGAACCAGAGGTAGGCAAACACGGCCATCATCTGTCCCACCGACAGGCCCGAGAACACCACCATCAGCATGCTGACCGCGCGGAACAGGTCAAAACCGACCAGGAACACCGTGAATGACAGGCGGCCGGCCGCGTCACTTTTCCAGGCGAACGCCGCGGAGTCCTGCCTGATCTGCATAGCCTTGCCAATAACGCGTTTGAAATAATAGCCTTCGCGGTTAGCGGCACGGATTTGCAGGATGGCGTCCAGGGTCTCTGTCAGCGCGCCCTGGAACAGCTCAAACGCCTTGTTTTCACGGTGTTTCAGGTGCTTGACGCGCTTACCCAGCACCACGGTGAAATACACCACCAGCGGATTCAGAAACAGGATAAACAGCGCCAGTTGCCACTGCATCCATAACAACACGGCGGCGGCACCGATCAGCGAGAACACGGCAATAACGAATTTCGCCAGTGTCATACCGATGAAATCGTCCACCGCGTTCAGGTCGGTGACAAAGTGTGATGTCACTTCACCGCTGCCGACGGATTCATACTCCGCCATCGAGATACGCTGCAAACGTAACAACAGGTCGCGGCGAATGCGGAACACCACATCCTTGGCAATCATGCTGAACTGGCGGGCCTGCCAGACACTCAGCAGCACGTTTACAATGCGCAACGTAATACTAAGCACGAGTACTGCACCCACATAGAGCACTGCGCCGTGCCAGGCATCAGGAAATATCCTGTCCATGAAACCTACCAGAGAAGCCGGCTTCTTGAGCAACACTTCGTCCACCAGCAGCGGCATCAACAGCGGCAGGGGTACAGCCACAAGCACCGCCAGCAGACCGATAGCGTTTGCGGCATACAACTCGCGACGGTGTTCTTTGACAATGTCGTACACCCGGCGCCAGCTATAGTTCTCC
>CAJXFW010000038.1 GCA_913053655.1 uncultured Thiogranum sp. | reverse complement strand
TTTCGCCGGAATGACGGGGTTGTTCTTCCCCGATTTGTGACCGCGTAGCGGGGTGAGGTGCTCGCAATGAATGTACTCTACAAAGCCGTTTCCGCAAACGGCCGCGATTTTACCGTCTTGTCCAGCAGCATCAATATTTCCAGCAACTCTTTCATCTTATCCAGCGGCCAGGCGTTAGGCCCGTCACTCAGCGCTTTGGCAGGGTTCGGATGGGTTTCCATAAAGACACCCGACACGCCCACCGCAATCGCCGCACGCGCCAGCACCGGCACATACTCCCGCTGCCCGCCGGATACATTGCCCTGCCCGCCCGGTAACTGCACAGAGTGCGTGGCATCAAACACTACCGGTGCACCGCTATCCCGCATAGCCGCCAGAGAACGCATATCTGACACCAGGTTGTTGTAGCCGAATGACACGCCGCGTTCACACACCATAATCTGCTCGTTACCAACCGCACGCGCCTTGTCGACAACATTCTTCATATCCCAGGGCGCCAGGAACTGGCCCTTCTTGATATTGACCGGCTTGCCGGTGCGCGCGACGTTCTGGATAAAGTTGGTCTGGCGACACAGAAACGCCGGCGTCTGTAATACATCCACCACCGCGGCCACTTCATCCAGTGGTGTGTCTTCGTGCACATCGGTCAGCACCGGGACCAGCACCTCGTCCTTCACCTTTTGCAGGATGCGTAAGCCTTCTTCTATACCCGGGCCACGGTAGCTACTACCCGAAGAACGGTTGGCTTTATCGAATGACGATTTATAGATAAACGGGATACCCAGCTCACTGGTGATCTGCTTGAGATCCGCTGCCGTTGACATCGCCAGCTCTTCGCTCTCGATCACACAGGGACCGGCTATCAGAAAAAAGGGGGCGTCCAGCCCCACGTCAAATCCGCACAATTTCATGATTGATGAATCCTGGTTTAGATAAATATCAGGTATGAATACATCAGCCATCCGCCTGTATCAAGCTGGGTTGTGATGCATCGTCTCTTACCTTACGGTGGCGCCGGTTAGCAGCCTCCATAAAGCTGGTAAACAGGGGGTGACCGTCACGCGGCGTCGACGTAAATTCCGGGTGAAACTGACAGGCCAGAAACCAGGGATGATCGGCAATTTCGATCATTTCCACCAGATTGTCATCTACCGATGTCCCGGACAGGACCAAACCGGCAGCCTGTAGTGACTCACGATACCGGTTATTGAACTCATAGCGGTGGCGGTGGCGTTCTAAAACCTGATCCTGACCATAAGCAGAATGCGCCAGTGTCCCGGCCATGAGATTGCAGGTTTGACCGCCCAGTCGCATGGACCCGCCAAGATCGCTGTTTTCATCGCGGCGCTCGATAGTACCTTGCTGATCCTGCCACTCGGTAATCAGGCCAATGACCGGGTGCGGCGTTTCTTTCAGGAACTCGGTACTCTGCGCACCCTCGAGTCCGGCGACATTGCGCGCAAACTCGATGACGGCGACCTGCATGCCGAGGCAGATGCCCAGATAGGGAATACGGTTCTCGCGCGCATAGCGAACCGCCATGATCTTGCCTTCCACACCGCGCTCGCCGAAGCCACCCGGTACCAGCACGGCATCCGCCTGGCCCAGTACCTCCAGACCCTTCTGTTCAATGACCTCGGAATCCACATACTTTATTTTTACCCGGGTACGGGTCTGGATTCCCGCGTGTATCAGGGCTTCAGACAGGGATTTGTAGGATTCGGTCAGGTTGACATACTTGCCGACCATGGCGATGGTCACTTCATGCTCAGGGTGATCCAGACTGTCCGACACCTTTTGCCATTCTGACAGATCCGCCGCCGGCACATCCAGGTGCAACAGCTCCACGGCGATATCATCGAGGTGCTGCTGGTTCAGCAACAACGGGATTCTGTAGATACTGTCGACATCCACTGCCGAGATCACCGCCTTGTCCGGCACATTGGTAAACAGCGCAATCTTGCGCCGCTCGGCCACCGGGATAGTGCGATCCGCCCGACACAGCAGGATATCCGGCTGAATACCGATCGAGCGCAGTTCCTTGACCGAGTGCTGGGTAGGTTTGGTCTTGATCTCGCCCGAGGCAGCGATATAGGGGACCAGGGTCAGGTGCATGAATATGGCATTCCCGTGGCCCAGTTCCACACCCATCTGACGAATCGCTTCAAGAAACGGCAGCGACTCGATATCGCCGACCGTACCGCCAATTTCTACCATCGCAATATCGGCACCCTCGGCCCCGGCGAGCACACAGCGTTTAATCTCGTCGGTAATGTGAGGAATGACCTGCACCGTACCCCCCAGATAATCACCGCGCCGCTCCTTGCGGATGACCTGCTCATACACCTGCCCGGTGGTAAAATTGTTGCGCTTGCCCATGGTGGTACGAATGAAGCGCTCGTAGTGACCCAGATCCAGGTCAGTCTCCGCACCGTCATGGGTCACATACACTTCACCGTGCTGGAACGGGCTCATGGTGCCCGGATCCACATTGATATAGGGATCAAGCTTCATCAGGGTGACTTTAAGGCCGCGCGCTTCCAGCAACGCGCCCAGAGAGGCGGCTGCGATGCCTTTCCCCAGAGAGGAAACAACACCGCCGGTTATGAAAATAAACTGGGTCATGAAGCTCCGGAAAATGCGGGAGAAATCAATAACTGGACGGGAAATCAGGTTAACAGATTTCACCTCCCCGGACAATGCGCCAGAGACTCAACAGCGCATGATATTTCGTCAGGATTCCGGCATCCGGCTCCAGCGCAAACCAAGACCCTGTTCATTGACGCCGGTCTGAAACCCCTCACAGACACATAGGCCCGCCACGGCCACCAGTTGCCCATCCTGGTAAACAAGCGGTACGCGTTCGCGCTCCCAGTACGGTACCCGCCACTCCTGGAACAGTTTCTTGAGTCTGTGATGATGACTACGACCTGCCGGCTGCAGGCTCTCACCACCTTGCCGAAACCGGACCTGTACGTCGCCGTTACCGGCCGGGACACGCAGACCCTGCCCGGTAACGGGGCTTACGCTGAGTACACCTCCGGCATGTTCGAGCACCAGAGGGTTGCTTAGATCCCATGCATAGCAGCTAGCGGGATCCTGCGCTGGCAAAGGCGGCATGATAAACAGGCGATCGCGATAGCGGCGCACCTCGACGCCCTGCCAGTGCACGTACGGACTGGCATCCTCGCGACTGGCCAGCACTTCCTCCAGGATACGATCAAGCACCGCCTGTGAAGGCAGCGGCAATCCCAGTTCGGCCACCTGGAAACGAATCAGGTTGCGCTGCCGGGCCGGCGACAACACGCTCAGTTCTGATAGCAGCAACCCCGCGTCCGGGCCACGACAACCTGCGTAATCCTGTGCCGCCAGCGTGTCGGCAAGTTCCAGCTGGTCGGCCTGGTGAGCGGCTGCGCGCGCCAGCACTCTGGACACGCCCGGCCAGCGCTGTTGCAATTCCGGCATAACCCTGTGCCTGAGCAGGTTGCGGTCGTAACGCGTGTCGGTATTGCTGGGGTCTTCCACCCAGCGTAAGTGATGCTGATGCGCATAGTCGAGGATTTCGCTGCGCCTGACACCCAGCAGTGGCCGCACCAGCCTGCCAGCACCCAGGCTTGTCTCTACAGGCATCGCCGCCAGACCTCTGGGGCCCGCGCCACGCAACAGTTGTAGCAACAGGGTCTCTGCCTGGTCATCCTGATGCTGGGCGGTGAGCACAACGGCATCGGCCGGCAGCCAGTCCGCCAGCGCCCGGTAACGAGCGCTCCGCGCAGCAGCTTCAGGACTCTCGCCGCGGCATGCCTTACCGTCCACACCCAAAAACCGGCAGGGAATATCCAGTTTTTCACATACCGAACGGCAATGGATTTCCCAGTCACCGGAATGCTGCTGTATGTGGTGATTAACGTGAACTGCGGCGAGACGACCCGGTAGTATTTCGCGCTGCTCAACCAGCAGGTGCAACAGAACGTGCGAGTCTACGCCGCCGCTGAATGCGACATGGTAGTGTGGTGCCCGCGGCAGCTGTTCCAGAACCCGCCCGGGCTGTAAGCTATTTTTCGACAAACTCACCGAAGGACATCAGGCGCTGGTAGCGAGCGGCGATTAACTGGTCAGTCGGTAGACGGTTAAGCTGTTCGAGCTGCTCGACCAGATGTTGTTTGACGCGTTGTGCTATCTCATCCACATCACGGTGCGCACCGCCCAGCGGTTCTTCGATAATAGCGTCGATCAGCTGCAATTCTTTTAACCGGGATGAAGTAATACCCAGCGCTTCAGCAGCATCCGCGGCCTTATCTGCACTCTTCCACAAAATCGACGCGCAGCCTTCGGGGGAGATGACCGAATAAATACTGTATTGCAGCATCAACATCCGGTCGCCGACACCAATGGCCAGCGCACCACCGGAACCGCCTTCACCAATCACCGTACAGACAACCGGCGTTTTGAGATCGGCCAGCACAAACAGGTTGCGCGCGATGGCGTCGCTCTGACCGCGCTCCTCCGCACCTATCCCCGGATAGGCGCCGGGGGTATCGATAAAAGTCAGCACTGGTAGACGAAAACGCTCCGCCATTTCCATCAAGCGCAGTGCCTTACGGTAACCCTCGGGGCGTGGCATACCAAAGTTACGCCGGATTTTTTCCTTGGTATCGCGACCTTTCTGCTGCCCGATCACCATAACCGGTTTGCCATCCAGTCGTGCTACGCCACCAATGGTGGCTTTGTCGTCCGCGTAGGCGCGGTCACCGTGCAATTCCTCGAATTCAGTAAAAATTCTGGCGATGTAGTCCAGCGCGTAGGGACGTTGGGGATGGCGCGCCAGCTGTGAAACCTGCCAGGCGTTCAGATTCGCGAAAATCGACGCCGTCAGCGATCGGCTCTTGTCCTGCAAACGACCGATTTCTTCGTTGATATTGATTTCCGCATCGTCACCGACGTAGCGGAGCGCTTCGATTTTAGCTTCCAGCTCTGCAATAGGCTGTTCAAAATCAAGGAAATTCATGTCCATCGGGGTATCTGGTATCCATCAGTCAGTGCCGTCGCCACGATTTTACTGGAATCGGCCTTAACCTGCATCCGCGGGATGGCAGCTTACTCGATGGGGACCTGTTCCGACCAATTGCCTTCAGGCAGGAACTCGGCGTCTTCCTTGAGCTGCTGAGCCTCGTCCAGGTAGCCGAGCGTTTCCAGTATCACACTCTTGACCAGCAGCGTGCTGCGCGCGTCCGGAAATCGTAAAAATTCAATATTTCCCGCAAGCCGCTTTACGTGAAGACCGTTCCTTGTGGCACATGCCCTTCTGCAAGGTGTAGTATGACGCCGGAGTTCCGCGCAAGGAGAAAGCCATGGTTTTGAACAGTCGCCGCCTGCTGCATCCTGTGCTCGTCGCCCTGCTGCTTTCCCTGCTGTCTCCTTCGGTGCCGGCGGATTATGAGGCAGGCCTGAAGGCCTATAACCGCAATAATTTCCAACGCGCGCGGAGCGAATTTTTCCAGTCGGCGTTACAGGGGCACCCGGATGCACAGTTCTATCTCGGCGAGATCCATGAGGGCGGTGTTGGTGTCGACATCAATTATGCCAATGCCTTCAAATGGTATCGCTCGGCAGCACAGCAGGAGCACGCCCACGCACAGCGTCGCCTGGCTTATCTGTACAGCCAGGGGCTGGGTACGGACAAGGACGAGAGCAAAGCCTTTAACTGGTATCTGCGTTCGGCCAATAACGGCGACGTGCTCGGGCAGCTGGAAGTGGGTCTGCGCTACCGGCAGGGACAGGGCACCCGCAAGAATCTTCTGAAAGCCTACAAGTGGCTGACCGTTTCCGCCTCCTATGGAGATCCCGACGCACTGATCGAGCGCGCCCGGCTGGATAGTGACCTGTCTGCAAAAGACAAGAAAAAGGCGCTGGCCCTTGCCAGAGGATGGGAACGTCGGTGGGAAAACCGTAACAAAGCTGAAGCGCACTGAAACTGACAGGGAATCTACACCAGTGGGGACCCTGTGATCAGGGGTTATCATTCAGGGTAAAGAAAAACGTAGCGCCTTGCCCGGGTTCGCTGTTCGCCCGGATTTTCCCGCCATGGCGTTTGACAATGCGGTCGACTGTCGCCAGTCCGATACCCATGCCTTCAAATTCATCGACTCTGTGCAGTCGCCCAAAGTTTGAAAACAGCTTGTCAGCATATTCCATATCAAAGCCGACGCCATTGTCTTTAACGTAATAGACTGTCGTTGTACCGTCTCTGTAACTTCCAAATTCGATACGCGGTCGCAGTGTATCGCGGGTGAACTTCCAGCTGTTGGAGAGCAGGTTTTCAAGTGCAATAAGCATCAGGCTTTCATCTGCCCGGGCCTGAACACCGTTTTCGATAATCCATTCCACCTGGCGGTTACTCTCCTGGCTCTGGAGTTGCCTGGTGACCTGCTTGCAGATGTCGCTCAGATTTACCGGCTGAAAAATGAGCTCGTGGCGACTAAGGCGTGTCAGGCGCAGCACGCCGTCGAGAAGCCTCCCCATGAGCTGGGAACCGGCGCGAATACGGCGTAGATAATCCCGTGCCGTGTCATCCAGCACATCGCTGTAGTCCTCCACCAGCAGCTGGCTGAAGCCATCCAGCCCGCGCAACGGTTGACGCAGATCGTGTGCCAGAGAATAGGAAAATGACTTGAGCTCCTCGATCACTGCTTCCAGTTCCCGGGTACGGTTGGCGACCAGTTCCTCCAGGTGGTTCTGATACGATTCGAGTTCATTGTTCAGCGCCCGATCACGGCGCAGCACCAACATCAGAATAACCAGTGCGAGACCGAATGCGAGTAAACCCAGCCCCAGCATGAATCCTGTCGCGCGCCGAAAATCCAGTTTCGAGATCTCCAGCGTAGCTTCTGCTGCCGCGTGATGGATACTGGTTAAGCGTGTCATTTCCACCATGGCCCGGTCCTGTGCGCGGATGGCCTGTTGCAGAAGCGGCGCAGCTGCCTCGACAGATGCTCCGGAGCGGACCATGTTTACTACCCGGAACTGGATCTCCTGGCCTTCGCTGGCCAGAGCGTTGAGGCTGTTGAGGGTAACGGCCTCTTCATCCGACAGCCCGGCCTCCCGCAGTTGGTCGCGCGCCACCATAAAGCGCGATGCGGCATAACTGAAGCGCTCCCAGGCCAGGTCTGTTTCGAAGGGGTCAGTGAGTATCACCATATCGCGCAATCCGACCTGGCGTTCACGCATGGCATCGCGCATGGTCGCAACCAGCATCGTTTTTTCGCTCTGGGCGGCGAGAGTTTCGCGTGTACTGCTGTTAATCTCGGACGTACGCAACAACACCGCAGCCACAAGGCCCAGCAACAGGATCAGAACGCTGATAAACCCCAGTACCAGGTGCAGCTGTTTCTTTTCCCGTAGTGAAGATGATGTCAGCAATGTACTGGCTACAGACTTGCCCTGATCCTGTCCGCCACCCGGAATGCGTTGGCATAGATAGTCCAGGTGTAAGGTACACTACCGCCGGTGGGCATAAAACTGCCGTCGGTCACATAGAGATTTTCAACGTCGTGGGCACGACAATCGGCGTTCAGCACTGAGGCGGCCGGGTCGTTACCGAAGCGGCAACCGCCGGCCACCAGGTTCTGTGGCGGAGAACCACTAACACCGGAGTGAATATTTTTTGCGCCCAGGGTTTCCATAACCCTGAGCACCCGTTCGTTGATATAGTGACCGACCTTCAGGTCGTGTTCGTGGTACCCGATACGCACTTTTGCTACCGGCGTATTCCACTTGTCGGTGACGCCGGTATCCAGGCTCACAAAACAGTTGTCTGTCGGTAACCAGTCGCAGAAAATTTCGTAGCGCAGATACTGTGCATCTGTGAACAGGGATTTCAGACGTTGCTGCAAGGGCCGACCCCATACCAGCTGGTCGTCCTCACTCCATTTTTCCGACATGGCCTTGCTAATCGGATTGGGATGGCGCAACAGGAAATCGACAGTGCCGCCCTTGGCACGCCCACCAAACGTCTTGTCGTTAATGTAGTACCAGTCCTGCAAACCCCGGTTTACAAACGGACCGCGCTGTTTCAGGGCCGCCGCATGATCTTCACTCAAGCCCGCATACTCCAGGTCGCCTGCACCCGAACCGCCGGCCGAGAACAGCAGGTTTTTCCCGACCTGTCCGCTGTTATTGCCCAGGCCCTGCGCGTGCTTTGGTCCGACAGACGACAGCAGCAGACGGCTGGTCTCAATGGCCTGGCAAGCCACCACGAAGATCTTTGCATTGACCACTTGCGTTTTGTTGCCAGCATCGAAGTAATGCGCAGCAATCACTTTTCCGTTGGCGTCGCTGACCAGTTTGTGCACTTTGGCGTGCGCGCGGATTTCACAATGTCCGGTTGCGACAGCACGATTCAGCAGTGCGGCGCGCGAGCTGCCCTTAGCGCCTGTAGAGCACCCGTAGCTGCCGCAATAACCCGAGTACGCACAGCCGCTGCGTTTCCCCTTCGCACCGGACAGTATGGCGCGCGGGGTCGGCAAGGGATGCAGGCTCTGCTTGCGACAGGCGCTGTCAATTTGTGACACGATCGGGTGTTCGCGTGTAGGCGGCATCGGGTAATCCGGCGTGGAACGGGGTTCTGCAAATGGATGGTCGACAACGTGTCCGGAAATCCCCACTTCTTTCTCCACCATTGCATACCAGGGTTCCAGATCGTCGTAACTGATCGGCCAGTCGACCACGTTGGCGCCTGCAATCGGACCAAACTCTGACAACAGGCGAAAATCCTCCGGCTTGAGCCGGTAAAAAAATCCACTCATGAAATTGGAGGAACCACCGACACAGTTACCGTTCCAGAAGTCCCACCCGGATTCAGATGTCGCTTCACCGACCCATTCACCGTCGTAAAGATCTTCGATGACGTGCTGTTCGTCGGCAAGATCCGGGGTATACACACTGCGCCGGCAACAGGCCAGTTCATCCTTGTAAAAGTCCTGCTCGGTGAACCAGGGGCCCTTCTCCAGCACCAGTACTGAGTGACCCGCTTTGGCCAGCGTCAGTGCCACCGGGCCACCGCCGGCACCGCTGCCGATAACACACACGTCGTAATCCTTGTCCATGGACATCAGGCCTTGCGCCGGAAGTGAATCGGCTTGCCGAGCCGGTACCAGGTTTTGTCTGCGGGCGGGCGTGGAAAACCGGGTTGATGTTGCAGCCACTGCCAACCGATACCGTCGGGATTGCCGCCGTATACCGGATCAGCCAGCAGCGCTTCGAACAGATAAGTCAGCAACAGGGACAGCCAGTTCTGACCTGCATTGCTCTGCTCGATTTTCCGCAACAAGGTTTCCCGTTGAGCTTCGTCCAGGTCGATAAACGGCTTCCCCTTCTGTTCCTGTGCGAGGTCATTCAGCCACTCCACACCGTTGAAGACAAACTCCCTGTCCTCACCGTCGGCGGCCGTATTCTCGAGTGTATTGCGCAGGTAGACGATGGCCCGGATATCACCAGCACCGGGTATATCATCGCCGGCAGGAAACATCTGCTGCTGCACAGCAGCGAGTGTCAACCAGGGGTCTTTGTAAGCCCGGTCGGGATTGACAACCCTGCCTGTAGCGGTACGCAGTTTCTGCAGCGCAGCTGCCGGATAGCTGGCCGCCAGCGCACCCATCATGGCAAGCCGGGCCAGAAACTCACGGCGACTGATACCGACTGTGTGTTTGATTTTCATTTGTAGACCACTTTGACCTGTGATTCACCCGCCAGTTCACGCAAGCGATGCAACAGTTCATCCGTGGGGTGGACCCGCCACTCGTCACCCAGCGTGATATGCGCCTGCGCAGTACCACCGTGATACAGAATGCCGACCGGACAACTGCCCTCACAGAAAGGGGTCAACACTTCACCCAGCGAACGCACAAAACCGTTGCCGGCCTTCTGTGCACCGACATCCACCACCAGACGTCGCGCATACACTTCGCGCGCCTGGTCTATTTCCAGGATCTTGTTGGCATTCAGCCGCATGCTGCCGGAAAAATCATCAAACGCCAGCGTACCCTGTATGACCAGCACTTTGTCATTGGCCAACAGCGCACGGTACTGTTCGAACACCCGCGAGAATACCCGGATCTCCATGCGCGCCGTGCGGTCGTCCAGGGTGATGAAGGCAATGCGTGAACCGCTTTGTGTATTGCGTGTGCGGAAGTCCACTACCAGCCCGGCCAGTACTATGGTTTTTTCCTGACCCCGGTGCCGCGCTGTCCCGCTGTCCGGAGTTTCTTCGTTCAGTTCCGCCAGCGGCGCGGTAATGATGCTGGCCAGTTCCTCCTGGTAACGGTCTATGGGATGCCCGGTAAGGTAAAGACCCAGCGTTTCCTTTTCACCCGCCAGGCGTCGCTGTTCATCCCAGTCGGGCACACTGATAGCGGCCATCGGCTGTGCCTGTACCGGTGCCGTGACACTGCCAAACATATCGGACTGACCGGCGGCGGAATCGCGCAAGTGCTGTTCGGCCGATTTTATCGCTTCCGGTAACTGCGCCATGAGCGAAGCCCGGTTCCCGCCCAGCGTATCCAGGGCACCGGCGCGTATCAGCGCCTCGTACACCCTGCGCGTCACCTTGCGCGAATCTGTCCGGCTGCACAGGTCAACCAACGAACTGTAGCGGCCGTTGACCAGCCGGTTGTGGATCATCACCTCGATGGCAGCTTCGCCCACGCCCTTGATCGCACCGAGACCGTAGACGATAGTACCGCCGGCCGGGGCAGTATCCGTACTGTCGCTTACGCCTGCGGTAAAAGCATAGCCCGAGCGATTAATATCCGGCGCCACCACTTCAAGTTCCATGTGACGGCATTCATCGATCAGGTTAACGACCTTGTCGGTATTATCCATGTCTGCGGATAACACCGCCGCCATGAACGGCGCCGGGTAATGCGCCTTTAACCAGGCGGTCTGGTAAGACACCAGTGCGTAGGCGGCGGAATGTGACTTGTTAAATCCATAACCGGCGAATTTCTCCATCAGATCGAAGATATAGGTCGCGGTTTTTTCCTCGACCCCGCGCTGTACCGCACCTTCGGTGAAGATGGTACGCTGCTTGGCCATTTCCTCGGGCTTTTTCTTGCCCATAGCGCGGCGCAACAGGTCGGCACCGCCCAGCGTATAGCCGGCCAGCACCTGGGCGATTTGCATGACCTGTTCCTGATAGAGGATGACACCATGCGTCGGCTGGAGAATCGGCTCGACGTCCGGGTGTGGATACTCGACTCTGGCGCCGTGCTTGCGGTTGATGAAGGTCTCCACCATGCCGGACTGCAAGGGCCCGGGTCGATACAGCGCGACCAGCGCGATAATGTCCTCGAAGGTATCCGGCTTCAGATTTTTGATCAGATCCTTCATGCCGCGCGATTCCAGCTGGAATACAGCCGTAGTATGCCCGGCCTTCAGCAGCTCGAAGACGGCTGCGTCATCCAGCGGGATGGAAACAATATCCAGCGCCGGCTCATTGTGTTCAGCGCGCTGAGCGTTGACCGTCTGCAATGCCCAGTCGATGATCGTCAGGGTGCGCAGACCGAGGAAGTCGAATTTCACCAGGCCCACGGCTTCCACGTCGTCCTTGTCGAACTGACTGACGATATTGACGCCACCCTGTTCACAGTAGACGGGGGTGAAATCGGTCAGTTTGGTCGGCGAGATCACCACGCCGCCCGCGTGTTTGCCTGCGTTGCGGGACAAACCTTCCAGCGAACGCGCCAGGTCCAGCAGCGCCCTGACATCTTCATCTTCCTGATACAGGTCCCGCAGTACTTCTTCCTGTTCCAGCGCCTTGTCCAGCGTGATACCAATTTCAAATGGAATAAGCTTGGCAATTCTGTCCACAAATCCATAGGGGTGCCCCAGCACCCGGCCCACATCGCGCACCACCGCCTTGGCCGCCATGGAACCATAGGTAATGATCTGCGAAACTTTTTCCCGCCCGTAACGCTCTGCGACATAGTCGATAACACGGTCGCGTCCTTCCATGCAGAAGTCGACGTCGAAGTCGGGCATGGACACACGTTCGGGGTTTAGAAAACGTTCGAACAACAGCTCGTATTTAAGCGGATCGAGATCCGTAATGGTCAGTGCATAGGCTACCAGCGAACCTGCACCAGACCCGCGCCCCGGACCTACCGGTACGCCATTTTTCTTGGCCCACTGGATAAAGTCAGCAACAATCAGAAAGTAGCCCGGGAAACCCATGGAGATGATAACGTCCAGCTCAGTGTCAAGACGTTCGTCATAGGGTTTGCGATGTTCCGCGAAATCGGCGGCCTGTGTGTCAAACAATGCCACAAGGCGGTCTTCAAGACCCAGCTGCGCCTGCTGGCGGAAATAGCCGTCCATGCTCATCCCGTCCGGGACCGGGAAATCCGGCAGATGGTTTTCGCCGAGCGTCAGTTCCAGATTGCACCGCTTCGCGATCTCCACACTATTTTCGAGTGCTTCCGGCAGATCCGCGAACAGGGCCTGCATTTCTTGTGGAGAGCGCAGGTACTGCTGCTCGGAATGACGTTTGGGGCGGCGCGGGTCGTCCAGGGTGCGCCCGTCGTTGATACAGACACGCGCCTCGTGAGCTTCAAAATCATCCAGCTTGAGAAAGTGCACGTCGTTGGTAGCCACCACCGGCACGCCCTGCGCTGCTGCCAGTTCCACCACGGCGTGGAGATAGTCCTCCTCACCGTCTCGCCCGGTACGCTGCACTTCCAGATAAAAGTGCTCGGGAAAGAGCTGCATCCAGGCTGCCAGGCACTGCTCCGCCTGCTCGCGGTTTCCGGACAGCAACGCCTCGCCGATATCCCCTTTCCGGCCACCCGACAGGGCGATCAGCCCACTGCTCGAACCCTCCAGCCAGGCCTGGTTGAGCATGGGAACGGACTGATGCTGCCCTTCCAGATAGCTGCGTGACACCAGTTCGGTAAGGTGCTTGTAACCCTGGCGATTTTTACACAGCAACACCAGGCGCCAGGGCCGGGTCGGCTGCTCCGGGTTACGTACCCACAGCTCCACACCCACGATGGGTTTGATACCTGCCGCCATTGCGGCCCGATAGAACTTGACCATGGCGAACATGTTGCTCTGATCGGTCACGGCAACGGCCGGCATCCCCGCTTCAGCCACCGCATTGACCAATGGCTTCAGGCGCACAACGCCGTCGACCAGCGAATACTCGCTGTGCAGGTGGAGGTGAACGAAGCCCGGGTTCATAGCCCCAGTGTCCGGCTTTGGCAGCCGGGTTTCAAGACTTGACAACGGTATCGTTCGGCAAACCGGGACGGAAGATATTCAAGAGGCAAAGAATGCAAAGTCTTTTCGTTGATATTACATCGTTTTTCCTGGCGCTCTTTGCGTCCTGGCGATTCAAACGTTACCGGCCGCTCACATCCTGGTCCAGCTCCAGCAGAAACTCGCGAATCTCTGCAAGCATTTCGTCAAACAATGGGTTATAAGTCAGGCGCCGGATAATCGGGCAGTCCTCGGATTCGTCGAACATTTCTCCCAGGCAGTCCTCCTGACCATCTTTGCAGCGCTGGTATTTTTGCCGGTCCAGCCGGTAGTAATGCGTACAAAAGCGATAGCTGCCACGGGCACCGTAATGCGGGTTGGATGGTGATTGCAGCAAAGCGGTATGGGCGAAAGACCTGATGTTCCGATCCGGAAATTTTGCCACCACGGTCTTGACGCCTGAAGGAACCACGGGACGGCCGGTGCTGTAATACAGCATCCGCCGCGGGGCGCCCTTCTGCTGCGCGAACCAGCGCAGGATGGCATCGGAATCCACCGTTGCGTCGTTTTCGCTGGCCACCACGAACAGTGGAATCCTGCGCTCCACCAGCGTGCTGACCCGGCGCAAGGCGCCGATCATCTTGTGCACTTCGCAAATAGCACGATTGGTCAACGATTCGTATTTGAAATCGTCGCTGTCGGGCTGGGTATCGAACCAGGCGAACCGCGGCCACCATTTACCGAGCCGTGCCAGCGGGCAGGTCAACTGCGCCACGGCAAGTACGCGTACCGCGGGTGCAAACAGGAATTGCCCTTTGATGTTTTCGTTACGCACCGATTGGTAAATATTGAGTGCCGCACCGATAGAAAATCCCAGCAGATAAATGTCGTCGACTTCTGCGCCCAGCAGGCCGAGCAGGTGCTGGTGCTCGTCGACCCAGTCCTGCCAGGAGGTGTCCAGCAGATCGCCGGGGCGGGTGCCGTGTCCCGGCAGTTGCATGGCCAGCACAAGGAACCCCTGTTGCTGAAAGAAGTTTGCAATATCGCGCATCATGTATGGCGAATCGCTTAAGCCATGCACCATGAGGATGCCGCGTTTGACCGGGCCGTCGCCGTCCGGCGCCAACATGAACGGGCTGTTACCCTCTACAACCCGGGCGCGTTGCCTGTTGTCCGGTCCGGGTCGGGCCGCCTCAACCCGCTGCCGGCAATCAGCCAGGTATTCCGCCAGGCTGCCTGCCCTTTTCCCGCCCTTATAGCAATCCGCCGAGGGCCGGTGACGCTCGCCCAGCTCATCCTGTTCACCGAATGTGCCGGCCAGCCGGAGCGAAGAAAAATATTTCCAGAACTGTGACATGGTGTCAGGAGGCGTCACCCGTGGTGTCGAGCAAACGGCGCACCGGTGCATAGGAACGTCTGTGTACCGGCGTGACACCGAGAGTCTGCAGTGCTTCCAGGTGTGCCTTGCTCGGGTAGCCCTTGTGCTTTGCCAGACCGTAACCGGGGTAGCTGCTGTCCAGCTCGACCATCTCGTGGTCACGACTCACCTTGGCAATAATCGAGGCTGCACTTATAGCCGGTACCAGCGCATCCCCTTTGATCACAGCTTGTGACGGATAGTCGAGTTGCGGACAACGGTTGCCATCCACCAGCACCAGTTCGGGCGCCAGCTTTAACCCGGCAACCGCTCGCTGCATGGCGAGCAGGCTCGCCTGGAGTATATTGATCTCGTCGATCTCGTGCACTTCCGCACGCCCCAGAGACCAGGCCAGTGCCCGCTCACGAATCTGCTGCGCAAGGACTTCACGGCGCCGCTCGGTAAGTTTTTTGGAATCCCGCAGTCCTTCTATGGGCCGTTCAGGGTCAAGGATCACGGCCGCGGCCACCACCGGCCCCGCCAGCGGGCCGCGACCCACTTCATCGACACCTGCCAGGCATTCAGCCAGCGACTGGTAATCAAAACCGGGTTGTTCTGTCAATGCGTCGCCCTCTCGATGACCTGTTGCGCTGCCTGCTGTGCAGCGTTTGTTTGCAGCTGCTGATGCACCCGTGCAAATGGCTCGATCTGCCGGGCCGCCTGCTCCGGTTGCTGCAACAGCTCGAGCACCGAAGCTGCCAGCTGTTGCGGTGTTGCGGCTGATTGCAGATATTCAGGCACCTGCCCCGTGCCCAGCAGGTTGTTGGGCAGGGATACATAAGGGACATGCAACATGCGGCTGGCCAGCGCATAACTGAGCGGGTGCATGCGATAGGCGACGACCATGGGCCGCTCGACCAGCATGCATTCAAGTGTCGCGGTGCCTGATGCCAGCAATACAACATCGGCAGCGAGCATGGCCTGCCGGGCCTGCCCGTTGCATACTTTGAGTGACAGCGCTTCCTGCGTCTTCGCGCCCAGCATCTCCCTGCACAGGGGCAGCAAACCCGGCATCGCCACCGGTAACACAAACTGCAGCTCCGGTATCGATTGTTTACACAAACGGGCTGTCTCAAGAAAGACCGGCAGCAGACGTTTGATTTCAGTTGCCCGGCTTCCCGGCAAGAGTGCAACACAGGGACGTTGTGTATCGATTTCCAGCAGTGCTTTGGTCTGCTGTCGCGACGGACTCCCGGTAATGTCGTCGGCCAGCGGGTGTCCCACGAAACGGGCTGCGACACCGTGTTGCTCGTAGAACTGCGCTTCAAATGGAAACAGTGTCAACATCAGGTCAACGCTGCGGCGTATTTTTTTCAGTCGATAATTCCGCCATGCCCACACCGAAGGGCTGACCCAGTGCACAGTCGGAATACCTTTACGCTTCAACATCCTTTCCAGCGGAATATTGAAATCCGGGGCATCGATCGCCACGAATACGTCCGGCGGGTTGTGCAGGAAATGCCTTGCCGTTTTCCTGCGCAAACGCAGCAAGGCAGGTAATATCCCCAGCACTTCTACCAGACCCATTACTGCGAGCCGTTCGGAACGCGCCAGCGCCTGACAACCGGCTGCACGCATCTCTGCGCCGGCGATGCCTTCGAATTGCGCATGTGGATGAGTAGCCTGTATGGCCCTGATCAATGCCGCACCCAGCTGATCACCTGACAGTTCACCGGCAACCAGCCCGATGCGTAAAGGCCGATCATCTGTCAACGCACAATACTGCGATCACTGGCTGAGAGAAACTCGCGAAGCCGGAGTACATCCTTGCTTTCATTCGCTATCCGGCCCAATTCCTCGATCGCCTTTTCCAGAGACAGATCCGACCGGTAAAGAATACGATACGCTTCCTTCAGCCATCGAATCCGGTCATCAGAGAAATCACACCGTTTAAGTCCTTCTATATTCAGACCACGCGGCCTGCTCTTGCCTTCGCTCATCATGACAAAGGGCGGAACATTTTTGTTGATACGCGCCCCGTAGGCAGTAAACGCATATTCACCGATATGGCAGAACTGATGCACCAGGCTGGCACCGCCCAGGGTCGCATAATCGCCGATATGTACATGACCCGCGAGTGTTGTATTGTTTGCAAGAACGGTGTTGCTGCCAATCCGGCAGTCGTGCGCAATATGCACACAGGCCATGATCCAGTTATCATCTCCCAGTCGCGTAACCCCGGCGTCCTGCAGCGTGCCCCGGTTGATGGTCACGTATTCCCGAATGGTATTGTTGCAACCGATCTCGAGGCGAGTCGACTCACCCTGGTATTTTTTATCCTGCGGTTCGCTGCCCAGCGAAGCAAAGGGGAAGATTTTGCTACCGGAACCGATAAGGGTAGTCCCGCCGATTACGACATGCGCACCAAGCCAGCAGTTGCCGGCTATTTCCACACCGGCACCAATTACGCTGTAGGGACCGATAATCACGTCGGCAGCAACCCGTGCTGCAGGATCCAGCACAGCCGTTGGATGTATCAGCGTGCCGCTATGCAAGTCGGACATATTAACCGGTACATGATATGAATCAGTTGTCGATCTTTCGTTCGGTACACATGATCTCCGCTGTGGCCGCTGTTTTACCGTCTACCGTTGCTTTGGTATCAAACACCCATATACCACGCCTGGTTTTGATCAGTTCGACAGACAGGTGCAGCTGGTCACCAGGTTCAACCGGCCTTTTGAAACGCGCTCTGTCCATGCCGACGAGGTAATAAAGCGAGTTCGGTTCCCTGTCAGCACCCTCTGTTTTGAACGCCAGCAGCCCGGTTGCCTGCGCCAGCGCCTCCAGAATCAATACGCCGGGCATGACCGGTTTTTCGGGGAAGTGTCCCTGGAAAAACGGCTCGTTGAACGAAACATTCTTGATCCCCTTGAGAGATTTCCCGGGGTGGAATTCGAGCACTCGATCAATCAGCAAGAGCGGGTAACGGTGCGGCAATACCTTTCGAATGTCGTTTATATCCATGACCCAATATTAATCCAGATTCTCTATTTATGATATAAATATTTATTTTATCTAATTTTTTCAAGCTTCGATACACGTCGTACCAGGATATCCAACTCCTTTATTCTGACAGCATTTCGACGCCACTGAGGGTTTGCCATCAAGGGCGTTCCCGCTGAATAGGTACCCGGTTTTGAAATGGAACGGGTCACCATCGACATCGCGGTAATATGAACATTGTCGACGATTTCCAGGTGTCCAACAAGACCGACACCACCAGCCAGGGTGCAATGTCTGCCAATTCGCGCGCTACCGGAAATTCCGACACAACCGGCTATGGCCGTATGTGCACCAATAGACACATTGTGTCCAACCTGAACCTGGTTATCGATTTTTACACCGGCCTCAATGATGGTGTCTTGCAGCGCACCCCTGTCTATCGTGGTATTGGCGCCGATATCGACATCATCCCCGATGCGAACAGAGCCAAGCTGGGGAACCTTCTCCCAGCGACCATCGATTTGTGCCATGCCGAAACCGTCGCTGCCAATCACCGCGCCCGGATGCAGAACGACCCGCTTGCCAATGTGCGACCCGGCCAATACCGTGACCCTGGCGACCAGCTGGCTTCCGTCCCCGATAACGACATCATTGCCGACGACACAAGCTGGACCGACTTGTACTGAAGGTCCTATCCGCGCACCGGCCGCTATAATACTGCCGGCATCGATCCAGGCGCCCGGATCAACGTGCGCATCCAGGTCTACTACAGCCGCTGGATGAATACCACAGGGCGCAGCATCCTGCGGATATATAAGCCGAACAGCACGCGCATAACAGGCATAGGGATTGTCGCTTACCAGTACCGGTACCGGTGACTCGGCTGCGTACTGCCCGGACAGCACCACCACAGCGGCTTGCGTTGTTTTCAGATAGCGCCGGTATTTGGGGTTGGCCAGAAAACTCAGCGCTCCGCAACGACCTTCCTGCAAAGGCGCCACCGCTGAAATTCGTACCTCACCGTCACCGCGCAACTCGACATTCAGCTGCTCGGCAAGTTGCGCAAGCGTCAATTCCATGGGAATAAGCGCGTTCTACTTGCTGTCGGCCTTGAAATTTGACTTCAGCTTGTCGAGCACCTGATTGGTTACGTCAACGCTGTCACTGGAATAGACAACGCCCTGCCCGAGAATGATGTCAAACTTCTGTTCCCTGGCAAGCGCCACCGTGGACTCGTACATCTGACGTTGCAGCTTTGACAGCACCTCGTTCTTGCGAATATTCAGATCATCGCGGAACTCATCCTGGGTACGTTTAAGCTCGCGGCGTTTGGAAAGAATTTCACGCTCCAGCTTGCTGCTTTCCTTCTCGCTCATCACCGCACCGTCGCGTGTCAGCCGGTCTTCGAGCTTGCGGATACTTTTCTGCAGATTGACCAGCTCCTGCTCGCGTGGTGCAAACTCGGTCTCTATTTTGCTCTGCGCCGCCTTGGCTTGTGGTGCTTCTTCCATTAAACGCACCGTATTGACGACCCCTACTTTGGTATCTGCCTGCACTGGCATGGCCGTTAATGCCAGCAACGCCAACCCAAAAAATAAACATTTAATTGATTTCAAAGCTCTTCTCCTGAATAAAACCTAAAATCCTGCACCTAATGTAAACTGGATTTTCTGAACTTTATCGCCCGATTTATCGTTGAGCGGTTGCGCAAAACTTATTGCCAGTGGACCCACTGGAGACAACCAGGTCGCGCCAAGGCCTACTGACATGCGCAGTTCACCGGTCTCAAAGTCCTCCGCACCCGGGAACACATTACCGACATCGAAAAAAGTACTCAACCTTACACTATTGGTCCCTGTCATAAAGGGCGGCGGAAACTGGATTTGCAGGCTTCCTACCGTTCTGAAACTGCCGCCCAGAGAGTTATTGTTGTCATCTCTCGGCCCCAGCGAGAAATCCTGCCAGCCACGCACGG
>CAJXFW010000037.1 GCA_913053655.1 uncultured Thiogranum sp. | reverse complement strand
TAAGGATCATTCCAGCCGATATAGTCCCAGTAGGTCACGTGGAAACTGAGTGGAACGACGCGTTCCATGGGCAGACCCGAGTCCTTCAGGGAACTCACAAAAGTATCGGCCGGCGGACAACTGCTGCATCCTTCGGAAGTGTAGAGTTCCAGCAACGTAGCCTTCGACTGCCCACTTTCAAATATAAGATCGCCCTGGTCTGCAAACACCGGATTGCCGGTAGCCATCAGGACAGATAATATATGTAAGGGTATATTGATCATCTCTCTGTACGTTACCACCAGTTCAACAACCGCCTGGACGCGCTGCCCGGGGAACAAGTTTCGTATCGGGCTACCGAACTCACCACCTGGTCGTGAATTTTTCGGGAACCGGCGCGTCCAGAGATTCGCAGCGCACATCCTTGACCCGCGAGGCCGGCGGCCCTGACCACAACCACAGCTTCAGCTCTTCAACAGCAGCGACTTCACCACAGGCGAGTACTTCGACGGAACCATCGGGCAGGTTTCTGGCATAACCGGTGACACCGAGTTGCCGCGCTTCGCGCTCGGTAGACGCGCGATAGAAGACGCCCTGTACCCGGCCGGTAATAATACAGCGTACACAGATCAACCAAGGGCCTTCTGCAAAGCGGCCAGGAAGGCTTCGTTTTCATCGGGTCTGCCAACGGTAACGCGCAGGCAGTTTTGCAGACGACCGCCGACCGGGTTCAGATTCTTGATCAGTACGCCCTGTTTTTTCAGGGTATTAAAGATGTCGTCCGCTTTACCTTGCAGGATCTTAAACAGTATAAAGTTAGCCTCACTTGGATAGACCTCTATGCCGTCGAACGTATCCAGCGCCCTGGCGAGCTGACTGCGGTCAGCACGAATCTGCCGCGCCTGCTCATCCAGCATGGTTTTGTTCTGCAATGCAAACAGCGCGCTGGCCTGAGTCAGGACGTTGATATTGTATGGCAGGCGTGTCTTGTCAATCTCGCGCAGCCACTCCGGGGCACCCGCCAACAGGCCCAGACGCAGGCCGGCCAGGCCCATCTTGGATACGGTACGCAGTACCAGCAGATTTGAAAATTCACCCAGACGCGGCATGAAGCTGGCGTCGGTAAAGGGTGCGTAGGCTTCGTCGATGACTACCAGGCCCGGCGCATGCCTGATCACCGCTTCCACAGCCGTTGCATCGAAAATTGTTCCGGTTGGATTATTCGGGTAGGACATAAAAACGATGGCCGGCTGGTGCTTATCGATAGCTGCCTGCATAGCGCTAACGTCCAGTGAGAAATCTGCCGCCAGCGGGACACCCTGGTAAGTCATGCCCGCGACGTCCGCGATCATGCGGTACATCACGAAGGTCGGATCCGGCGCCAGCATCACGCGTCCGGGCTGTGCAACTGCCAGCGCCAGCATTTGAATCAGTTCATCAGAGCCGTTACCGAGCACCAGCTGCATACCGTCCGGTACCTGCATGGCCTGTGCAAGCTTGTCGGTCAGTGTCCGGGCGCTCGGGTCCGGGTAACGATTCAGCTCCACCGAGCGCAGGGTATCCAGCCACTGTTCTACCAGTTCATCCGGCCAGCGGTAGGGGTTTTCCATCGCATCCAGTTTGACCAGATCACCGGGATCGGGCACATGGTAAGCGCTTAACGCCAGCACCTCGGGGCGTATCCAGCGCTGCGGGGATTTTGGGTCCGGTGTCATTTTCCGGGCATCCGGTATTCCGCCGACCGCGCGTGTGCGGTCAGACCCTCGCCGCGCGCAAGTTGCGCAGCGGTCCGACCCAGATCGGCGGCACCGGCTGCCGAGCACTGGATCAGGCTGGAGCGCTTCTGGAAATCGTATACACCCAGGGGCGAGGAAAAACGCGCTGTGCGCGAGGTAGGCAAGACGTGATTGGGGCCTGCACAGTAATCCCCCAGTGCCTCGGCGGTGTAACGACCCATAAAAATAGCACCTGCATGCCGAATGGAAGCGGCCATGGCCTGTGGGTCGGCGACCGACAGTTCCAGGTGTTCAGGGGCGATATAATTGGCAACCTCAACGGCCTCGTCCAGATCACGTACCTGGACCAGCGCACCGCGACCAGCCAGCGATGCCTGGATAATATCGGCGCGTTCCATCTGTGGCAGCTGCCGGTTGATGCTGTCAGCTACCTGTTGCAGAAATTCCGCATCCGGACTCACCAGGATCGCCTGCGCATCTTCATCGTGTTCCGCCTGTGAAAACAGGTCCATGGCGATCCAGTCCGGGTCGGTCTGACCGTCACACACCACCAGGATTTCCGATGGGCCGGCGATCATGTCGATGCCAACCTTGCCGAACACCATACGCTTGGCAGTGGCCACATAAATATTGCCAGGGCCGACAATCTTGTCCACCGCTGGAATTGTCCCGGTACCAAACGCCAGTGCCGCCACAGCCTGCGCACCGCCAATGCTGAAGACACGGTCAACGCCGGCAACCGCGGCGGCGGCCAACACCAGTTCGTTACGCACGCCATCCGGTGTCGGTACCACCATCACCAGCTCACTGACGCCGGCTACCTTTGCCGGTATCGCATTCATCAATACCGATGACGGATACGCCGCCTTGCCGCCGGGAACATACAGGCCGGCACAATCCAGGGGCGTTATCTGTTGCCCCAGCAATGTGCCGTCTGCTTCCGTGTAGGACCAGGATTCCAGTTTCTGCCGTTCGGCGTAGGTGCGTACACGGTTCGTGGCGCAGTCCAGCGCTTCACGTTGAGCTTTGGTAATACTGTTCAGTGCTTGCTGCAGACTATCCTGATGAATTTCCAGCTCCGCAACATTTGCGACCTGCAGCCGATCGAAGCGTTGCGTATAGTCCAGCAAGGCTGCATCACCGCGGCTGCGTACCGCAGCAATAATGTCGCGTACGGTTTGTTCAACCTGGCTGTCTGTGACCGCCTCCCAGGCCAGCAGGCGGTCGAGCTGCGCATAGAATTCACTGTGCGTACTGTCCAGACGTTTAACCGTGACGGCACTCACGCAGCATCCTCCTGCTGGCGCACAGCTTCGGCAATCTGATCGATGAAAGACTGTACGCGGGTGTGTTTGCGCTTCATGGACGCCTTGTTGACGACCAGGCGTGAACTGATGTCTGCGATACTTTCCAGGGGCATAAGACCGTTTGCCTTAAGCGTATTCCCGGTGTCGACCACATCCACGATCAGGTCGGACAATCCGACCAGCGGCGCCAGTTCCATGGAACCGTACAGCTTGATGATTTCGACCTGCATACCCTGTTTCGCAAAATACTCGCGTGCGCAGTTCACGTACTTGGTGGCGATGCGCAGACGTTGCGCCTGTTCAGACCAGGGTCCGTGCCCGGCCACCATCAAACGGCAGCGCGCTATACGCAAGTCCAGCGGTTCGTACAGACCGGCGCCACCGTGCTCCATCAGCACGTCCTTGCCTGCCACCCCCAGATCGGCGGCGCCGTACTGTACATAGGTCGGCACGTCGGAAGCGCGAATTATTACCAGCTTCACGTCGTCGTGATTGGTATCCAGAATCAGCTTGCGGCTGGTTTCGGGATCGTCAACCGCTTCGATACCGGCGTGCGCCAGCAACGGCAGGGTTTCCTTGAAAATGCGTCCTTTGGAAAGCGCAATAGTCAACTGTTCGGACATGTTCTGTGCCTGAGAAGATCGTGCGTCTGTAGACGCCGTGAGGTTACTGGATCTGTTTTGCCGACTGTTCCGGCGTCAGGGTACGGAATGACAAAGCATGCACCGCACCCTGCATGGCATCACCCAGCGCGGCGTAAACCATCTGGTGCTGCTGTACACTGGACTTGCCTTCAAATGCAGCGCTCACAACGGTTGCTTCAAAGTGATCGCCATCACCCTGTACGGTGACCTGTGCCGAAGAAATGCCTTCTTCGATAAGTTTTTTGAGTTCGTCTGCCTGCATGTTCCTGCCCGTAATAGCCCTCTAAAACACGAATCATACTATAAGTCAGGAACCTGTGATTAACTGTCTTTGAACCGCCAAGACGCAAAGATCGCCAAGAAAAATTTTATTTTTCTTTGTGGTCTTTGCGTCTTGGCGGTTCAATCAGGTTTTGAGGTTTTGTCAAAACCCCATTCAGTCGCGCTGCAAGGGCAGCACCTGGTCCAGCGAACTGACCCGCGCCAGCGCCAGCATCTGGGTGGGTATATTGAAAAACCGGATGGCCTTGCCGGATTGATGTGCCTGCCGCAGACAATCCACCAGCAGCGCCACACCGGCGCTGTCCGAACGCTGCACCCCACTCAGATCGATATCCAGCGTCTCGCAGCCCGAAAACTGCGTGTGGCACTTGCGCCATAGACCGGCTACCGAATCAAAGTTCAGATCACCGCTGATCTCCAGACGACCGTTTTTCCCCTGCTGAATGTCTGCCTGCATAGCAGACGCGCCGGCCTTACGGGCCACTGCCTTTCTCGGCACTGTTGAGTAAAAACTTGCCTATCAGCTTTTCCAGCACCAGCGCCGGTGCCGTGAACTCGATCACTGAGCCATCCGTGAGAAATTCTTCAGATCCTCCCGGATCGAGTGCTATGTACTGCTCCCCCAGCAAACCGGCGGTATAGATACTGGCCACCGTATCATCCGGGAACCGGTCGTAGGCCTTGTCCATTCCTATAGCAACAACGGCCTCATAACGCTTGTTATCGTAATCGATACTGGACACCCGTCCTACCAGGACGCCGCCTGCCGTCACTGGTGAGCGTACTTTCAGGCCACCGATATTTTCAAAACGCGCAGTGAGTGTGTAGCTGTTGGCTGCCGAGAAGGTGCCCAGGTTGCTCACTTTCATTGCCAGCACAAAGAGCGCGGCAATACCGGCGGCGATAAGCATTCCGACCATCAGTTCCATGGTTTTGGTCTGTTTCATGGCGGGCTGGGAGTCCTAATCTCCGAACATCAATGCGGTCAAAACAAAATCCAGGCCCAGCACGGCAAACGCCGCGTAGACTACGCTGCGTGTTGTCGAGCGGCCGACACCCTCGGATGTCGGTACCGTATCATAGCCTTCGAATACCGCAATCCAGGTGGCAACAAATCCGAACACGACACTCTTGATGACACCGTTAAACACATCATTGTACAGGTCCACCTTGGACTGCATTTGCGACCAGTAAGCACCCTCGTCCACACCCAGCAGGCCGACGCCGACGAAGTACCCCCCGTAAATACCCACCGCACTGAACATCGCGGCCAGCAGCGGCATAGAGATGAAACCGGCCAGGAAGCGTGGCGCGATCACGCGGTGAATCGGGTCTACTGCCATCATTTCCATACCCGCCAGCTGTTCGGTAGCCTTCATCAGGCCTATTTCGGCGGTCAACGCCGACCCTGCCCGCCCGGCAAACAGCAGACCGGTCACCACCGGCCCCAGCTCGCGCACGATTGACAGCGCGACCACCACGCCCAGGGACTCCTCGGCACCGAAATCCACCAGGGTGTTGTAGCCCTGCAATGCCAGCACCATACCGACAAATACCCCCGATACGACAATGATGGGCAGCGACAGTACACCGACTGAAAACAGCTGCGCAATCAGCAAACGCGGACGCACCAGCACAGCAGGAATCCCGACCAGTATTTTCAGCAAAAACAGATTGAAACGTCCGAGCGTCTCGAAAAAACCGAAGCCACTGCGGCCGAGTCCGCGTATCAATTCAAGCATCCAGCAGGTCTTCCGTATAATCCGGCGCAGGGTAATGGAACGGGACAGGGCCATCCGGCAGGCCCTGCATAAACTGTTGAACCCTGGCAGAGTCGGTTTTCGCCAGCGTATCAGGTGTGCCCTGGCCGATCACCTTGCCCCCGGAAATCACATAAATGTAATCCGCGATTGCAGCCGTTTCCTGAACGTCGTGGGACACGACAATACTGGTGAGGCCGAGCGCATCGTTCAGTAATCGAATCAGTTGCACCAACGCCCCCATCGAAATCGGATCCTGCCCGGTGAAGGGCTCATCATACATGATCATCATCGGGTCCAGCGCAATGGCCCGCGCCAGCGCCACGCGCCGGGCCATACCACCGGACAGCTCGCTGGGTTGCAGGTCGCGCGCGCCTCTCAGGCCTACGGCCTGCAGTTTCATCAACACCAGGTCGCGCACCATCGATTCCGGAAGGTCGGTGTGCTCGCGTAACGGGAAAGCCACGTTGTCGAACACCGTCAAATCCGTCAACAACGCACCCGACTGGAACAGCATCCCCATACGCCGCCGCAGCCTGTACAGGGCGGTCCGGCCGAGTTCCTGCACTTGCTGGCCATCCACCTCGATACTGCCCCGGTCGGGCGCAAGCTGTCCGCCGATCAGGCTCAGCAGCGTGGTCTTGCCGGTACCACTGGGACCCATAATGGCGGTCAGCTTGCCGCGCGGAATATCCAGATCCACACCGTCAAAGATCACCCGATCACCACGCGCATAGTGTAAGTTACGGATTTTGACCAGCGTTTCAGAACCGACCGGGGTAATCATTTCGGCGCTGCTCTGCATTTTGTTATTGATTCCCTTCCATGAAAAGAGTTGCCACATTATACGAAAATAAACTGCTGGATTAGTAGCCTGACCTGAATGACACCAAGTTAAGCCTTAAATGCACGTATTCCCGTCATTCCGGCGCAGGCCGGAATCCATGAAGCCTGATTAAACAGCCTGGATCCCGGCCTGCGCCGGGATGACGGTTGTAATTTCGGCTTAACGTTGTAATTTCGGCTTAACGTTGTAATTTCGGCTTAACTTAGCGCCATTCCAGCCTGGCCTGATTTCTTCAGCGACCTTCGGTTTTCTCCACCCCGCAGCGCTCGCAGCGGTAGCAGGTCACCAGACACCCCTGCCGGGTATCAAACGGCTTATCCACCACAACCCATTTGTGAAATCCACGCCGGCACAGGGTATTGCCCCTGTGCTTTTTCGCAACCGGCGGTTTTTTGAAAGGCACAACATGGGTCATGCGACTACTCCGGGGAAACGTGCACATTTGTCCCCATGTGTTTGAACCCGTTACTATACGCCACCTATGTGGATGCAGATCATTGCTGTTGTTAGCGGTTTCGTTTTACTTGTCTGGGGCGCAGATCGTTTTGTCATGGGCGCCGCTGCAACTGCCCGTCTGCTGGGAATTCCCCCCCTGTTGATCGGCCTGACCATTGTCGGCTTCGGTACCTCGGCGCCCGAAATACTGGTCTCGGTGGTCGCCTCGCTGCAAGGCAACCCCGGGCTGGCAATCGGCAATGCCATTGGTTCGAACATTACCAATATAGCGCTGATACTGGGTACTACGGCACTGGTTACACCGCTGGCAGTCGATTCCGGAATTATGCGCCGCGAAATGCCCATACTTATCGGCACGACGGTATTCGCCTACCTGCTGCTGATGGATGGCAAACTGGGTTTCGGCGACGGACTGGCCCTGCTGTTCGGCCTGCTGGTTATGTTGGGCTGGGTCATCTATGTGGGCCTGTCTTCGCGCGACAGCAAAGATCCCATGGCGGCAGAATACGCGGCTGAGATTCCCACCGATCTGTCGCTGACCCGGGCGCTGATCTGGTTGCTGATTGGCGGTATTGTGCTGATGGTCGGCTCGCGCATGCTGGTGTGGGGCGCGGTGGGCATTGCCCAGCACTTCGGCATCAGCGATCTCATTATCGGCTTAACCATCGTTGCACTGGGAACCAGCCTGCCGGAACTGGCCGCAACCATTGCCAGTGCGCTTAAAAACGAGCCGGATATTGCCATCGGCAATGTCATTGGCTCCAACATGTTCAACCTGCTTGCAGTGCTCGGAATTCCGGGTATTCTCAGCCCTTCTGTCGTCGATTCTGCGGTACTCAGCAGAGATATGCCTGTCATGGTAATCCTGACAGTGGCCATGCTGGTCATGGCTTACGGGTCTCATGGCAAGGGTCGCATAAATCGCCTGGAAGCCACGCTGCTGCTCGCCGCCTACGCAGGGTATCAGACGCTGTTATACTTCACAGCCGTTAGATGAAACCACCTATATGAATGATTCAACCTTGAAAAAACTGGGTCTCGCGGTTCTGGAAACGGAATCCACTGCGGTTAATGCACTGAAATCACGTATTGACGATGATTTTGTGCGCGCCTGCCGCTACATGCTGGACTGCGAAGGACGCGTGGTCGTCATCGGCATGGGCAAATCCGGCCACATCGGCAGCAAGATCGCAGCGACGCTGGCCAGTACCGGGACACCGGCTTTTTTCGTCCATCCCGGCGAAGCCAGTCACGGCGACCTCGGCATGATTACCTCCAAAGACGTTGTCCTGGCGCTATCCAACTCGGGAACCACCGAGGAAATCCTGACCATCCTGCCGCTCATCAAGCGCCTGGACGTACCCCTGATTACGCTGACTGGTAACCCAAAATCGTCACTGGCCGAGGCCGCCAGCGTAAATATTGATGTCGCTGTCGAAGAGGAAGCCTGTCCGCTGGGCCTGGCGCCTACCGCAAGTACTACGGCAGCACTCGCCATGGGTGATGCACTGGCGATTTCGTTGCTGGAAGTGCGCGGCTTCACCTCGGATGATTTTGCGCGTTCGCACCCGGGGGGCAAGCTCGGTCGCCGCCTGCTGCTGTTGATAGATGACCTGATACATACCGGTGAGCGGGCGCCAAAAGTGTTCTCCGGCACCCTGATCTGTGATGCACTGCTGGAAGTCACCCGCAAGGGTCTCGGCGCAACGGCGATTATCGACAACGACAATGTAGTCCAGGGCATTTTTACCGATGGTGATTTGCGCCGGGCGCTGGACCGTGCCGTCGACCTCAACACCACCCCGATTGATGAACTGATGACCCGCGACTGCACACTGATATCCCCGGGCCTGCTGGCAGCGGAAGCGCTGCAAATAATGGAGAACGGGAAATTCAACGCACTGCTGGTTGTTGACGATAACAAGCGGCTGGTAGGCGCCCTTAACATGCACGACCTGCTACGCGCAGGCGTTGTATAAAGGCATGAAAGAGTTTCTCGAAAAAGCTGCGCGTATCAAGCTGCTGATTTTTGACGTCGACGGCGTACTGACCGACGGCAGCCTGTTCCTCGATGACGATGGACGTGAATACAAAGCCTTCCATTCGCAGGACGGACACGGTATCAAAATGCTGCAAAAGCACGGTGTGCGTTGCGCCATCATTACCGGCCGCACCTCGAAACTGGTGGAACATCGCATGCGCAACCTGGGTATAGACCTCATCTACCAGGGTCAGCACGACAAGCTGAAAGGCTTCGCCGATTTACTGAAACGCCTGGATCTGAACCCGGAACAGGTGGCCTACGTGGGTGACGACGTCGTTGACTTACCGGTAATGCGCAAGGTCGGTCTGGCTATAGCGGTTCAGGATGCTCATCACTGGGTTCTCAAACATGCCCACTGGCAAACACCCCGCCCGGGCGGTCGCGGTGCCGCGCGCGACGTCTGTGAAATGCTGATGGAAGCACAGGGCGTTTTGCAACAGGAACTGGAAAGCTACCTGTGATTCGTAGCCGGCACTGGATGACGATCACCGCCCTGGCGACAGCAACTGCGGCCGCCGTATGGCTGTACCTGTACACGGGTCAGCTGGAGGATCACCGCTCCGGCACATCGCTGCAGCCCGATCTTTATATCGACCAGCCGCACTGGACACTATTCAACCAGCAAGGGCGGGTAAGCAAGCAACTGTATGCCGACAGGCTGGAACAGTGGCCCGATGAAAACGGTGCCCGGCTGACAGAACCACTGCTCGATATCAGTGACCGGAAACAGCGTCCGTGGCAGGCAACAGCCCGTCATGGCCGCATAAACCCGGATGACCAATCCATTCTGCTGGAACAGGATGTCGTCCTGCGGCGGGAACCGGATAAGCACGGCCTGGTCATAACAACCGGTCAACTGCGCTTTACGCAAAACGGGGATACCGTCGAGACCGAAGACGAGGTTGTATTAAACACAGGGAGCTGGCAATTTACCGCCACCGGGCTGCGTACCAGTCTCGGTCAGCAGCGTCTGGAACTTCTCAACAATGTACGAGGCAGGCATGAATAGACGGTGGAACCGGTGCTTGTTGATGACACTGATCCTCGGCCCGCTAAACAGCTGGGCACTTTCCAGCGATCGCGAACAACCCATGTTGATCGAAGCCGACCGCGCCGAACTGGACGATGCCAATGGCATCAGCGTTTATCGCGGCAATGTCAAAGTTACCCAGGGCACGCTGATACTTACAGGTGATATCATGACCGTCCACAGCAAGGGCAATGATGTCGACAAGGTCGTCATGGAGGGTAAACCGGCAACCTACAAACAGCGCCCGGACAACAAGGACAAGGATGTACGTGCCAGAGCACTGCACATGGAATACTTCACCAACCCGGAAAAGATTGTTTTGACAAAGCAGGCCGAGGTCGAACAGGAAGGCGATGTACTGCGCAGTGAACGCATCGAATATGATGTGCCCACAGACAAGGTCAATGCCGGCACAGACCAGCCGGACGAACGTGTTCGCATCACCATTCAACCCAGATCTGACAAAAAGAAAAAGATGCCCGTCAAACCATGAGCCGCCTGGAAGCCCGAGAACTGAGTAAAAGCTATTCAGGCCGTGCGGTCGTGGATGGCGTGTCTCTGCACGTTGAAAGCGGCGAGGTAGTCGGACTGCTGGGTCCCAACGGCGCCGGCAAAACCACCTGTTTCTACATGATAGTCGGGCTGATACCCAGCAACGGTGGCTCAGTATGGCTGGATGACAAGGAACTGACACGTTATCCGATGCACGTCCGCGCCCGCAACGGTGTAGGTTACCTGCCACAGGAAGCCTCGGTGTTCCGTAAACTCAGTGTCTCGGACAACATTCTCGCCGTACTGGAAATGCGTAAGGGCCTGACCCCCCGGCATCGTGCCGACAAGCTGGAAGAGTTGCTGCAGGAGCTGCATATCGGTCACCTGCGCGACCAGAAGGGTCTGAGTCTCTCCGGCGGCGAACGCCGCCGCGTGGAAATTGCACGTGCGCTGGCAATGGAACCACGCTTCATTCTGCTGGATGAACCCTTCGCGGGCGTTGATCCGATTTCGGTCATCGATATCCAGCGTATTGTGGAACATTTGACCGAGCGCAACATAGGCGTGCTGATTACCGACCATAATGTTCGCGAGACACTGGGTATTTGTAATCGCGCCTACATTCTTGGCAGCGGCCAGACACTGGCTGAAGGACCACCGGATGATATTCTGCAGAACCAGAAGGTACGCGACGTCTACCTGGGCGATCATTTCAGGATGTGACAATTAAAAAAGACAACAATAAATTAACTGCTGGCATAATAAATGCAGTAAACTCCGTATCTGTGACCGACAGCAGCACTCCACGGAACCGGGAAACAGAGACACCATAATTTTTTATGAAGCAGTCCATCCAACTTCGGCTTGGCCAGCACCTGACCATGACACCCCAGTTGCAACAGGCGATTCGTCTGCTGCAACTTTCCACGGTGGAGCTGCAGCTTGAGATTCAGGGTGTCCTCGATTCCAACCTGATGCTCGAACCCGATGAAGCCGAAGCGCAAGCCGGCGCGGACGGCAACGTGGACGCCGGCCAGGAGCAACGCAAGCAGAACGAAGCCGAAACCAGCAACGAAACACCTCAGGACGCATCAGAAAAAGAAGTAACAAGTGCCGAAGAGACCATCCCGGAAGACCTGCCGGTCGATACCAGCTGGGAAGACACCTATGATATGGGCGCTACCAGTTTCAGCGCCCCCGCCGAGAGTGATGGCAGGGACTTTTTTGAAACCCACAGTGGCGCCGGCGAATCCCTGCACGAACATCTTACCTGGCAACTTGAACTAACCCGTTTCAGCGATGTTGATCGCATGATTGCCCAGGCTATCCTGGATTCCATAAATGATGACGGTTACCTGAGCGCCACGCTGGAAGAGCTGCACGAAGGTCTCGGACTGGACCCTGTAATAGAGATAGGCCTCGATGAAATCGAGGCCGTGTTACACCGTGTTCAGCACTTTGACCCGGTCGGTGTCTGTGCCCGCGACCCGGCTGAATGTCTGATTATTCAGCTACAAGCGCTGGACGCCGACACCCCGCACCGCACACAGGCGCTGCAATTGGTGCAGGAACACGTCACACTGCTGGGAAATAGGGACTATAATCAGATTATGCGGCGCATGAAGCTGTCCGAAGCGGAGCTTCAGAATGTGCTGAATCTGGTCCAGTCGCTCAACCCGCGGCCTGGATCGCAGATTACAAGCAGCGCACCGCAATACGTGGTACCCGATGTATTTGTCTTTAAAAACAAGAGCAAGTGGCAGGTGGACCTTAATATCGAAGCGGCACCCCGGTTACGCATCAACAGTCACTACGCCAGCCTGGTGAAGCGAGCCGACAACAGTGAAGACAACACCTATCTGCGCAACCATCTGCAGGAGGCGCGCTGGTTCCTGAAGAGTCTGCAAAGCCGTCACGAAACCCTGCTCAAGGTGGCGCGCTGTATCGTCGGTCGCCAGCGAAATTTCTTCGAGTACGGCGATGAAGCCATGAAGCCCCTGGTGCTGCGCGATATCGCCGAAGCGGTGGAAATGCACGAGTCCACTATTTCCCGTGTTACCACGCAGAAGTACATGCACACACCGCGCGGCATCTTCGAATTCAAGTATTTCTTTTCCAGCCACGTTAGTACCGACGACGGAGGTGAATGTTCCGCCACCGCCATCCGCGCTATCGTCAAGAAACTTATTGCCGCCGAAACGCCAACCAAACCTTTGAGCGACAGCAAAATCGCAGCCTTGCTGTCAGGTCAAGGCATTAATGTGGCCAGACGGACCATCGCCAAATACCGCGAATCGATGGCCATCCCCCCTTCAAATGAGCGTAAACGCCTCGCGTGAGGCCATGGACGAGGAGTATATCCATGCAAATTGATCTAACCGGACACCATGTAGAATTGACGGAGCCATTAAGAAACTATGTAAACGAAAAATTTGAGCGACTGGAACGTCACTTTGACCATGTCACTGATGTCCATGTCGTCCTCAGTGTTGAAAAGCTGCGTCAAACCGCAGAGGCTACGATACACATCAGTGGCGGCAAGCTGTTTGCCGACAGCACCAGCGAAGACATGTATGCGGCGATAGACAGCCTGGCCGACAAACTGGACCGGCAAATCAAGAAACACAAGGAAAAACTGACTGATCATCACCGCAGCGAAGGGGCGATGAAGAAACAGGCCCCTCTACCATAACGAACAAATATAATGCTAACTACTGAACTCCTGCATCCTGCGCGCATCGCCTGCCAGCAGGACAGCTCCAGCAAAAAACGCAGCCTGGAATCACTAGGTAATCTTCTGGCCAGTGCGGTACCGGACTACACAGAGACCGAAATTTTCGATAGCCTGGTCGGGCGCGAACGCCTGGGCAGCACTGGACTGGGTAGCGGTGTCGCGCTTCCACACGGGCGTTTGCGCGGTCTGAAACAACCGATTGCCGCACTGATCACCCTCCGGCAGGGCATTGATTTCGATGCCATTGACCAACAGCCGGTCGACCTGCTCTATGCCCTGCTGGTGCCCGAAGAGTCCACCGAAGAACACCTGCAAATTCTGGCCCGGCTGGCTGGTTTGTTCAGTAATGCGGATTTCTGCAGCAAGCTGCGCAACTGCAGCGACAGCGACCAGTGTTTCCAGTTAATCAGCAACCAGAGTAGTGACCAACAGCTGTCCGCATGAACATCGATGCTTCCGTTGGCACCCTGTTTGAAAACCTGCGCGATAAACTGGAACTGCAATGGCTGGGCAGCAAACTGGGTGAAAGCCGTGTCATCCAGAACCCGAAAGCGGAAAGCACCGGTACTGCCCTTGTAGGACACCTGAACCTGATTCACTCCAATCAGGTTCAGGTACTCGGTATAACCGAGATCCACTATCTGGACCGTCTCAGCGAAAACTCACGCCGTGACCTGATCGACCAGCTGTTCGACGGCACCACAGACCTCATCGTGATTGGTGATCAGCAGTCCGTACCCGACGACATCAAGCAACGCAGTGAGGCAAGTTCAACACCGTTATTCGTCTCAAGCCAGAACACCGTACAGCTGGTTAGCTATCTGCAATATTACCTGACCAGCCTGTTTGCCGAAAAAATCACCCTGCACGGTGTGTTCATGGAGGTTTTCAGCCTGGGGCTATTGATCATAGGTGATCCCAGCGTGGGCAAAAGTGAACTGGCACTGGAACTGGTGGCGCGCGGCCACCGACTGGTCGCCGATGATGCGCCGGTCTTTGCCCGGACGTCTCCGGATACCCTGAACGGCCGCTGCCCGGATGTGCTGCGTGACTTCCTGGAGGTGCGCGGCCTGGGCATCCTGAATATCCGCGCCATGTTCGGTGACAGCGCCATCAAGCAAAGCCGCAATCTGCGCCTGATTCTGAAACTGGTCCCGATGACGGAAGAACAGATGCACAGAATAGACCGGCTGCACGGTGCCCGCGCCACCCAGACCATACTCGGCGTCGAAATCCCGGAAATTACCCTGCCGGTTGCACCCGGCCGCAACCTGGCGGTACTGGCGGAGGCTGCTGCCCGCAATCACACCCTGCTGCTGAAGGGCTACGACTCCGCCAAACTGTTTATGGAACGCCAGGCGCGTTTCATGGGCAATAGCTAGTACCCGTCTATAAACGTATGATTCCCCGGATCCCGTCTTCCCGGCGAATGCCGGGATCCAGAGGTTTCAACGGCTGGCTGGATTCCGGCATTCGCCGGAATGACGGAAGTACAGGTTTATGAACAAACACGACCACTCCGAATTCAGGTTAGCGGGCATTTGGTGAAACTGGTTATTGTCAGCGGACATTCCGGCTCGGGTAAAAGTGTGGCTTTGCACACACTTGAAGACCTGGGCTATTACTGTATCGACAACCTGCCGGCCGGCTTGCTCAGCGCGCTGGCTCTGGAACTGAAGCAGACGTCCAATCCTGTTGAAGTTGCCGCCGTGGGTATAGACGCGCGCAATCTGCCACAGGCCCTGCAGCAATTCAACGACATCCTGGCCCGGATTGAAACACAGGACGTCAAATGCGAGATCCTGTTTCTCACCTGCGACACCGATACCTTGATAAAGCGTTTCAGCGAAACCCGCCGCCGTCATCCCCTGAGTAATGACCAGGTATCACTCGCAGAAGCTGTTGCACAGGAAAAAGCCCTGCTGGAGCCCATTGCCAAACGGGCCGATCTGTTCATCGATACCAGCAAAACGACCATCCACCAACTGCGCAGTCTGGTACAGCAACGCATAGAGGGTGGCCAGAAGAGCCGACTGTCGTTATCTTTCCAGTCGTTCGGCTACAAGCATGGTATTCCAACCGACGTGGATTTCGTGTTCGACGCGCGCTGCCTGCCCAACCCCCACTGGCTGCCGGAACTGCGTCCGTTGACCGGACGTGACCTGGAGGTCATCCAGTACCTGGAAGGTGAAATCCTGGTAAAACAGATGTTCCAGGAGCTGTGCACTTTCCTGGATCACTGGATTCCAGCCTTCGAAGACGATAACCGCAGTTACCTGACCATCGCCATCGGTTGCACCGGCGGCCAGCACCGTTCTGTGTATCTGGCCGAACGACTGGCGCACTATTTCGAAGACCGCTACCCGGGTGTAAGCACCCGTCACCGGGAATTATCGTGAAGGTCGGCATCCTGCTCATCACCCACGGCAACATCGGTGCTGTACTGTTGCAATCGGCTACCGAAGTGTTGGGCGTATGCCCCCTGTCCATTACCACTATTTCGGCCGCAGCGGGATGTGATCCCGAGCGCGTGCTCATTTTTGCCAAACAGGCTGCACAGGAAATAGACTGCGGCGACGGTGTGCTGGTATTAACGGATATGTATGGTGCCACCCCCAGCAATATCGCCTGCCGCTTGCGCGAACTGCACGATGTGCGCGTAGTATCGGGGCTCAACCTGCCCATGCTGATCCGGGTTCTGAACTATCCTGATCTGGACCTGGACGGCCTTATGCATAAGGCCGTTACCGGGGGCAGGGATGGTGTACTGCTCTGCAACACCGAAGGTGCGCCCCATGCAGGATAAGACGGTCACCATCGTCAACAAACTTGGACTGCATGCACGTGCCGCTGCAAAATTCGTTACCCTTGCCTCCTCTTTCGCCAGCAATATAACACTCACGCGTAACGGCCAGCAGGTAAACGGCAAAAGCATCATGGGCGTGATGATGCTGGCTGCCTCCAGAGGCTGTGAAATGACCATAAACGCCGATGGCAATGACGAGACCGAGGCGATCGACAGATTGTCTGAACTGGTTGCGCAGCGCTTTGGTGAAGACGCATGAGCATTTCCATTTCGGGCATCGGCATTTCGCATGGCATAGCCATCGGCGCCGTCTACCGGCTGGAACAGGGTGACGTCGAGGTCTATGAGGCAGCAATCCCCAAAGACCTCGTTGAAGATGAGATCTCGCGTTTCCGGCGTTCCGTACGCACTGCGCGCCAGCAGCTGAAAGTCATTCGTAACAGCATCCCGGAAACCACGCCCGCCGATATTACCGATTTTATAGACACCCACTTGCTGATGCTGGAAGACAGCATGCTGACCGCAGCACCGGTTGAACTGATTCGCCAGCGCCAGTGCAACGCCGAGTGGGCGCTGAAAATCCAGCGTGATGCCCTGGCCAAAGTGTTTGACGAAATGGACGACCCCTACCTGCGCACCCGTAAGGATGACGTGGATCACGTTGTCATGCGCATCATGCGTATTTTGATCGGTAAGGAAACGCACACCGATCCGCAGGACAATACCCGCCTGCGTGGCGCCATTGTACTGGCTCACGATCTTACCCCGGCGGAAACCGCCCTGTTGCAGCACCAGGGCATTGCCGGCTTCGTCACCGAGTCCGGTGGACCGCTGGCGCATACCGCCATCCTGGCGCGCAGTCTGGGGCTGCCCGCCATCGTCGGTACGCACATCACCCCGCACCAGATCCGCGACGGCGACACTGTCATCCTGGATGCCGTCCAGGGCGCGTTGCTGGCAGATGTAGACTCCGCCACGCTCAGGGAATATCGCCGCCTGCAGCGCCAGCAACAGAAACACCGCACCGAACTCAACCGCCTCAAGGACCAGCCCGCAGTTACCGGCGACGGCACCCGGATTCATCTGGTCGCCAACGTAGAGCTGCGCGAGGACGTACTCGCGGCACGCCGCGCAGGTGCCGAGGGAATAGGGCTGTACCGCACAGAATTCCTGTTCATGAACCGCAGCGACATCCCCGACGAGGAAGAGCAGCTCAGGCAGTATCTCAGTGTTGTGAAAACCCTGAAGGGACTTCCCATTACTATTCGCACCCTGGACCTGGGTTCTGACAAAAAATCCAGTGCCGAACCCGCCAGCGAGCATGTGTCCGCCAATCCGGCACTCGGTCTGCGCGCTATCCGCCTGTGCCTGAAACACACTGATCTGTTCCGTCCCCAGCTGCGCGCCATTTTACGGGCTTCCGCCAAGGGGCCGGTACATATGATGATCCCCATGCTGTCAAGCGCACACGAGCTCGATGAAGTGATGGCGCTGATCGATGACGTCAAGCAGGAACTGCATCGTGAGCGTCTCGCATTTGACTGGAACATACCCATCGGCGGCATGATCGAAGTCCCGGCAGCGGCCCTGTCCGCTACCCTGTTTGCCCGCAAGCTGGACTTTCTGTCGATCGGCACCAACGATCTGATTCAGTACACGCTGGCTATCGATCGCGTGGACGACGAGGTCACCTATCTGTACGACCCACTGCACCCGGCGGTACTGCGCCTGATAAAGATGGTCATTGATGCCGGAAAACAATACGACGCACCGGTCGCCATGTGTGGGGAGATGGCGGGTGACACGCGCTATACGCGTCTGCTGCTGGGCATGGGACTGACGGACTTCTCGGTGCACCCTACCGCCCTGCTTGAAATCAAGGATGTCATACACCACTGCCGGATTGCAGATGTTACCGGCATCGCGAACAACATCCTGGAGCAGGATGACCCCGTGAAAATCATCGAACAGCTGGACGTTCTCAACAAAATGTAACAAAGCTCGGTTTTTTGCCGACAGTCTGACTGCTACACTGCACAGCTAATCCAATTCTCACGCAGGCTCGGGGTTCGCCATGGCAGAAACAGCCGACCAGAAAAACACACAACAACGACTGGAAGCCCTGACAGCGGCCCTGCACAGTGGTACCGCTGACCAGGTACGTCAGCTGCTGGCCAGTCTTCACCCCGCCGAAATCGGCGATCTGCTGGAATCCCTGCCACATGGCCCGCGTGAAATCCTGTGGGAACTGGTCGATGCCGAGGACAAGGGTGAAGCCCTCGTCGAAGTGAATGACGAAGTACGCGCCGGCCTCATCGAGGAAATGGAGACGGACCAACTGGTAGCAATTACCGAGGGTCTGGACACGGATGACCTGGCGGATCTGTTGCACGACCTGCCCGGGGCCGTGATACACGAACTGCTGTATTCCATGGACAAACAGAACCGCCATCGGCTGGAAGCCGCCCTGTCCTACCCGGAAGATACGGCCGGCGGCCTGATGGACATGGACGTCGTAACGGTACGCGCCAATGTCTCGCTGGACGTGGTGTTACGGTACCTGCGCCTGCGCGGTGAGATTCCCGACCTCACTGACAGCCTGATGGTGGTCGACCGTTTTGACCATTACCAGGGACTGCTGCCGCTGGCTACACTGCTGACCCGCGACCCGGACGCCAGCGTTGCCGAAGTGATGAACGCCGACGTGGAAGGTATCCCCGCCAGCATGGAGGACGATGCGGTCGCCCGCCTGTTTGAAGACCGCGATCTGATATCGGCACCGGTCATCGACGACGCTGGCAAACTGCTGGGGCGTATCACGATCGACGACGTGGTCGACGTCATCCGCGACGAGGCTGACCACTCGTTGATGAGCATGGCCGGCCTGGATGAGGAAAGTGATATTTTCGCGCCCGCCATACTCAGTGCGCGGCGCCGTTCCATCTGGCTGGGTATTAACCTGGCCACCGCGTTTCTGGCCTCCTGGGTCATCAGCCTGTACGAAGGCACGCTGGAAAAAGTCGTGGCACTGGCGGTATTGATGCCCATTGTCGCCAGCATGGGTGGCATCGCCGGCAGTCAGACACTGATCATCATGATCCGCGGACTGGCCCTCGGACAGGTTGGCCCAAGCAACTCCAGAACATTGATGTACAAGGAAATTCTTGTCAGCATGATGAACAGCCTGATCTGGTCCCTGGTGGTGGCTGTCGTTGCCATGGGCTGGTTCCAGAGCACAAGGATCGGTCTGATTATCGGCGTTGCACTGACCATCAACCTGGTATGCGCCGCGCTGGCCGGCGTCAGTATCCCGCTGGCACTGAAACGGCTGGGCATTGACCCCGCGCTGGCGGGCTCGGTATTACTGACCACCGTCACCGACGTGGTTGGTTTTATGGCATTCCTGAGCCTGGGTACCTGGTATCTGATGTAGAATGACCCCACACTCATAACAATACCGACTAAAACAGGCATCTATGGAGAAATTCGGCACGACAGACTCACGATCAGAATGGGAAGCGCTCAAGTCCATCGTCTTCATCGGCAACCACCTCCCCCGGCAATGTGGTATCGCCACCTTCACCACACACCTGCTTGAATCAATCGCGCTGAATGCGCCGGACAAGGCCTGTTGGGCCATCGCGATGAACGACCGGCCGGCCGGCTATGCCTACCCGTCCCAGGTGCGCTTCGAAATCAACCAGAGTCAACTGAACGAATACAGCCTGGCAGCCGACTTATGCAACCTTA
>CAJXFW010000036.1 GCA_913053655.1 uncultured Thiogranum sp. | reverse complement strand
AAAAGACCGTCTGATGAAATTCAACGTGGTGGTGGCCAACCCGCCCTTCTCCCTGGACGAATGGGGCCAGGACGAAGCGGAGAATGACCGTTTCAATCGTTACTGGCGCGGCATTCCACCCAAGAGCAAGGGCGACTACGCCTTCATCAGCCACATGATTGAAGCGGCACTGGAAAAGGAAGGCCGCGTCGCCGTGGTTGCCCCCCACGGCGTACTGTTCCGTGGTGGCGCCGAAGGCCGCATCCGCCGCAAGCTCATCGAAGACAACCTGCTGGACGCGGTTATCGGCCTGCCCGCCAATCTATTCCCCACCACCGGTATCCCCGTAGCCATACTGGTCTTTGACCGATCTCGGGAAAAGGGAGGCGCCAATGAAAAGCACAAAAAGGTGATGTTTATTGACGCCAGCCGGACGTTTGACTCAGAAAAGAACCAGAACACCCTGGCAGAGGACCACATCAAAGACATCGTGCGCATGTACCAAGCACGCAGGAAAGTGGACAAACAAGCCTATGTAGCGTCTTTCAAGGAAATCAAAGAGAACGATTTCAATCTCAATATTCCCCGGTATGTAGATACGTTCGAGGAAGAAATAGAGATCGACATCGACGCCGTGCAAAAAGAGATCGACCGACTGGAAAAAGAACTGGTTAAGGTACGGACAAAGATGGTGGCAAAACTGGCGGAGATTAAACGGTGAGCAAAGAACATACACAACATCATCAGACCTTTAAAAACCTGAAACAAGCGCAGGATGACCGTATAGAGTTCTGGTTTGCCAGAGAGTTACAGGCGGTGCTTGATTACAGCAGCTGGGATAAATTCGAGTGCGTTATAAAAAAAGCGATAACAGCCTGCAAAAAATCAGGCCGGCAGGTAGAAGACCATTTTTCCCAAGCGGTGAAAATGGTTCAAAACGGCTCAGGGGCACAAAGAAAAACAAACAGCCGACAGTGGAGCAGAATAAGTGTTGCTGATTTTAAACCCGTCGAATTCGACGGGTTTAAAATCAGCAACCACAGAGCCTGGCCATGAACGAAGAATTCACCACCAATTTGCCAAGCGGTGAAATCCTGTTCTACCAGACTGAAGATGGCCGGACCCGTGTTGAATACCGCCTCGAACACGAGACGCTGTGGCTCACCCAGGCCGCCATGGCGGAGCTGTTCCAATCGACACCCCAGAGCATCACCAACCACCTGAAGACGATTTACACATGATCAACAAGATAGCGAGAGGAAAGGTTGAGGATATCTATGTAAGTGTTCATGGCGATATTGCCTCACCGGGTAAACAACAATTGCTTGAAAATGCTAAAGCGCTTATGCGTCGAAGAACGCAAGGCGCCCCACTCAATATTATTTTTTATGACGCATCATCAGCAGATGTGTGGGGGGATGCATGAAGAGGCATACGCCCTTCTTGTCGTTTAGGCGATTTTGGCCGATACTGTCACTAACACACCCGCCACGCCTATCCGGTCTCGGCCGTGACGCGCAACCATGGCGGGTTTTTTATGTCCGCGATGCTGGCACTTGCTTTTTCGATCTGGAGTGCGTGGCATGACACGGCGTTTCAGCGAGTACATGATCTTTGCTGATGAAAGCGGCGATCATGGCTTGCTGTCCATTGATCCGGAGTTTCCAGTATTTGCCTTAATCTTTTGCCTGATTCGCAAGGACGATTATGTCAATGAATTGGTACCAGCATTTCAGCAACTCAAAATGGACCATTGGGGACACGATCAGGTTATTTTCCATGAGCATGACATCCGCAAAGAGAAAGGGCCCTTCGGCTTGCTACGTACTAACCGTGATTTGCGGCAGGCGTTCTACACCCGCCTGAACGACATCATCGCCAAAGCGCCGGTTCATCTGATTGCCTCGGTAATCGATAAAACTCAGCTGACGGAAAAGTACGCCGACCCCTACAACCCCTACGAGATCGCGCTGCTTTTTTGCATGGAACGAGCACTGAGTTTTCTGGTGGATAACGGCCAGTCGGATACCCGTATTTCTATATTGTTTGAGTCTAGGGGCAAACGTGAAGACGATGAGTTGGAACTGGAGTTCCGGCGCATCTGCGACAACCAGCGCAACTGGGGGTACAAGTCACCGGATTTTCAGAGGCTGACGTTTGAGCACAGCTTTGTGGACAAGAAGAGCAATTCCAGTGGACTGCAGCTGGCGGATCTGGTGGCCAGACCTTTGGCACTTCGTTATCTGCGACCGGGTCAGCGCAATCGTGCGGTGGAGATCATCGAGAGGAAACTGTTGAATGTCAAAGTGTTCCCATAAAAAACAAAAGGGCCTCGGAACAAGTCCAAAGCCCTCATGTCGACCGGGTAAAGCCCAATCCTTGACTATCAGTATAGGCAGTGCGGCTGACCGATGCAAGGCAAATCCGGCCATGCTATTCCGCCTGTGGGCCGCTGATGCACTACGCCGGCTCAGCAGGCCGAAGCCTCAATGGATTCTCGGCCGTTGGGCCGCGAACTCACCCATCGGTCTACTAGCGGCCCATGGGCTATCAACCGTAGCTGTACGCCCTTGCTGCCTATCCACAGCAGCTACTCGAAAACGGTGCAAGGTAAATACCTAATTATGCCCAGCGACATCAAAAAAAGCTTCCGCTTCAACGAAGCGTATCTGTCCCAGATACCCGCCGTGCAGCAGCTCATCAATCTGGGCTTTGATTACCTGCCACCTCCTGAAACCCTGGAGGAACGCCAGGGCCGGCTTGGGCAATGTGCTACTGGAAGGCATCCTGCGCAAACAATTGAAGGCCATCAACCGTATTCAATACAAGAGGCAGGAATACCTCTTTAGCGAAGAGAACATTCAGTCCGCTGTCCAGAAGCTGAAAAACGTCAACTATGACGGACTGCTGAAAACCAATGAAGTGATTTACGACCTGCTGGTATTGGGCACGGCACTTGAACAGTCCATCGACGGTGATACCAAGAGCTTCAATCTACGCTATATCGACTGGCGGGACTGGCGCAATAATAGTTTCCATGTGACCGCCGAATACAGCGTGGAGCGCACACGTAGCACTAAAACCGCACGGCCGGATATTGTGCTTTTTGTGAATGGCATTCCTTTTGTGGTCATCGAGTGCAAATCCCCCAATGAAGATCTTGAGCAGGCGATTTCCCAATCTATTCGTAATCAGCGGGATGACTATATTCCACGCCTGTTTACCTATGCCCAGCTGGTGATCGGTGTCAAAAAGAACGAAGCCCGCTATGGCACGGTGGGTACCCCTGCCAGGTTCTGGTCTCTGTGGCGGGACCGGGAAGACACCGACGCCGATATTGCGGAACCTGTTCACCAGGTCATGTCTGATGAGCAGAAAGATGTGTTGTTTTCCGGTAATTTTGCGCTGGCGCGTAAATATTTTGACACCATGGAAGCCGAGGGAGCACGTGAGATTACCGGGCAAGACCGCACTCTGCATGCGCTTTGTCGCCCGGAGCGATTGCTGGAGTTGTGCTACCGGTTCAATGTATTTGACGGCGGCGTGAAAAAGATCGCCCGTTACCAGCAGTATTTTGCTGTGAAGCGAATTTTGGCTCAGGTAAAGAATCTGGACGCGGAAGGCCGCCGCCGGGGCGGTATTGTCTGGCATACCCAGGGTTCCGGTAAGTCCCTCACCATGGTCATGCTGGCGCGCTCCCTGGCTCAGACACCCGGTATCCACAACCCCCGTATCGTTCTGGTCACGGATCGCAAGGATCTGGACAAGCAGCTCAAAGATACCTTCGCCGCCTGCGATATGGCGCCTCAACGCGCTAAAACCGGACGTGACCTGCTAGAGCTGGTTGCAGAGAAACAGGCCACTGTGGTAACCACTCTGGTACATAAGTTCGACAAGGCTCTGAACGTGAAAAAATACTGCGATGAGTCCATTGATATCTTTATGTTGATTGATGAGAGTCACCGCACCCAGTTCGGCAACTTTGCCGCCCGCATGAAGCAGATGTTTCCTAACGCCTGTTACCTGGGCTTTACCGGCACGCCGCTGATGAAAAAGGAGAAGAACAACTTCGTCAAATTTGGCGGGCTGATCGATCAGTATTCCATCGATCAGGCGGTGAAAGATGGCGCCATTGTGCCTCTGTTATATGAGGGACGGCATGTGGAGATGGAGCAAAACAAGAAGGCCATCGATCTGTGGTTCAGCCGCCATACCCAGGGGCTTACCGACAAGCAAAAGGCGGACTTGAAAAGAAAGTACGCGCGGGCGGAGATGCTCAACAAGACCGATCAGGTCATTTACATGCGTGCCTTTGATATCAGTGAGCACTACCGTGCCAATTGGCAGGGTACCGGCTATAAGGCGCAACTGGTGGCACCGGGTAAGGTGGCTGCTTTAAAGTACCGGGAATATCTCGAAGATATTGGCTTTGTATCCTGCGAAGTAGTGATATCACCGCCGGACAGCCGGGAGGGGTTTGATGATGTAGATGACGAGCCGACCGATGAGGTGGTGAAATTCTGGCAGAAGATGATGAAACGGTACGGCTCTGAAGAAGAGTATAACAAGCAGATCGTCAATCGATTCAAATACGGAGAGGAACCGGAAATTCTGATTGTGGTCAGCAAGCTGCTCACCGGTTTTGATGCGCCCAGAAATACGGTGATGTACCTGTCCAGCAAGCTCAAGGAGCACACTCTCCTGCAGGCCATCGCACGGGTGAACAGGATTTTTGAGACCGAGAACGGCAATGCCAAAGAATTCGGCTATATCGTGGATTATGCCAGCATACTGGGTGAGCTGGACAAGGCACTGACGATGTACAGTGCCTTTGAAGGCTTTGAAGAAACGGATCTTGCCGATGCTTTGGTATCTGTACAAACAGAAGTGGAGCGCCTGCCACAGCAGTATTCTGACCTGTGGGATATTTTCAAACCCGTAAAAAACCAGTACGACGAGGAAGCCTATGAATTGCTCCTGGGGGACGATGCGCTGCGAGAAGAGTTCTATCAGCGACTGACGGACTATAGTAAAACCCTGGCAATCGCGCTTTCAGCCGAGAGATTTATCATGAACACGGCAGAGGATAAACTTCGGCAATACAAAAATGACCTTAAGCGTTTCCATAAACTAAAGGCGTCCGTGAAGATGCGTTATGCAGAAGCGATTGATTACCGGGACTATGAACCGAAGATAAAGAAATTGCTGGATACTCACATCTCGGCCAGTGAAGCGATCCAGTTAAACGCGCCGGTGAACATCTTTGATGAGAAGACGTTTAATCAAGTGAAAGAGGATCATGGCGTCTATTCAACCAAAACGGACGCCGCGAAGGCAGATGCCATCGCTCATGCCACTAAAAAAGCTATTACTGAACGGATGGAGGAAGATCCGGCCTTTTACCAGAAATTTTCCAAACTGATTCAGCAGGCCATCGATGATTTTCGTGCCAGGCGGATGTCTGAGCTTGAATATCTGAATCGCGTGACCGGCATTCGTGAAAAGGTCGTGAATAAACAGCACGATGATGTACCGGATGCGTTGCAGGGGAACGAAGACGCCATGGCCATTTACGGAGTGGTAAGGCCCTATTTCATGAAAGAGGGCACGAACGAAGCGGTTTCTGATGATCTGACCTCGGCAGCGGCCCTTTCAATTTACAAGATTATACGCAGTCATTGGAAGGTTCACTTTTGGGACGACGATGACGCAAAAAAGCGAGCCGTGAATGATATCGACGATTACCTGTACGACGAGATCAAGGAAAAAATGGAGTTTGAATTGAGTCTGGAGGCCATGGACGAGATCATCGAAAAATCCATGCAACTTGTCAAAAATCGGACGCCCCTATGAAGAGTCATTCAGGCTCTCTGGTCTATGGGGGGAGCAAAATTGCTTTCCAGGTTCAACATGCGCAAAGGAAGACCCTGGAAATAGCGGTGCACCCCAATGGCAGTGTCATCGTAAAGGCGCCTACAGACACTTCGCTAGATGAAGTACACCAACGTATGCGCAAGCGCGCCAGGTGGGTAGTAAAGCAGCTATTATATTTCCAGCAATTCCAGCCACGGACACCCAAACGGCGGTATCTGAGTGGCGAAACCCATCTCTATATGGGAAGGCAGTATCGTCTCAAGGTGGTAAAAAGCGAGGCGCCCGGCGTCAAACTTGCGCGTGGCTTCCTGTATGTGGGCGGACCAGAAAGGCTGGGGCCGAAAAAAGTGGGCGAAATTCTCGATAACTGGTATCTGCAGCGCGCAAGAAGCAAATTCCCGGAAAGCCTGGATCGGAATTTGAGGTATTTCCTGCGTAACGGCTACGAACAACCCAATCTTCATGTACGGAAAATGAAGACCCGCTGGGGAAGTTTATCCTCCCGTGGCACCTTAACGCTTAACCAGGAACTAATTCGCGCACCGAGGGATTGTATAGATTACGTAGTCACTCACGAGCTTTGCCACCTCAAGCACAAAGACCACTCCGCCAGGTTTTATCGTTTGTTGGAACAAATTATGCCGGATTGGGAACGACGCAAGCATAGACTTGAGCTGGCATTGGTATAAGTATCTGCTTTCCCTGAATAAGGGGGAGAGCAAATACCATATGTCATGACTGGCATTTGAGCGGATGGACCCATACCGGGTGACTATTCGATGATTTCTCTTGGAACGGCCCAGATTCACTTTAACTGCAACGCCCTGTCGTACAATGCCCTTTTATTGAGGCCCATGATACGCGCAGCAAGTTTGGCGGCTTTTTTAATCGGCAGTTCCTCAAGTAACACCAGCAGGAGCTGTTCGGCCTCGGGCGTCACAGCATCACTATTCAGTGGCTCCAACCCCTGCACCAGCACTACAAATTCACCTTTCTGCTGATTGGGGTCAGCCGTCACCCACGGCACCAGTGCTGCCAGCGTATCACCCTGTAGGGTTTCAAACTGCTTGGTGAGCTCGCGCGCTACCACCGCCCGGCGCTGGTCCCCGAACACGGCCTGCATGTCCTGTAATGACTCCACGATACGATGACTGGATTCATAAAAGATAAGGGTACGGGATTCCCCGTGCAGCTGTTCGAGACGGTGTCGACGGGCAGCACCTTTGGCGGGCAGAAACCCTTCAAAGATAAAACGGTCTGTGGGCAAACCAGACGCCGATAGCGCACAAATCAGGGCGCAAGGTCCAGGCACTGGAACCACCGGCACACCCGCCTCGCGCGCCAGACGTACCAGGTTATATCCGGGATCACTGATCAACGGCGTTCCGGCGTCGGAAATCATGGCAACCGAACTCCCCGCTGCCAGCTGCTCTACCAACTGCGGCGCCAGCTCACGTTCATTGTGCTCGTGCAACGCAGTCATTGGCGTTTGCAGCGCATAGTGCTGCAACAATCTTCGGCTGTGACGGGTATCCTCCGCAACAATACGATCCACAGCACCCAGCACTTCGATAGCCCGCGCGCTCAAATCGGCCAGATTACCGATCGGGGTCGCCACTATATACAGGGAACCTTTGACGGGCGCCTGCCGATCTTTATCCATCATTCTCTTCCAGTATGTGAACGGCTTTGCGGCGCGCCAAAATAGCATGCACAAGCGACCGGACCCCATTACAATAACCCGCTACCCGTTTTCCTGACCACACGGATACCTGTGTACCGATCACTTTCGCTGTTTTTCGTTGTCCTGCTGACCTTTGCCGGTTGCACCGGCACGCCCGAGCGGGCGGAAACCACCGGCGCAGACACCCTGTCCGCTTCGGCGCAGACATACATCAACCAGGGTGATTATCTGTCTGCCGCGCAACTGTATATCAGCGCGGCCAAAACAGCATCCGAAAATCAGCGCAGCACGCTGCGCCTGAGCGCTGCGGAACTTCTCGCCAGGGGTGAGCTGTGGCAGCAACTGGCTCCGGTTCTGGCCAGCCTTGACCCGGCCGGCCTCGATCCGTCACAACGGGTCCGCTATCTGCTGCTGGATGCCGAACGCGCACTGGCGGAGCACCGGCCGGAACCGGCCCTGGGACAGCTGCAAAAGATCAGCAACCCGGAATCTCTGCCAGATTTTGGCAAACGCTATTACCAGTTACGCGCCGAGGCATACGCGATGACCGGTAATGCCATGGAGGCGGCTCGGCAGTTGATCTGGCTGGACGGACTGATCGATGACCCGGAGCAGAAACTGGCCAATCAGTACCAGATCTGGGAGCAGTTCTCCAGTCTGTCTGATGACGCCTTGCAGCAGTTGCTCACCAGCCCAGCGCCCGATCCACTCAGTGGCTGGATAGAGCTGGTACTGATTACCCGCCAGAATGCGCGCAATTTACAGCGCTGGAACACGGCACTGGACAACTGGCGTATACGCTATCCCGGCCACAGCGCTGCTACCACGCTGCTACCCGATCTGCTACAGCAGGCTGGCCGGTTTGGCGCGCGTGCCAGACATATCGCGGTGCTACTGCCCCTGAGCGGTCCTGCGGCGGACTCCGCCATGGCTATCCGCGACGGTATTATGACTGCCTACTATCAGGACACCCTTGAACAGCCCGAATTACGTTTCTACGATACCGGTGGCAACCCGCAGATGCTGTGGTCCATTTACCAGACCGCTATCCAGGAAGGTGCCGAATTCGTCATTGGCCCGCTACTGAAAGACAGTATCCAGCAACTGGCACGCTCGGGTGACCTGCCTGTTCCCGTGCTCGCACTGAACCAGATCAGCAGCACGCGCACCACCTTACCCCTCTACCAGTACGGCCTGGCCCCGGAAGATGAGGCCCGTCAGGTTGCAGAGAAAATGATCAACGATGGCCATCGCCAGGTCATTTCACTGGTACCCGACACGGCCTGGGGATCACGTGTGCTGGCGGCTTTTGAACAGCAGTTCGCCAGCCTGGGCGGTGAAATACTGGCCGGCGGGCAGTACGCACCCAATAGCGCAGATTTCAAAATACCCATTGAACACACACTGAATCTGGACGCCAGTAAAAGCCGTCACCGTGCGCTGGAACGGTTACTGGGGGAAAAGCTGAATTTCGAACCACGCCGCCGTCAGGACGTAGAAGCTGTTTTTATCCTCGGCTTCCCCAGGCAGGCACGCCAGCTGAAACCACAATTACGCTTCCACCGGGCCGGTGATATACCGGTCTACAGCACCTCGCATGTCTTTGCTGCCAACCCCGACCCGTCGCTTGACCGGGATATGGATGGCCTGTTTTTCTGCGACATCCCCTGGGTTCTTGATTACGAAGGCCGGTGGACGAAACAACGCGAGCAGCTGCACTCCCTCTGGCCCAATCGCAGTCAACGCTTCCAGCGCCTGTTTGCGCTCGGCTACGACGCCTACCAGCTGGGTCCGTGGCTGGAGTCCCTGAACATGCCGGGATTTGCCTATTTTTCCGGCGCTACCGGTATTCTGACACTGGACCAGAACAAACAGCTGCACCGCACCCTGGTGTGGGCGCAGTTTCGCAAGGGACGGCCGCAACCAATTTTGCCCAGGGAGGGACAAAATGAACCGCAAAGCAACGGGAGATCGCGCTGAATTACTGGCATGCCGGTATCTGAAACGCCACGGACTGAGACTGCTGACCCGTAATTTTCATTGTCGCCGGGGTGAAATCGACCTGGTCATGCGCGATGGCGACAGCCTGGTCTTTGTTGAGGTACGATACCGGCAACAAACCCGATTCGGCCACGCTGCGGAAACGGTTACCCACGCCAAGCAGAACCGGATCATTTATTGCGCACGCTACTACATGACTGTGCATCAAAACTGGAACATGCCGGCACGTTTTGATGTTGTAGCGATGGAAGGCAACCTGGATGATGTCAGCTTGCAGTGGTTTGCGAATGCGTTTCAGCCGGGCGGCTAATCCGGGCCGCACACCCAACTGAATTGGAGATTTTTTATTATGGCAACACGCTGGATTGTTTCGGGCACTTTATTGATGTCCGCGCTATTGCTGAACGGCTGTATCCCGGTAGTGGTGGTAGGTGGCGCTGCCGCGACGGCGTCCGTGGTTCACGACCGGCGTACTACAGGGTCCATTGTCGAGGACCAGGCAATCGAACTGCGTGTCGGCGATGCTATTCGCAAGGACAAGGAATTGAGCAAACAGTCGCATATTAACGTCACAAGCTACGACTATATCGTCCTGCTGAGCGGTGAAACGCCTACCGAGGCATTCCGCACACGGGCCGGCGAACTTGCTCGTGCCCAGAAAGAAGTTCGGCGTGTACACAACGAGCTTGTGGTTGCCGCACCCAGCTCCATGATGACCCGCAGCAGTGATTCCCTGATAACCACCAAGGTAAAATCAGCCCTTTTCAAGGTAAAAATCACCGGTTTTGATCCCACACGGGTCAAGGTCGTTACCGAAAACGGAACGGTTTTCCTCATGGGCCTGCTGCACCGGAAAGAAGCCTCCGAAGTTACTGACAAGGCCCGCGAGGTTGGTGGTGTACAGCGCATAGTTACGCTCTATCGGTACCTGGATTAAACACCCCGCAGGCCTCGTATATGCCCCTTGCAATCTGACTTCATCAATCATCTGGAAACGCTGCTCGCCGCCGGGCAGTTGCTCACCGATCCCGCAGATTGCGTTGCCTACGGCTATGACAACAGCACCTTGCAGGGCCGGCCGTTGGCCGTGGCGCTGCCGGAAGACCACCAGCAGGTTGTAGCCATTGTTAAAGCCTGCCGGACATACGGAATTTCGCTGCTGGCGCGTGGCCAGGGGACCGGCACTACAGGCGCGACTGTCCCGATCGACGATCACTCTCTGGTTCTTTCCATGCAGCGCATGGACCGGATTGTTGAACTGAACCGTGACAACCGGCTGATGGTGGTAGAACCCGGCGTAACTAACAAAGCCGTACAGGATGCTGCGGCTACTGAAGGTTTCTTCTGGCCGCCGGACCCTACCAGCGCTTCGGTATGCACTGTGGGTGGTAACCTGGCCTATAATTCGGCCGGCCCGCGCGCCGTCAAGTATGGAACACCGCGTGAAAACACGCTGGCTTTGAAGGCCGTTACCGGCGCCGGCGAAACCCTGCATACCGGCGTGAGAACCACCAAGGGTGTTGTCGGATACGATTTAACCCGGCTGCTGATCGGCTCGGAGGGCACGCTGGCAATCATCACCGAGGCGACCCTGAAACTGACACCGGTGCAACCGGCGAAGCGTACTTTGCGAGCGATCTACAAAGATGTATACAGCGCCGCGTGCGCAGTTTCCAGCATCATGGCGCAACCGGTTATTCCCTGCGCCCTGGAATTCATGGACGGCAATGCCATCAACATGGTTCGCGACTTGCAGCCAGGCCTTCCCGAAACAGCCGGTGCGCTGTTGATGATCGAGGTTGATGGCATAGAGTCTCAACTGGGCGATATGGTCGCACACGTTGTTGATGCTGCATCGGTGACCGGCTTGCTGGATATTCAACAGGCTCAATCGCAGCAAGAGATTGCAGCGTTGTGGGAAACCCGCAAGGCGCTATCCCCCGCCCTGCGCCGCGTCGCACCCAAAAAAATCAACGAGGACGTCGTGGTACCGGTTTCGTGCATGCCGGAGCTGGTCAATCAGCTTGCCAGGCTTGCAGACAGGCATAAAATCAAGATCATCAATTTCGGCCATGCCGGCAATGGCAACCTGCACGTGAATCTACTCTACGATCCTGATGATCCTGCACAGCAGCGGCGAGCCCAGGCCTGTCTGGAAGAGGTATTCAACGCCGTGCTGGAAATGGGTGGAACAATTTCAGGCGAGCATGGAATCGGCCTGGTTAAGCGCGACTGGGTGTCGAAAGAACTCGACCCGATCAGCCTGAACCTGATGCACGCCATCAAGCACCAGTTTGATCCGGACGGCATTCTGAATCCGGGCAAGACACTGCCGGATATTGAAACCCGAATCGGGTCGTAGGATTCAATCCAGAGGCGGACGCCAGCCGGGTGTATTTTTCAAGCCGTCCTCAAGTTGCAGCTCCGGCTGCCAGTCCAGCACCTTCCGGATAGCATCATTGTCACAAACCCAGTCCGGGTGGCGTAGTTCACGCAGCTTTTCCGGTGTCAGCATGGGTGCATAACCCAACCGGCGCGCCAGCGCGCGATTGACCCACGCCGGGACTAATAACATGAACGGAGGAATTGATATGGCGCGCACCGGGCGCCGGCACAACCTGGATACGATGGCTGTAACATCGTCCCAGTTGTAACCGCCCGGCCTGCCGTCATGCAAACTGTAGATACCGTTTGCAACCGGTCCGCACTGCAGCCAGCGAACAACCAGACGAGCGATATCCTCGACATGAAGCATGGAAAATCGCGCATCTTTTTCACCAAAGACCGGCGCGATGCCTTTTGCCATGAGTCTGAACAGGGGTAACATTTCGCGATCTCCGGGTCCATATACAGCGGGTGGGCGCAGCGCGATCCAGTTCAACGCACCGGCCTGTTGCTCCAGTACCTGTTCACCGCGGTACTTGCTTGCAGCATAGAAGGACAAATCGGGTTCACGTGCAGTTATGGAAGAAAAGCACAGCAGACGTGCAGGCTTCGTTTGTGATGACATGACCTCCACAAGATTGCGTACGCCGTCGACGTTTACCCTGTCAAATGCCTGCGCATCGACTCCGCGCACTACGCCTGCACAATGCACAACAGCAATCGCATTCGTGCACAGCCGCTTCAGGGCCTCACGGTCACCCAGATCACCCGGCACCCACTCATCGACGATACCTTGCAGCAACTGTGTCCGTACCCGGGATCGTACCAGGGCGCGCACCTGCCACCCCGTAGCGTGCAACAGGCGACAGATGGCCTGCCCTATGAATCCTGTGGCGCCGGTAACCGCTATCCATTCAGACATTGATCGTTACCTTTGCGGAGGCAAAAAATAACCGGCCGAAGCCGGTTATTTCTGTAGCATCTGCTCACCGGGCGTTAGCCTTGCTTAAGCTCCAGCTCGCTGTTCGTTTCCCTGACCAGCGCACTCATGTCGTGTGAATCGATGAAGTTCTGGCGTGCCTTGGAACGCGACAACTTGCCAGATGAAGTACGCGGCAAAGTATGCAGGGGTACCAGCTCAACCAGCACGTCCATACCCAGTTCCAGATGAACCAGACGGTTCAAACGATCAGTCAGGTTGGCGCGCACGTTCGCATCGGCCTCACGACACTGAACCACCAGCACGCATATTTCATCACTATCAGGACTCGGCACTGAGAAAGCCAGTGCATCACCCATACGCACTTCGGGTTGATGCTCGGCAAGATACTCCAGATCCTGCGGCCAGATATTGCGACCGTTGATAATAATCAGGTCCTTTTTGCGCCCGGTAATAATCAGCCGACCGTCAACCTGGTAGCCCACGTCGCCGGTATTCAGCCATCCATCTTCCGACAGGGTACGGGCTGTTTCTTCCGGCTCATCGAAATAACCGGACATGACGCTGTCTCCGCGTACGAAAATACTACCGCTACGGCGATCAGACAATACCTTGCCTGACTCATTCCGGATTTCCACTTCGTATTCCGGCAACGGTTTGCCACATTCCACAAAACACCGCGCTCTGCCCGGATTTTCGAAATTCGCGATGGGCAGCGCTTCCTGGAAATCTGAGTGATGATCGCCGTCAACACAGTCCGTAGAGTGCCCTTCGAACAAAGGCGCAAAACTGATCGCCAGCGAACATTCAGCCATGCCGTAACAGGCCAGAAATGCCTTTTCGTTGAATCCGGCCGGTGCGAGTGCCTTGGCAAAACGGGTCAGGGTTTCAGAGCGGATCATTTCCGCACCAACACCCGCAACACGCCAGTTGCTCAAATCATATTTTTCGGCTTCACCGGGACGCAAACGCCGCGTGCACAATTCGAAGCCGAAAGGCGGACTGAATGAAATCGTCGCCTTGGTCTTGGTCATCAGTTTCAGCCACTGGCGCGGACGCATGGCAAATTCACGCGTATCCAGATAATCAACAGAGACCTGGGCCGCTACCGGGACCAGAACCAGGCCGACCAGGCCCATGTCGTGATAGAAAGGCAACCAGGAAAAACACCGGTCACCACGGCCCATCTTGACGCCGTGACGAATAATACCCGTCAGGTTACTCATGACCGCTTTCTGCTTGATGACAACACCACGCGGAAAGCGGGTACTGCCGGATGTGTACTGGATGTAGGCTATATCGTCAGGCTCTGCGGCTGGCAACTCGATGTCTGCTTCCGGAAGCACATCGAAAATACCGGGATCACCAATCAGCCTCAGCTCCAGGCCTTCGCCGGCTTCCTCAAGGAACGAGGCATAACCACTGGGCGCCATGGCCATGGCCGCTTTGCTTGATTGCAGCAAACCCCGCAACTGGGTCACGTAGACCGTATGCCCGCCCAGATTCACGGACGCCGGCAGGGAAACGGGGATCAGCCCGGCATACTGGCAGGCAAAGAAAAAACGCAGGAAATCAGGATTAGTCTCGGCGACCAGAGCGACGCGATCACCCTTTTCGAGACCCGCGCCGAGTAATTTTCGCGCCAGCACGCGCGATTCCTCGCGCAATTTCGCGTACGGGAGCGTTGCGTAGAGTTCACCTCTGCCCGTATAAAAATTCGCGCCGGTTTCACCCTGGGCCGAGTAATCCAGGGCTTCGGTCAGAGTGGCGAAATCAGCGGCACGAAATGGCAGATTGTGTACGGTTGGTGTCGATATTGTGCCCAAAAGACTTAATCCCTGTTTGAGGTTTGCTATGTTCAGGTTCCGGTCAAGAGACAGGAACACCCCCAAAAAAGTTCACTTAGCTACCATATGCAGGAAACTGCGGCTACCCTGCATCACAAAAATCGTTTATGTGCATGGAAACTGCCGGCCATCGGAAGAAGCGTTGTATTTTCCCAACTAACCTGTCCGTGGACTGCTACCCTACACTACGGATGTGCATTATTCATACAATAGGGTAAAAATACAATACTTTTTTCGAAGAATTTTCAGTTTTCGTGCGCCAGTCGTATAACTTTTTTCGGAAATGTCGTTATTTTACTACAAGTCCATCCTCACTCCAGGCCGGAACTGACTACCCGGGTGACCCAATATTCCGTCAGTTCAAAAGGCAAGTTACGGGCCATTCCCCTCCCGAATGCTGACTGAGTACCGGTCCACCGGATCATCAAGTTATCCACAATGCCCGGTTTTTAACTCTCGAGCCAATCTGGCGGCCGGCAAACCAGCCGCGTATGATCATCGCCCTTCAACGGCAAAACTAAAGGCTGGTCATAACTCAATGCCGCACAACAAGGACGAGCTGACGGTTCGCGCAGTAAATAATCGCACGCTGTTGAACCAGTTTATCCACCTGCCCGAGATGCTGTACCGCGATGATCCGAACTGGGTCAGTCCACTATATTTCGAACAAAAAGAAAAATTTACAAATAAAAATCCGTTTTTTCAACACGCGCGCTGGCAAGCCTGGATCGCCTACTGTGACGGCCGCCCGGTGGGCCGGATCAGCGCACAGATCGACGACCTCCACTTGCAAAAGTTTCAGGACCGGACAGGCCACTTCGGCTGCCTGGAAGCGATTGACGAGCAGAAGGTGTTTGATGCGCTGTTCGCCAGCGCCGAATCATGGCTCAAATCCGAGAGCATGGTACGCGCTACCGGGCCTTTCAACCTGTCGATTAACGAAGAATGCGGGCTGCAAATCGATGGCTTCGATACACCGCCACGCATCATGATGGTGCATGGGCGCCCCTATTACGGGCAGGCTGTGGAGGCTGTCGGATACCGGAAAGCGGTTGACCTGATTGCCTACCGCCAACCCCCGGATTTCACCGTACCCAGAGTCATGCAGCGCCTGGTCGGGCGGGTGGCGGATCGGGTCCATATCCGGCCGCTGAATCGGAAGCGGCTGAAAAGTGAGCTGGCGCTGATGCTCGACATTTTCAACGACGCCTGGTCGGAAAACTGGGGCATGGTACCGATCACCGAGGCAGAATTCGAAGAGGTTGGCAAAGCCATGACGTTGTTGATCGACGACAATTTCGTTCAGATCGCGGAAGTCGACGGCGAAGCGGCAGCCATGATTGTCTGTCTACCGAACATCAACGAAGCCATTCAGGATCTGCATGGCAGGCTGCTGCCTTTTGGTTGGCTGAAGCTGCTGTGGCGCCTCAAGGTGCGCTACCCGAGGACCGCCCGCATCCCTCTGATGGGCGTGCGCAAAAAATATCACCACACCCCTTTTGGTCCGGCGCTTTCCTTCATGATTACCGATACCCTGCGCTACCCGGTGCTGGCGCGCGGCATCCGGGAAATGGAAATGTCATGGATACTGGAACACAATAGCGGCATGCGTAATATTATCGAATCACTGGGTGGACAGGCTTATCAGACTTTCCGCCTGTATGAAAAAGCGCTGTAAACTGCGCTGCCTATGACCCGCGAACGCTTTACCGCCATCATCCTGGCCGCCGACCGCAATGCCAATGACCCCTTGCTGGAAGCCACTGGCGCCCGCTGCAAGGCATTGGTAAAAATCGACGGCACGCCGATGTTGCAACGTGTAGTGACAGCATTGCTTTCCAGTGAACGGGTCGGAACTATCCTGCTCTCCGGTCCGGCGCGCGAACATCTGACTGACAGCGAATTCCTTGAGACCGCGCTTAATAGTCATCAGATCAGCTGGAAAGCGGCGAGCGACAGTCCGAGCAGCAGTGCCTGGCAGGTTATGCAGGCGCTGGCCGACGAAACCCCGGTACTGGTCACCACCGCAGACCACCCGTTGTTGACGGCCGGGATTGTCGATCACTTTCTGGACGGCGCTGTGCAAAACGGCGCCGATCTCGCGGTAGGCATCGCCGCCTTCCACACGGTGCAGAACAAGTTCCCGAAAGCGAAGAAAACGGTCACCCGCTTCAGGGACGGCGATTTCTGCGGCTGTAATCTTTTTGCCTTTCTGACCCCGGAATCGCGCCGCGTAGCCGCGGTATGGCGCGAGATCGAGCAGCAGCGCAAAAACCCGCTACGGATTATCAGCCAGCTCGGCTGGTGGTCAGTACTGCTCTATCTGCTGGGCAGGCTGACACTGGACCAGGCACTGGCAAAGCTGTCAAGAAGGCTTGATATCAGCATCCGACCGGTACATTTACCCTTTCCGGAAGCCGCCATCGACGTGGATTCCATCGCCGATCAGGAACTGGTTGAAGAGATAACCGGCACCGACAGCTGATGCTCGTGCTGCAGCGCAAAATCCCGACTACCCATCTGGTAGCCGCGTATGCTAACCCGGACTGACCAGCAGTCAGTTTCGCGCAGAACTTTGTACAGATAATATTGCGCCCGCCGCCCGGGCTTGTGGCCGATCGCCGACGCGGAGGGAATACCAAATACGGGAATCGTCCGTTCACCCCAGGGGATCCCGGATTCCATAGGGCGGTGGCTGTGACCGTGGAGCACCAGTTCAGCGCCTGCACGCCCCAGAATATCGCACAGGTCGTCACCGTCGGTCAGCCGCTTGCGCCACTTTTCATCCTGCACCCGCGGCGGATGATGTAACAGTACAATACGAAACAACCCCTGCTCTCCGGTTTGCTGCAGCAGGAGGGAAAGCTTCTCGCGCTGCGCCGAACCCAGCGAACCGGTGGCGAAGAATGGTGCTGACGGGGCAGCACTGGACAGGCCGATAAGGGCAACACCGTTTCGGATGCGCAAACTCGGGAATACCGGTTTCTGCGCTTTCCCCGCGTTGTCGTCCGACACCATATAGGGTTCCCATTGTGCAAAAGTACTGCGCCAGGAGGTACCGATATAGGCATCGTGATTGCCGGGAATGACCGTCACCCGGTCAGCACTGCCCAGGCGGTCCAGCCACTGGCGCGCCTGCTGAAACTCCGCCGGCAGACCGATGTGGGTCAAATCCCCTGTTACGACAATATGCTCGGGATGGGTCTGCGCAAGATCGCGCAGCAGGGCATCCAGCACTTCTACACGATGCTCCTTGCGTCGCTTGTACCGCCAGGACAAATAACCCAGCACCCGTTTATTCAATAGCTGGCACAGGCGCACCCCCCGCAACGTCGTCAGGTGTGGATCAGACAAGTGCGCAAAATACAGTCCGGCTGGATCCGGAATTTTTATTTTACTCATAGATCCCTGTAACGAATTTGTTGATTGATCCACATTCACTTAGGATACCGTTCGATTACCCCTGACAGAGTCTGCGCCAGTCCCTTGAATCCCAGCCACCCTGAAAAGTCTCCCGGTATCGGCCTGATCACGAATCCGCACAGCCGGCGTAACCGCGCACACCCGGGCCTGGTACAGGCTATTGTCGCAAATCATCCGTACATCCACCATCAGATCACCCGGGACAGAGATGATATTTTGCGCGTACTGCAGGATTTCGCAGAACAGGGCGTGGCTGTACTGGCTATCAACGGCGGCGATGGTACGACCTCACAGGTGTTTACTGAGCTGTTCAACAAGAACCCGTTCACTCGCTTTCCATCTATTATTCTGCTACCGGGCGGAACAACCAACATGAACGTCGGTGACGTCGGTGTGCGCGGCAGCCTGAAGAGCGCTCTGTGTCGTATGGTGGAATGGGCCAGTACCGGAAAAGGGCGCATTCAGCGACTCCGTCGCGCCATGCTTCGTGTCGAAGGCTCGCTGGACGGAAAAACAACGTACGGGATGGCATTCGGTGCAGGTACTGTCATTCGTGGCATAGAATACTGTCACAGCAATGTTCACAGGATGGGAATAAAAAATGAACTCGGCCCCGGGCTTGTGACACTGCGAACCATCTGGGGCATGGCCCGAAAAGAGCCCTATTTTTCAGATCCCACCCCGATTCGCATTGAACTCGATGGCTTGCCCGACCCACAAGTCCGGGAAGTAGTGCTTATCAGCATAAACTCGCTTGACCGGCTGTTTCTTGGCCTGAAACCCTACTGGGGCAATGAAGATGCGCCGCTGCACTGCACCTGGGTGCAAAAACCGTCGCATAAGGTAATGCGCGCTTTTCTTGCCGTGCTGCGTGGAAAACCCAATCGCCATGTTACACCTGAGAACGGTTACTTCAGCCATAACGCACAAAAAATCCAGCTCTGGCTGGATGGTACCTTTGCCATTGACGGTGAGTTGTATCATGCCACTAACGAGCAGGGTCCGATCACTGTCAGCAGCACCGATGAAATCGAATTCATCCGCATAAACAAGTAGTCAGACATGAATCAAAACAGCGCACAGGATAAACTGGTTGAAAAGATTGCCGGGTTGACACCTTCTCCTGAACACCCTGCGCTCGCCCATCTTGTCGAATCACTGAAAGACCGACACGGCAGTTGCGTTGTTTCCGTCCTGTTTTACGGCTCCTGCCTGCGCAGTGGTGATCCTTACGATGGACTGGTTGACCTTTACCTGATCGTCGACAGGTACCGCTGTGCAAATTCCGGCTGGATAAAAGCAGCATGGAACCGGGTGCTACCACCCAACGTGTTCTATGCTGAGTTCGCCCACGAAGGTCGAACGGTGCGTTGTAAATACGCCATTTTGTCGCTTTGTGACCTGGAAAAAGGGACTTCCCCACGCTGGTTCCATTCCTACCTGTGGGGGCGATTCAGCCAGCCCACGGCTGTCGCCTGGTGCCGTGATGCCACTGCCAGAGATCGTGTTGAACACAGCCTGGCCCGGTCAGTCACCACATTCCTGAACCGGGTGTTACCCAGCCTGCCGCCGCAGGGAAGCGTTCAGTCTCTGTGGGGCAACGGGTTGCAACTGAGTTACGGTGCAGAATTGCGCGTCGAGTCATCCGCTCGCTCACGTGAACTGTTTGAGGCCAATAAAACCTATTACCAACAGGTCACCAGTCTGTCCGCAACATTGCTGGACTATCCATTCACTATCTCTGAAACACCGCAGGCAATAGACTATCTGGCCCGGATTCCTCCAGGCCGCCGCCTCATCAGCCGGGTCGGCTGGAAAATTCGCGCACTGTTGGGCAAGTTCCTGTCGCTTGCCCGCCTGATCAAGGCCCTGTTCACCTTTGATGGCGGTCTGGACTATATCGCCTGGAAACTGGAACGTCATTCCGGTGTGCACATCGATATACCGGACCGGGTGCGTCGCTACCCGTTGATATTTATCTGGGGCCTTTTCCTGGACCTGTACAGGCGCGGCGTGTTTCGCTGACGGGCCGATGAATTCCCCTCCCCGTATCTGGCTGGTACTTGGTGACAAGCTGGGTGACAACGCCCAGCTAACAATGATCGCCGACAGCCTCGACCTGCCTTATGAAGTCAGACACCTGGTGCCGAAACAGGAATACCGGCTGGGTAAACCGCGCTTCAAGGCATCGCTGCAACACCTGGATCTGGAAAATTCGGATCCACTTGCCGCACCCTGGCCGGACCTTGTGATCACCGCCGGGCGCAGGCACTCCATGGCAGCGCTGTGGATAAAACACCAGTCCCCCGCTACCAAACTTGTCCTGCTGGGTCGACCACGCCGCTGGATCGAGCGGTTCGACCTGGTGATTTCACTCCCCCAGTACCAGCTACCGGATCTGCCACAGGTGATGCATCTGTCGCTGCCGTTGATGAGAAC
>CAJXFW010000035.1 GCA_913053655.1 uncultured Thiogranum sp. | reverse complement strand
CCTGTAGGAGCGGTCTCCTGACCGCGACAGCCCGGCCACAACCATCGCGCCGAAGGACGGCGCTCCTACAAAAAACCAATGTAACCTGTAGGAGCGGTCTCCTGACCGCGACAGCCCGGCCACAACCATCGCGCCGAAGGACGGCGCTCCTACAAAAAACCAATGTAACCTGTAGGAGCGGTCTCCTGACCGCGACAGCCGGCCACAACCATCGCGCCGAAGGACTGTCAGTCGTAGCGTTTTCGATCTTTACGCCGGGCGCCCGACTTCTGTGAAATCACGCCATGAATAGCCTCAAGGCCCGCGATTTCAACAACCTCGTCGTAGGCATGATTCAGGCATTTGAGCAGCAGGCGCTGGCCGTCAAATATCAGCTGGCGGAAATAAAATTCGTTGTCGTGATTGGCGACCACGAAGCAACCGTCCTTCACATAGCCCTCCGGGTCGACAATGATAATACAACCGTGCTCGAATTCGGGCTCCATCATATCGCCTAGCACTCTGAGTGCAAAAGGTTCTGCTGCTGAACATCCGGTGGCTTCCACCTGTTATCCCTCAATTTAAATCAGTCGCTGGAGCGCGTATTTTAACACGGCCCGGAGGGCCATTCCGGCACGCTTGCTGTGCCTGAATGGCGCTAACATATATCTTATTATTTAACTTATATTTCCGTATGTTACAGGATTTATCTAATAATTTCCTTAACTCTGTAGCAAGCCTCTAAAGTAAGCCGCTGTTACGCCGCCACACTGTGCAATACTGATCTCACTAACCTCTAAAGGAATGACGGTGACCCCGCAGGATCTGGTTTCGCGTAATGTACGTCTGGTCTCGCTCCCTGAAGTTTGTATCCAGGTTCAGGCGCTGGCGGACTCTTCGCACACCACCGCCCAGGACATCGGCGACGTAGTCGGCAAGGATACTGCGCTGACCACCCGTCTGCTGAAATTGGTTAACAGCGCCTATTTCGGGCTGCCAAGAAAGGTCGATACCGTCACCCGAGCCGTTAATATGATCGGCATGCGCGAACTGCGCAATCTGACCATGGCCGCCTCCGCTGCGGAGGTGTTCTCCCGCATCCCCGGTAATCTGATCGACATGGCTGCCTTCTGGCAGCACAGCGTGTACTGCGGATTACTGGCACGCAACTTCGCACAGCGCTGCAGCGTACTGCACAGTGAACGTTTATTTACTGCGGGCCTGCTGCACGATGTAGGTCGCCTGCTGATGTTGACCAAGCTGCCCGACCAGATCGGCCATGCTGAATCCATGCGCATGCAATCCAAAAGAGACATTTGTGAAATCGAATGCGAGCTGGTGGGTTTTGATCACGCTGAAGTCGGGCAGGCCTTGCTGAAACACTGGAACATGCCGGACAACCTTTGCCTGTCGGTGCTCTACCATCACAATCCACAGAATGCACACGACGCGCACCTGGAATCCGCGCTTCTCCATATCGCCGACCAGGCCACACACTGTGCACAGGAAAGCAAGGATCCTCTTGGCTCCCAGTTCTACGATCCCTACGGTGCGCTGCTGGACTCTGACCTGAACGCCGAGGATATTGCCAGTGCCGCCATCTCGGCAACCCGACCGGAAGCCCTGGCGCTGACCAAAATCAGCAAGAAGGATATAGTTGCAGCCGTTGACAAGAGCGCCGCTGCGTTTAACCAGGTGCTCGACCTGCTCTATCCGATGGCGTGGGAAACACCCAGATAGACACCGGCCGGCTCTAGGGCAACTCTGATCAATTCGTCATACCGGCGAAGGCCGGTATCCAACTCACTGAAACCACTGGATTCCGGCATACGCCGGAATGACGATAAAGGAATTAACCAGAGATTCTCTAGTCTACAGCGGCCCAGTAATACCAGCTCGCAACAGTCCTATACGGCCGCCACTTTTCGGCAAGCTCCAGATAGCGGTCATAGTCCGCGTCATCCGGCAGGTCATAGTGCATTCTGATGGACTTGCGCAAGGCAAGATCACCGACCGGCAGAACATCCATACGCCCCAGTGAAAACATCAGCAACATGTCCGCTGTCCAGCGCCCGATACCCGGCAGTGCCATTAACAGGTCGGATACCTGTTCATCGTCCAGGGTGTCCAGCTGTTCCAGATCCAGTTCCCCGCAGCGCACACGCCTGGCGATTTCCCGGATATAACGAATCTTGGCGCCACTCAATCCGCAGTTTCTCAAACTGCGTTCCTGTACGCGGTAAAAATGTTGCGGTTGAAACAGCTCCGTCGCAAGACGTTGCTGCAAGCGTTCCAGTATGGTCTGCGCCGCCTTTACCGACAGCTGTTGGTTGATGATAGCCCACACCAGGGTATGAAAATGCGGTTTGGGATCGCGCATCAGCGTACAGGGACCCTGTTTTCTAATAACATTCCCCAGTATCGGATCAACGCTTTTCAGATGCTGCTCAGCCTTGCGGAAACGGGCCTTCATGACCCGCCCAGTCCGACAGACAGCACCGCATAGGTCACGATGGCCATACCGGCTGCAGCAATCGCTGCCTGCCGTTTCCAGCCGTACAACAGCAACAACACGACAACTGTCCACCCCATTAACAGTGGCCAGTACTGCACTTCACCAGACATAAACCCTGCTCCGCATCATTCTGACTCCGGCGGCGTAACCCGGCGCCAGTTTTCATCGTCACGATACACTTCGTGCTTCGCCCAGCGGGCGAATTCCTTGCGCGTCGCCACCCCTGATGAACGTCGTCCATCACCCGCAAGTACTTTGTAGATAATGTCGCCGGCCGCGCCGCTGGTGTGCGATTGATCGACTATCTGGCGTACCGACCATTCATTACCATAGCGACCGTTGCTGTAGAAATGCCCCAACCTGAGTTCATCCGGCACCAGTTGTTGTGACAGGGAACGTTGCGTTGCCAGTTCGTATATGGCCAGCAGATCCTGCTCGGAAACATCGATGAAGGAATCAACTTCACTCAGTGCATACACCAGATCCTCGTGCGAAATCGACGAACGCCGCTGTGGATGCAGCTGGCTGGGCGGGGGTTTCTTTTTCAGGGCTGCGGGGTAGCGACGCCAGGCGAAGGGGTAGTTGAACAGCACCGCGACTGTCACAATCACCAGCACGTTCAGTAATACCGGCGTGATTACGTACTGGTAACCGAGCGCGTGTACACTGCTGCCGCCCACCACCGCAACCAGCGCACTGGCGCCGCCGGGGGGATGGATACAACGCAGATAGTGCATGGCACCGATAGCCAGCCCCACTGCCAGCGCCGCGGCCAGCAGGGCATCCGGCACCAGCTTTGCACAACTCACGCCGATCACTGCCGACACCAGGTGTCCGCCGATTACCGGCCAGGGCTGGGACAGCGGACCGTGCGGCACGGCAAACAACAGCACGGCGCTGGCCCCCATAGAGGCCACGATCAGTGCGGCGGCGAGCGGGCTGACGAACACCGCACTGATCTGCAGGATACCGTAGATACCCAGAAAGCCACCAACGGTGGACAGCATACGTTCAGTGTGACTGACCGGGCTGAGTTCAATACCCAGCAGCCGTAGCAGGCTGTTTTTCGGCATCTTGCCCATTACTGTTTCAGTAACTCCAACAGATCCTGTTCCGACCATACCTTCACACCCAGCTCCTCTGCCTTTGCCAGTTTCGAGCCGGCCTTCTCCCCGGCGATAACCGCCGTGGTTTTCTTTGATACGCTGCCGGACACTTTCGCACCCAGCGCCTGTAGTTTCTGTTTGGCCTCATCCCGCGTAATGCCGGACAGGGTTCCGGTCAGTACATAGGTATTACCTTCCAAAGGCGCGTGTTCAGCAGGCTCCACATCAGGCCAGCGAATACCCGCTGCAACAAGGCGTTCGATCACTTCCCGGTTATGTGCCTGACGGAAGAAGTGTACTATGTGGCTGGCAACAACGGGACCGATATCGCGCACCTTCTCAAGCCGCTCTTCCGTGACATCCATCAGTGCTTCAAGTTGCCCGAACTCCCGTGCTAACGTCCGTGCAGTGGCATCGCCGACTTCACGAATACCCAGGGCATACAGAAAACGATCCAGTGTCGTTTGTTTGCCGGCCTGCAAAGCGTCGATCAGGTTTTTTGCAGACTTTTCACCCATACGTTCCAGACCAGCCAATTCCTCAACTGACAAGTCATACAGTCCGGCGATATCCTTGATCAACGCCCGATCCACCAACTGCTCGACCAGTTTATCACCCAGACCTTCAATATCCATGGCGCGCCGGGACGCAAAATGTTTGATGGCTTCCTTGCGCTGCGCCTCACAATACAAGCCACCCGTGCAGCGCGCTACCGCCTCACCTTCCAGTCGCTCGATATCCGAACCGCAGACCGGGCAGCGGGTCGGCATCACAAAGGCCTTCGCATCATCAGGTCGCCGCTCCAGGATAACGGAAACGATTTCCGGGATAACGTCACCGGCGCGGCGAACGATGACTGTATCCCCGACGTGTACGTCCTTGCGTCGCACTTCGTCTTCATTGTGCAGCGTGGCATTGGTGACCGTTACGCCGCCCACGAAGACCGGTTCCAACCGCGCCACCGGCGTAACAGCGCCGGTACGACCGACCTGCACGTCGATATCCAGCACTTGCGTCAACTCTTCCTGTGCCGGAAACTTGCGCGCAATCGCCCAACGCGGCGCACGCGCCACAAAACCCAGCTGCTGCTGGTAATCCAGCCGGTCCACCTTGAATACCACACCGTCGATATCGAACGGCAGCGTATCGCGCTTACGTTCCATAGTGCGATAGAAATCCACACAACCGGATAAACCCGTGACACGACCGATACCGGCATAAACCCGCAGACCCCAGTTGCGCAGCTGAAACAGAATATCGCTATGCCGGTCCGGCAGACTGCCCTGCTCCACCAGCCCAACGCCGTAACAATAGATCTCCAGCGGCCGCTGCGCGGTAATTTTCGGATCCAGCTGACGCAAGCTACCGGCAGCGGCATTGCGTGGATTGACGAACGGCTTCTGGTTCTGCCGCTGCGCCTGTTCGTTGAGTTTGCGAAAGCCCGCGTGAGATATGAATACCTCGCCACGCACCTCCAGCCGCTGCGGATATCCGCTACCGATCAGGCGTAGCGGGATAGAATCAAGGGTACGCACATTCTGTGTGATGTCCTCACCCGTGCTACCGTCGCCGCGTGTAGCGCCACGCTTCAACACACCTCCTTCGTATAACAGGCTGACCGCCAGGCCGTCCAGTTTGGGTTCGGCGGTATACTCCACCTCGTTCACCGCAAGGCGTTCGCGTACACGCCGGTCGAACTCGGCAAGTTCTTCGTCAGCGAAGGCATTCCCCAGCGATAGCATCGGTACTTCGTGATGCACTTCACCAAAGCTCTCCAGCGGTTGGGCGCCGACACGCTGGGTGGGGGAATCGGGAACAATCAGTTCAGAATGAGCCTGCTCCAGAGCCTGGAGTTCGCGCAGTAACCGGTCGTATTCGGCATCAGGTATCTGCGGGTCATCGAGCACGTAATAGCGGTAATTATGCAGCTGAATCTGTTCGCGGAGCTGTGCTGCACGTCGTGATGGGGCGGCCAGCTTCTTACCCGGATTTTTTATGATGCGACCCTGTGCAGCACACGATCCTCGACGATGCCTTCACGAATCTGCATAAGTGACTGGTGGGTAATCACACACTGCTTCTGGTCTTGCAGTTCACCACCCAGTTCCACCGCCAGGCGTTCTGCCGTATGTACAAAATCATCGAAAGCCTCGACAGGATCCTGCGGGCCGGGTAATTGCAGGAACAGGGTAATTCCCGGGGTTGAGAAATTATCCATACCCGTTGCCGGCAAGGTGCCGGGTTTCACCAGGTTGGCGACACCGAAAACCGTCTTCGGTCTGCCGTCAGTAAAGATTACGCGTTGATAGATACCTTTCTCGCCGAATTGCAGTTTGTTGTTTTGCAGCCCTTTGTACAGAGCATCCCAGGAAAATTTCCCCGCGCCCGGTGCTACCACGGAGATAATCAGCAGGCGCTCGGAAGATTCGGTGGTGGCGGGTTCGGCGTTGCTCCCCGCCATCATCTGTTCCATGCGTGTCAGTTCCTGTTCGATAATGTCGGCATCGGGCTCGTCTGTTTCCCGGTGCCTGATAGCAGCATCAGGGGATCCGCTGGATTTACGTGGGCGGTTCTGAAATCGGCTCCAGGCGTAAATCGTCAGGATGACCCCGGCGCCAAACAGCAACAGGATCAGGCGCAGGTCATTCATGCTCAGACCGCCGCGAGTTGTACCGCTTCGTCGACGTCGACGGCTACCAGGCGGGATACACCGGGTTCGCTCATCGTCACGCCGGTCAGCTGGTACGCGAGGTCCATGGTGATCTTGTTATGGGTAATGAAAATAAACTGCACGCGCTCGGACATCTCCCGCACCATGTCGCAGAAGCGGCCAACATTGGCATCGTCCAGCGGGGCATCGACCTCGTCGAGAATACAGAATGGTGACGGATTTAGCTCGAAGATGGAAAACACCAGCGCGACGGCGGTCAACGCCTTCTCGCCACCGGATAACAGGTGGATGGTACTGTTACGCTTACCGGGCGGTCGCGCCATAACGGTAACGCCGGCATTCAGCAGATCGTCACCCGTCATTTCCAGATAGGCGTGCCCGCCACCAAACAGGCGCGGGAACGTCTCCTGAAAACCGCTGTTAACCTTGTCGAAGGTTTCCTTGAATCGCGTACGGGTCTCGCGGTCAATTTTCCGGATGGCGTTCTCCAACGTGTCCAGCGCCGCCGATACATCGTCGTGCTGTGCATCCAGGTAGTGTTTGCGTTCGGATTGCTCCTCGTACTCGTCTATGGCCGCCAGGTTGATCGGGCCCAGCCGTTGAATACGGGTCGCCAGGCGCTCTGCCTCCTGCGCCCAGGCTTCTACCGTGGCATCCTCGGCCAGTTCTTCCACCAGCACGGATAATTCGAAACCACTTTCAGCAATCTGCTCAAGCAGGGTTTCTCCGCGCACCCTGATTTCCTGCCAGTCCAGTTTTTCGCGGCCCAGCTCGTCGCGCAGTTTCTGCACGGCGTCATCTTTCAGGTGGCGCTGCTGTTCGTTCTCGCGCAAGCCGTGCTCGATGGCCTCGACCTTTTTCCGCTCGGCGCTCAACTCGGCTTCGACCGCCAGGCGTTTCTGCAACCGGGTGGCCAGCTCGCCTTCCATAGCCTGCAGCGGCGCTTCACTCTCCGACAGCGTCAGGCGTAACTCGTCGCGACGTTGTTGCAGGTGACTCTGCTGACTGCGCATGCGCGCCAGGTTCTGGGTGGTGGTTTCCTGTTCCGTCCGCCAGGACTGGAATTTCAGTTCCAGTTCGTGCGAGCGATCGCGGTCACGCTGTGCTTCGCCGCGCGCGGTTTCCAGAGCGGTGCGCAAGCGTTCGCGTTCGGCCTGTCGTTGTTCGCGCTCGTCGGCGAGCCTATCCAAATCTGCAAGTGCGGCGTGCAGGAGTGTACGCGCTGCATCGGCTGCGGTGCTGTCTTCATCCTGCTGGGCGCTGATTTCACCGGCTTCCTTGTGCAGTGCTGCACTGCGTGTATGGGCCTGCTCAAGACGCGTACGGCGCGCGTCAAACTGGGCGCGCGCATCACTGAAATGACGGTGCGCCTCGTTGGCTTCAAGCTGCAACGCTTCGCGCTGCGCTTCTACCTTCTGCAATTCACCGCGCCCGTTTTCCAGGGCCTCTACCAACGACGACACAACCTTATTATTAACTTCAAGTTGTTCGTCTATCTCTTTGATTTCTTTCTCGCGTTTCAGAATTCCCGATTGTGCATCCTTATCCCGCGCCACGCGCAGCCAGCCACTGCCAAGCCACACACCGTCCTGTGTGACCACAGACTCATGGGCTGCCAGACCGGCGCGCAATTTTACGGCTGCCGGTAATGACTCGGCGATATACACGCCATCCAGCAAGCCATCCAGTGACCAGGGTGCCCGAACCTTGTCGGTCAGCAGGTCGCCTTTCGCAGCCGAGCCGGGCTTTGCGGAGGCTCCCGTATCGACAAAAGACAAGCTACCCTGACCCAGCTCGCCAAGCACTTCCACCAACTCATCGGTACCGTCGACACACACCGCTTCCAGGTAAGCGCCCAGCACAGTTTCAACCGCGCGCTCCCAGCCGGCATCGACATCCAGCTGTTTGGCGAGTCGTGGCGCAGCGGTCAGGCCACGCGCTTCCAGCCACTGACTGGTTTCGTTTTCGCCCTCCCCCAGCGCCGCCTGCTGCAGCGCCTGAAGGGACGCCATTCGACCACTCAGGGACTGGTGCTGATTTTGCGCCTCGTTCAGTTCGGTCTGCTGGGCACGGGTGGATTCACGCAGCGCATCGATTTGGCCGCGTAGCGCCTCCAGCTGCTCCTGTAACTGTTCCGCATGCTGCTGACGCTCATTTGTTTGTTTTTCCAGTTCACTGATTTCAGCTTCCAGTGCACTGCTGTCGAGCTGCTTCAGCTCCTGCTCAATACGTTCCCGGCGTTGTGCGACCTGCGTCAGGTGACGTTCCAGGTGGTCTATTCGGGTACGCTCGACCTGTGTGGTCTGGGAGCATTCGTTGGTGCGGGTATTGAAGGCCTCCCATTCAGACTGCCAGGCCTGCATTTCCTGCTCCGCTTTCTCCCGCGTCGCGCGCGATGTCTGCGCGCCGGCATCGGCCTGTTCCCGCACCGGTTCGATACCGGCCAGTTCGCCGGCCAGCTGCTCCAGGCGCTGGCCGTCGACCTTGATGTGTGCCTGCGCTTCATTCCACGCCTGTTCGTTTTTTTCCAGCTCTTGCTGCTGATTGCGGCGCGTTTCCTTACCGTGCTGGATCGCCTGCTCGACGCGCGCCACTTCAGCACCGAGTTCGTAATAGCGCCCCTGCACCGCGTTAAAAAGATCTGACGCCTCGATATGCTCTGCGCGCCCCTTCTCCAGGCCTGCCTCCACAGCGCGCAACTCGGCTGTTACGGCTTCCAGACGCGTTTCCTGCTCCTGGATGCGCTTGCGCCGATCACCACTTTCCTCGTGCAATTCATGGTAGCGCAGGGTCAGTAGCTGGGCCTTGATCTGGCGTTCGTCTTCGCGCAGCACCTTGAAACGTTCCGCGGCGCGCGCCTGCCGTTTCAACTTATCAAGTTGTTTCTCAATTTCATCTCGTAAGTCATTTAATCTTGAAAGATTTTCCTTGGTATGCCTGATGCGTCTTTCGGTTTCCTTGCGGCGCTCCTTGTACTTGGAAATGCCGGCAGCCTCTTCAAAGAATACGCGCAAATCTTCGGGTCTGGCCTCGATCAGGCGCGAAATCATGCCCTGCTCGATAATGGAATAGCTGCGCGGACCCAGCCCGGTGCCGAGGAAGATGTCGGTGATATCGCGCCGCCGACAACGTGTACCGTTCAGGTAGTACGCTGATTGCCCGTCGCGCGCGACCTGGCGGCGCAATGCAATCTCGCTGTAACTGGCGTACTGGCCACCGAGACCGCCGTCTGAATTATCGAACACCAGTTCCACAGACGCCTGAGCCACCGGCTTGCGCGCGCTTGAACCGTTGAAAATAACATCAGCCATCGAGTCCCCGCGCAGGTTCTTGGCGGATGACTCGCCCATCACCCAGCGCACAGCGTCGATCACATTGGATTTGCCACACCCGTTCGGCCCGATAATGCCGATAAGATCGGACGGAAAATGGACAGTAGTGGGGTCGACGAAGGATTTGAAACCGGAAAGTTTAAGCTTGCTTAGCCGCATCCCCGGACGATACCGATCTGCAACACCGGTGACAAGACTTGACAGGCCTTCCGGAATAAACAGGCGCTGATAACATGAGGGTATTTTGACGCAGGGAACAATCGAGGCACCTGAAAACTGATCAAAAACGCGCCAGGAGTCTACAGCTATTTCTAACTATCAAATGCAAGTATCTGTTCCAGCCTCACTTGTGCTGTTTACAGCCCTTCGTGTATCGTGCGCGCATGTCCACACAGCCCGGCCAAGACCTGGAAACCTTCGAGAACCCACACCCGGGTCGTGACTATACAGTCCGTGTTCGCCTGCCCGAATTTACCTGCCTGTGCCCCAAAACCGGCCAGCCGGATTTTGCCGTTCTGAACCTGGAGTATGTTCCGGATCAGCATTGCGTCGAGCTGAAGTCACTGAAGCTGTATATCTGGTCATTTCGCGACGAAGGCGCTTTTCACGAGGATGTGACCAACCGGATTCTGGACCAGCTGGTAGCGGCCTGTGCGCCGCGATTTATGCGCCTGACCGCTGAATTCAATGTGCGAGGTGGTATTTATACCACTGTGGTGGCAGAGCATCGGGATCCGGACTGGCAAACTCCCGGAAAAATTGAACTACCCTGAGCTGACAGGGTATAAATCCCCGTAGGAGCGACCTCATGGCCGCGACAGCACTGCCAAACAATCGCGCCGAAGGCCGGCGCTCCTACAGACAGGGTATAAATCCCTGTAGGAGCGGCCTCATGGCCGCGACAGCACTGCAAACAATCGCACCAAAAGGACGGCACCCCACAGCGTTCTCCGAAAAAGCCTATGAATCTGTATATCGGTATTGATATCGGCACGTCAGCCTGCCGGGCCTGCGCCATCAACCAACGAGCTTCGATTGTGGCCACAGCCCGACGCAAACTCCCGCCACCACTGCGCCAGGGCGTAAACGTCGAACAGGACGCCCGGGTCTGGTGGCAGACCCTGTCCGAAACACTGGATGCGCTGTGCGCTCAAATCGATCCGGAGCAGGTCCGCCGCATCGCAGTCGACGGCACCTCCGCAACACTGCTGCTGTGCGCCCGGGACGGGACAGCACTGACACCGGGACTGATGTATAACGATGCCCGGGCCGAAGCAGAAGCCGGTCTCATCGCCGCCGCTGCCCCACCTGACGTTGCCGTACAGGGAGCAACTTCCGGCCTGGCAAAACTGCTCCATCTCCGTGACCGCCTCCCCGATACCGACTTCCTGGCGCTACACCAGGCGGACTGGCTGACCGGAAAACTCACCGGCCACTTCGGTATCAGCGACGAAAACAACGCCCTGAAGACCGGCTACGACCCCGTACAACGCCGCTGGCCGGATTGGCTGGCAACGCTGAATGTCTCACCTCGGCAACTGCCGGAGGTAGTCCCGCCGGGATCGGTTATCGGTACTGTCAACGACGCATCCGTCAAACGCTGGCGATGGCCGGCCGGCACAGAAGTCGTCGCCGGTACGACAGACAGCACAGCGGGTTTCATTGCCACACAGGCAAGCACCACAGGCACGGCTGTCACTGTACTGGGCAGTACACTGGTCATCAAGGTCCTGTCCAATCAGCCGGTGACTGCGGCACGCTATGGCGTCTACAGTCATCGACTGGGAGACCGCTGGTTGGTCGGTGGCGCATCCAATGCGGGGGGAGCGATCATTAGCACACTGTTCAGCAGCTGCGACATTCATCGCTACACACGACTGGTAAACCCGCATCAACTGACCGACCTGGATTACTATCCCCTGTCCTCGCGCGGCGAACGATTCCCGATCCAGGATCCGCTGATGGAACCCAGACTGGAACCTCGCCCGTCCTCGGACGCGAGGTTTTTCCAGGGCATACTGGAGGGCCTGGCACGTATCGAGCAGCGCGGCTATCGCTTGCTGGCCGAACTGGGTGCACCGTACCCGGAACAGGTGCTGACGGTCGGTGGTGGTGCAGTGAATACTGGCTGGGCGGTAATCCGCGAACAATTACTGGGGGTGCCCGTGACCCGGGCAAAGCAACAGGAAGCAGCGTTCGGTACAGCGCTACTGGCCAGAAGTTCAGGTCCGGTTAATATTGAAGTGGATCTATGACTACCACCAAGATCGGGTTTTGGCTTGTGTCAATGGAAACACTTAACCGGCACATAGAGGGCGACGCGGTAAACCACACACCTCGTGCACAACTTGTACCGCTAAGGAAAGCGCATAGTGAAAGTAACAAAATATTTTGAGTCATTGAAATCGAGGCCGGATCGTGCAGCGATTAAAGACGAATGGATTCTGCGGGTTGTTGAGTTCCCCGAACGGGAATATATTCAAGCTGACGGCCGAATCCGCCGCTGGGCAAGAATAGATGAAGCGGGTGGTAAGTATCTTCGAGTAATTTTGCTGCCGGACCGAGAGACTATCCACAACGCATTTTTTGATAGGGGATATAAGCCATGAAAGTCAAGTACTTCGAAGACACTGATACTCTATATATAGGGTTTCGTGATAGTAATATTGCAGAATCAAAGGATCTGGATGAAAACACGATTCTGGATCTGGATGCAGACGGTAATATCTGCGCCATCACTTTTGAGCATGCCAGTCAGCGTACCGATGTACACCGCTTAACGGTGGAAGGAATTGCGGCATAACCGGGTAGTCGGAAGGCCTCCCCCTGATCCAGATCGCCATGACGTAGCATTCAAACACTACTTCCGCAAATCCCCTTCCCTGACCCAGATCGCCGTGGCACCGGCTACCGCTGCCGGCATGACGATAAAGTTGAGTACCGGAACCAGGGTGCATAACATCACCAGCCCGCCAAAGCTCCAGGCGAGCAAGGGCCGCTTGCGCAAGCGCGCGCGTTGGTCCTTGAAAAACAGGTGGTGGTTGGCCATTGGGTAATCCATGTACTGCACGGTCATCATCCAGGCGCTGAACAGCACCCACAGGACGGATGCCGCTACATTGACCAGTGGAACCAGCAGCAGTAACAGCAGGGGCACCGCTCGCAACGTAAAATAGAGCAGTTTGCGAAGCTCCGACATTATGCTGGGCAAAATGTCGCGCAATACCTGACGCCAGTCACTCTGCAGACTTTGCCCGGTCAGGTGGCACTCCACGGCTTCTGCCAGCAAACCGTTGAAAGGCGCTGCAATCAGGTTTGCCAGTATCGAAAAACTGTAAAAGATCGCTACCAGGCTGGTGAGCACGAAAACCGGTACCACGACATATCTCAGCCAGTGCAACCATTCCGGCAGCCCGCTCACCATGGCGCGCGAGGACTCATCGACCCAGCCATAGGCCCAGCCGATCAGGCCACCGAATAACAGGATATTGATCAGCAGCGGCATCAGTACAAAGCGCCGCAGCCCGGGCTTTCGCAACAGCGAAAAACCTTCGAGCATATAGCCCGCGCCGCTAATCAGGTCTCTCATGCTTAACTCACTTCTGTTTTCACGCTAGAAAGTCTGGCTGCCGGGATCGACCAGTACTGCCAGTATCAACTGCAACGCCCCGGAAGCACCAGGTGTTATCAGGATCCGCCCGGCATCAATCGTTACACCAAACCGGTCACGGTAATGACGCGCGATGGCCTCGCGTAACTCGGGCAAACCCGCTGCCGGCGTGTAGTGCGTTTTACCCTGCTGTAATGCGCGAATGCCTGCGTCTGTAACGGGCTGAGGTGTTATAAAATCCGGCTCCCGCGCACGCGCGAGCAACTTCATAACGTGGAATGGAGTAATGGAGGCGAGGCGTTGTGCTGACACGGTATAAAGGGCCGCAGGCGTGCTACGAATGCAGTTCCCGTAGCAGGTCAACGGTAACCATCTCATGCCCGTCCACTTCCCCGGAAATAACATGGAACGGGCTGTCAGGCTCGCCGAGTTGATCGAGCACCAGTGCCGCACCGTCGAAGTTATGATCACGGGTATAATCGCTGACGGTTACCAGCGTCTGCAATGCCGCAGCCCGGGCCGAATGTAAACCGTTTTCGGAATCCTCGAACGCCAGGCATTCCGTGGCACTGACGCCCATCGCCTGCATGGCGTAATGATAGATATCGGGTGCCGGTTTTTTCGCGGGCACAACCCCGCCGGCCGCAATCACTTCGAACCAGCTTTCCGAATCGGGTGCCAGGTTGTGCTGTAACAGTGCCGAAACATTAGCCGGCGTTGTCGTCGTCGCAACACCCAGACGCAACCCGCTCTGCCGTGCCTCATTGATAAGGCGCCTGACACCGGGCCGCATCGGCAAATTTCCTGCCGCCACGGTTTCTGTATAGATCGCTGTCTTGGACGCGTGCAGGGCGGCAATGTACTCGTCAATATCTCCGGGCACGGTAAATTCCGGCTGGTTATTGGCCAGAAAATACCGAATGCGTTCCTTGCCACCGGTGACAGCCAGCAGTCGGGTATACATCTGTTGTGACCAGTGCCAGTCCAGCCCGGCCTGCGCAAAACTTCGGTTAAAGGACTGCCGATGAATTTCCTCGGTTTCCGCCAGTGTGCCGTCCACATCAAACAACAGTGTTGTCAATTTACCCATTTCACTGGGGCACCCTGACCCCGCCAATATGGCATTTTCGTGGGTGCGAGCCTACCGCACAGACGAAACCGGCAACAAGCAAAATCAACCTGCCAGGGAATTGTTATTTTCGAGCTTGACTCGGCGCATTGACAGCCGGAAACTACCGCACTTGGATTCGCGGGGGCGTTTAATACTTGCCTGTAATCGCGGATTCTGCTATAGAGCACGGCTTGATTTTATTTTGTTGGTTTGGGAGAAATTGAATGGCTGCCAAGAAGAAGGCTGCGAAGACCAGGGCGAAGACCGGGGAAAAAGCTGCTGCCAGAAAACCGGTGGCAAAGAAGAAAACGGTAGCGAAGAAAAAAACGGCTGCGAAGAAAAAAGTTGCTGGCAAAAAAACGGTGGCCAGGAAGAAAACGGTTGCAAAAAAAAAGGTTGTCGCCAGGAAGAAAGTTGTCAGTAAAAAAGCCCCGGCAAAGAAAAAACCGGCAGCGAAAAAACCCGTGGTAAAAAAACCTGCGGTATCCAGACCGGCGACCAAGAAAGCGGCCCCAAAGACAGTTGCTCCAAAAATTGCCGCCATCAAGCCCCGGCTGGTAAAAAACAAGGGCGCGCGAAAACCTGCACCACCTTCCTTATCTTCTCACGCCGGACCGGTACCGGGCATTGCACCCTATACTGAGAAGCACGGTGAAGAGTACATGAGTGAAGACCAGGTCAAGCATTTCCGGAATATCCTGCTCACCTGGAAACGGGATTTGATGGAAGAAGTCGATCGTACCGTACATCACATGCAGGATGAGGCGGCTAATTTCCCTGACCCGAATGACCGCGCCACCCAGGAATCTGATTTCAGCATGGAGCTGCGTGCCCGGGACCGTGAACGCAAACTGATAAAGAAGATCGATGAATCGCTGCTTACGCTCGACAGCGACGATTACGGCTACTGTGAGTCCTGCGGTGTCGAGATCGGTATCCGCCGCCTGGAAGCCCGGCCTACGGCGACCCAGTGCATCGATTGCAAGACGCTCGACGAAATCCGGGAAAAACAAATGGGCTGATAATATGGTGGGCGGAAATCCAATCCGCCCCGCCCAGCCATAAAACCGGCCCTGTGCCGGTTTTTTTGTTGGCACCGGACAAACAGGAACCTTGTATGACTTGAGGAAGTCGATTTCTTGATTTTGAACCGCCAAGACGCAAAGACCACAAAGAAAACACATTCTTTCCTGGCGATCTTTGCGTCTTGGCGGTTCAAAATAATGAATTATAATTTCCATACACTATGACTGATGCAAGCTACTGCGGGCGTTTTGCCCCTTCCCCCACCGGCCCCTTACATTTCGGGTCACTGGTTGCCGCCGTCGGCAGTTTTCTGGATGCCCGTTCACGCGATGGTGAATGGCTGCTGCGCATGGAGGACCTCGATCCTCCGCGCGAAATGCCCGGTGCAGCAGACGACATACTGCGCACGCTGGAGGCATTCGGTTTCTGCTGGGATGGTGAAGTGACTTATCAGAGTCAGCGACAGGCGACCTATCGGGGAGTCCTGCATCGGCTGGAGCAGAAAGGGGCGACTTACCCCTGCGGCTGCACGCGCCGGGAGATCCGGAACCATGCCGGGCCCGACCAACCGCACGCCGTTTACCCCGGGACCTGCCGCGACGGCTTACCGCCGGGTCGCAGCGCACGTTCTGTCCGGCTGCGTGTTCCCGAACGCGTGATAAGCTTCGAAGATCGTGTGCAGGGGGCAGTCAGCGAATATATTCCACAACAAAGCGGAGATTTCATCCTGCTGCGGGCGGATGGCCTGTTTGCCTATCAACTGGCTGTGGTGGTTGACGATGCGGACCAGGGAATAACGGATATTGTACGCGGTGCTGACTTGCTCGATTCCACCTGCCAGCAGATTGTGCTGCAACAGGCGCTGGGATACCCGACGCCACACTACCTGCACCTGCCGGTGGTTGTGAACGAACACGGAAAGAAACTGAGCAAACAAAGCCATGCCCGGGCAGTCAGCGCCGATCACGCCGTTGCAACGCTCTGCACCGCGCTGCGCGCGCTGGGCCAGCCGGTTGCGGATGAAGCAATCGACTGCAACCTGGCGGATTTCTGGAAACTGGCGGAGGCTATGTGGCGTGCAGAGCGCATTCCGAAGACACGCACAATTACTGAACATTGATACCGGTTTCCGAAACTCCGTACAATACACGCAAGATAATAAATCCAGCCCGGCTGTCCGGCGCCCCGATCACAGGAGTTACCGCATGTCCCAGGAAAAGCTCTACCCGGTCCCTGAAACATTCGCCGCCAATGCGCATATCAACAGTGACCGTTACCAGGAGATGTACCGACGCTCGGTAGACGACCCTGAGGCCTTCTGGGCGGAACAGGCAAAGCAGTTCGTCAGCTGGTACAAGCCCTGGAACAAGGTGCTTGAATGGGACTTCCAGGAGGGCAGCATCCGCTGGTTCGAAGGCGCCGAGCTCAATGTCAGCTATAACTGTGTTGACCGTCACCTGGAGACGCGCGGCGACCAGACAGCCATCATCTGGGAAGGCGACAATCCTGAAGAAGACAAAAAAATCAGCTACCGTGAACTGCACCGGGAAATTTGCATATTCGCCAATGTCCTGAAGGCACGTGGCGTTAAAAAAGGCGACCGGGTCTGCATCTACATGCCGATGATCCCCGAAGCGGCCTACGCGATGCTGGCCTGTACGCGTATCGGTGCCGTACACTCGGTCGTATTCGGCGGCTTTTCCCCCGAGTCGATCAAGGACCGCATCCTGGATTCAGACTGCCAGGTGGTTATCACCGCCGATGAAGGCGTGCGCGGCGGCAAGTCCGTGCCGCTGAAAAGCAATACCGACAAAGCCCTTGCGTCCTGTCCCAATGTGCATACCGTGCTGGTCGTCAAACGTACCGGTGGCAACATAGCATGGCACGACCGGCGGGATGTCTGGTTTCACGAAATTGCAGCAACCGTAGACGCTGACTGCGAACCGGAATCCATGGGCGCCGAGGACCCGCTGTTTATTCTTTACACCTCCGGCTCTACCGGCAAGCCCAAAGGCGTACTGCACACTACTGGCGGCTATCTGCTATTCGCTGCAATAACACACCAGTATGTATTCGACTACCAGGATGGAGAAAACTACTGGTGCACTGCCGATATCGGCTGGATCACCGGGCACACCTACATTCTTTATGGTCCGTTGAACAATGGTGCCACAACGCTGATGTTTGAGGGCATTCCCACCTACCCTGACGCATCACGCTTCTGGCAGGTAATTGATAAACACCAGGTAAAAACCTTTTACACGGCGCCGACCGCCATCCGTGCACTGATGCGTGAAGGCGACGGCCCGGTCAAAAAAACTTCACGCAGCTCGCTGCGTCTGCTCGGCACGGTAGGCGAGCCGATCAACCCTGAAGCCTGGGAATGGTATTACCGGCTCATTGGTGAAAAACGCTGCCCCGTTGTAGACACCTGGTGGCAAACCGAAACCGGTGGCCATATGATCACGCCCCTGCCTGGCGCTACAGCACTTAAACCGGGATCGGCCGGCTTGCCTTTTTTCGGCGTAGTTCCGGCACTGGTCGACAGTGAAGGCAACCTGCTGGAGGGTGAGGCGGAAGGCAACCTGGTGATCACGCACCCCTGGCCGGGGCAGATGCGTACCGTTTATGGTGACCACCAACGCTTCAAGGACACCTACTTTTCCACCTACCCCGGCATGTACTTCACCGGTGACGGTGCACGTCGCGACAAGGATGGTTACTACTGGATTACCGGCCGTGTCGACGACGTGCTCAACGTATCCGGTCACCGTCTCGGCAGCGCTGAACTGGAAAGCGCGCTGGTACTGCACAAGGACGTCGCGGAAGCAGCCGTAGTTGGTTTCCCGCACGATATCAAGGGTCAGGGTCTCTACGCCTACGTGACGCTGGTGAAAGGCGTGGAATACAGCGACGCGCTCAAGACGGAGCTGGTGAAAATGGTACGCAGCGAAATCGGCCCCATCGCCACCATTGACGTTATCCAGTGGGCGCCGGGCCTGCCGAAAACGCGATCCGGTAAAATCATGCGCCGTATTCTGCGCAAAATCGCCGCCAACGAAGTTGACAGCCTGGGTGACATATCGACGCTGGCGGACCCCGGCGTTGTGGATGACCTGAAAAATAACCGCGAACACCAATAAGGCCGGGGAGTCCGGGAGGGGGGCTGACCCGGGCCACATTCGCTGGCGTGTGATATCACAGTAAACAGTAATTCGAGGCCAAAAATTGCCCCAATTTGGCGCATTTTCATTATTATCTAATATATTAATATTCCTTTCGACTTTCACGCAATTCCGCGCCGGTCCGAGCAACAAACCGCATCAGCTATAAATTCGGCGTCCTGCCGTCACCTGTTTACATTTCATTGTTTATTATTGTTTTTATATCCGTATAGAAATAAATGCAGTGCGTTGGCCGCTTATTTACTGTGCTGACAGCCGCGCATCCTCTCAAGCCGGACAGCTCATGGCCGATACCCCAATCTGATTGTTTCGTCAATACATTGGCGCACATTGCTCAGGCTCACACACCGGAACAGGACGTATCGGCAACCACCATCTGAATAACATTGTCAGGACTACATAACCCATGAAGCTTTCGAATCTTTTCAAGATCACCGTACTGAGTTTTGCCCTGCTTTCCGGGACAGCAACCGCTGACGAATCCGATATCTATTCAATCCATTTCTCCGAGGATGGTAAACACCTGATCACCGGTGGCGCAGGCGGCTTTACCCTGGCGGATAACGTAAAACACTCCGGCGGTATCAAAATCTGGAACAGCGAAACCGGTAAACTGGTCGCAAGCATGGGGCAGCGCGGTGACCTTGACAGTATTTTCGGGGCGCAGTACGGTCGTGTCGGCAGTCGCCGCTGGGGCATCAGCAATTTCAAGGATGTTGTCCTGACAGGCTCCTATCCTGACGGCAAGATACTGCTGCTGCCCAGCTCGCTGGGACGCATGATAGACAATGACAAGGTCCAGATGCCCGACTTTATTGGCGGCTATATGGATTTCTCCGACAAGCACCTTGCCCGTATCGATTTATCGCAGTTCACCAAAGATAGAGGCGACTGTGATCCAAAAACCGGTTTCCGCGATTACGTCGGCCCGATAGTCCCTTCCAATAACAGGAAATTTGCAGCCATTGTGGTCAATACCTGCAAGGTAAGCGCTGTAAAAGGTGATCAGCAGGTCGGCTTTGAATACCGTTCAGACCTGCATATCATGGATCTCGCGAAGTTCAAGATTATTCGCTCAATCCCTCATATTGATGCCGGCGTATACGCCCTGGGTATCACCGATAACGGTAAACGCGTCGCCTTTGTCGGTCGCGACCAGTTTGCGGTCCTGGACGTGGACAGTAATAAACGTCACGTTGTCGAAAGCTACAAGGACAGCGAATTCATGATCCCCCGTCAGTTCAGTACCCTGCAGTTCAGCAAGGACGGCAGCAAACTGATCTCACTACGTAATATCTATGATATTGAAACCGATCATGAGACAGCATTCAAATGGGCTGAAGGTGAAGCAAAAAAACCACGCCGAATCTCCAGCGTCAAGGTGGCACCGGATCTGAGCTACTTCGCCATCGTCATGCCCAAGCGCTCGCTGGTCATGTTTGGCGACGACGGCCTGCCGCACTCCTATGGCAAGGCTGACAAGGTCATCCTGCTGGACACCAAAACCGGCAAACGTACCGAACTGGAAATCACCAAATCGATGACCGAAGGTAAACGCTGTGTTACCGACATTTCACCTGACGGCAAACGCGTCGCCGTCGGCTGCAAGGGTGGCCTGCTGCGTGTTTACTATGCCGATACCGGGAAGCTGCTCTGGAACAAGCAGAATATTGGCAAGGCAGAGGACAACGGTTTGATGAATGTGCGATACGACTCAACAGATGAGTTGTTGGCGCTGCTTGCCAGTTCCACTACGTACTGATTCAATTCATCACTCTGCATAGCGACAGAAAGGTATATCGGCTGGTGTGACCTTGCGATGGCCAAAGGAGGCGGGGCGATGTCGCTTTATAAAAAACCGGCACATAACCTGTAGCCATGACCTCACAACATACCCCAGATACCACAACAGCATTGACCAACCTCACTCACCGACAGAATATCGATGACCAATTTTACAGTTTTGAATGACTCCTGTCCGGTTGAAGTATGATACTGAAATCTTATGGTGGAATACGATCTTGCAATTTCCTGTAATCCGCCTTGATAAATGAAGGCCGAAACCTGATAGTGAGGAGAGTAGTACAAACCGTTAAAGCAAGGTTTATAATCTACATGT
>CAJXFW010000034.1 GCA_913053655.1 uncultured Thiogranum sp. | reverse complement strand
TCCCCGGCATAAATCGAGAAGTCTTTTGCCTTGTGCTCTGCATTATTGTGGAAATGAATATTACACAGATTCATCTCGGTATAATTTGGTGCTGTAGAGAAAATGCGCTTGTTTGTACCGGCGGCGCTATCAATATCTCTCGGAGCTTGTGGGCCATAACCCTCGCAGGCAGCGCTACCGTTACTACCGTGGCCGTGATCGTCAGCCATACCGTTTGTGGAAAGTACGGCTACAGCCAGCGCAATAAAAATATTTTTTTTGCTAAATTCCATTAAACATGTCTCCAGTGAGCGGGAATTCCACCTGACAGACTGTGCAGATTTCCGGAACAGCCTCTTTGCCCGGTGTCAGTCTGTTGAGAAGGTGGCTAAGGGGCAAATGTTAACCGTTTTGTATAACGCGTTGCCACTGTTACTCTTTTCCCTCAATTAAATTCTTTTCTTTGTCCAGCGCCTCCGCCAGGAAATTCATCAACGTCTTAACACGCGCCGTTCGCCGCAGGTCCGGGTGGGTCAACAACCACAAATCAGAAGTTAGCTCGTCCGGCGGCGGTAACACACGCTCGAGCCGAGTGTCCGGGTCTGCAAGAAAACAGGGCAGCGAAGCAACCCCCAGACCCTGCACCGCGGCTTCGTGCAGACCCAACAGTGTATTGCAGCGCAGCTTCACGGTCGCCTTCGGATGGTTTCGCTCCAGCCAGCGGGTGATCGGCAATTGCGCCAGGTCTTCATCCGGCATCAACCAGGCGTAATGTTCAGGAGTGCCATCGGCTTGCCCGGCAAGGTACCCGGTCGAAGCATAAACCGTCGTCATCATGCTGCACAGGCGACGGCCCACAGCCGTGTCCGGTGGAGAGCGGGTAACCCGAACCGCAATATCCGCCTCGCGCCGGGTCAGGTTCGAATAATTATTGGAAATAGCGAGTTCAAGCTGTATCTCCGGATAGCGCCGGGAAAACTCACACAGGTGCGGCATCAATACCTTCATCAGCAGGGCGTCCGGTACCGCCACACGCACGGCACCGCTCAGGTGCAGATCACGGCCAACGAGTTTGCGCGACAAACCGAGCACCTCGTTCTCCATGCGTTCGCCCGACTCAAGCATCGCCTCACCCGCCTCGGTCATCGCATAGCCGGTGGCCAGCCGTTCAAACAGCCGGACTCCCAGCTTCTGTTCAATCGCCCCGACGCGGCGGAACACGGTCGAGTGGTTCACGCCAAGCGCGCGCGCAGCCCCCGACAAGGTGCCCTCACGGCAGACAGCCAGCACAAGGTGCAAATCGTTCCATTCCAGAGGCTGTGCATTCATGCAAGAAATACTTTCCGTTTTCGCTAATTTACTTGCACCAAAGCATAGTTCAGGCTAACCCACATTGAAACCAGCGGAGAGAAAAAACATGTCCTATTTGAGCTATTCCAGGGATTTTCAGGGTGTAGGCGATATATTTCTGCGCGATCCGGGGATCACTTTGAGCAGGTGGGCGTAACACTTGCAATCACTGCAACCGAAACCCTTTATCGGTGATGTGGTAGCCATTTCAGAGAAGACCTGTGCCCAGCGATGTTCGAGATTTACAGCTTCGTAGCTGTACCATGCGACAACAGGCTCCGCAAACTCACGCAGGTAATCTATATGCCAGTGTTTGGGTTTATTGTTACGACAATGTCTTGATACGCGGGCCTGCAAGCCCCCCGGGCCAAATGCGCTGCCTACATAAATATAGTAGCCAGGATCAATGGTAAGGCGGCCCCATCGCCCAATTTGCGCTTCGGCACTCGAAAGACTTCGAAGAACCAGGGCATAGGTACCGGGTTTCGGTTTCAATTGCGACAGGCGACCTCAATGTTCCACAGCAAGTCAAGTTGAGCTCGCGTTAACATTATCGTGTTATCTTCTTCCTGACCAAAATAAAATTGTGAAGCAATAGTAAACTTTTTCTAAAGGGGTGGTGATAAATGAGAATGAGTGCGATCTCTCGTCGACCTTTTAATTCTCTCTTTCCTTTGGCTCCGCATGCGATAAGCGAGGATACCAGGCTGTTGGAACCGATATAGTTCTGCCATCACTTAGATCAACACTTAACGTATCGTCTGTTACTGTTACATTTTCGGCGCTCGGAATTTCGAGCTCAATTGCTAAAGTAGTCATTCCAGGCCTCCATCATAACTTCTCGCTTGCTTTCGATAATTTTAAGAATCTTTGATATCTCCGACCGACTAAAACCGCCGCTGCTGTATAGCCGTATTGGATCAAGCCACACCTTTGCAATTTCATCTGTTCACATGATTATCACGCATAATTTATGTTGACAGGCAGCATGTGCTTGACAACAGGATTCCGATGTCCGCCTCTTCTGAATGGTAACTCATTGCTACGTTTACTCTTTTCCCTATTGAATGACAAGGCAGATTGTTCTGCATGCATATGCATAGATATCGAGAATAACCGGAGATTACAGTACCAAAGGATTGTCGAGTGCCGCAGCCTGTTCACGCAGGCTCAGGATATGTTCTTCCCAGTAGCGCGGCGAGTCAAACCACGGAAAGGCTTGCGGGAAGGCGGGGTCGCCCCAGCGCCGCGCAATCCACGCAGCATAATGCATGATACGCAGCGTACGCAGTGCTTCTATAAGAATAGCGCTGCCACGGTCGAAATCATAAAAGGTCTGGTACCCTTCCAGCACGTCTTCAAGCTGCCCGCGCATTTCTTCCTGTTCCCCGGACAGCAACATCCACAGGTCCTGAATGGCGGGGCCGGTGCGGCTGTCGTCGAGGTCGACGAAGTGCGGGCCGCTGTCGGTCCACAGGATGTTGCCGGGGTGGCAGTCGCCGTGCAGGCGGATCTGTGCGACCGGGCCGGCAGCATCGAACAGGTTTTGCGTCTGTTTGAGCAGGTCGCTGGTGAGGGTGTCGTAGGCTTCGATCAGGTAGCCGGGCAGGATGTTCTGTTCCAGCAGGAATTCGCGTGAGTCATTTCCCAGGGTTTTGATGTCGAGCCGGGTGCGGTGTTCGAAGCGTTTGGTGGCGCCGACGGCGTGCATGCGGCCGAGGAAGCGGCCCATCTGCTGGCGCTGTTGCGCGGTGTCGAGGTCCGGCCAGCGGCCGCCGCAACGTGGATACACGGCGAACAGGTAACCGCCGTGTTCGTGCAGGGTCGTGGCTTCGCTGTCGGCCAGCGGTGCGACTACCGGGATTTCGTGTTCGACCAGTTCCAGTGCGAAGGCGTGTTCTTCGAGGATGGATTCTTTTGACCAGCGTCCGGGCCGGTAAAACTTTGCGATCAGCGGTTGCTGGTCTTCGATGCCGACCTGGTAGACCCGGTTTTCATAACTGTTGAGCGCCAGCAGCCGGCCATCACAGCAGAATCCGCACGACTCCAGACTGGTTAATATCATGTCCGGTGTGAGCCGATCGTAAGGGTGTGGGGCGTCCGCTGCATTCATTAACCGCATGATAGCCGACTGCGGCTGTCAACCGAAGTCGGTGTGTTGCGTTTAATACTCTGAAGCGGATTGAGTTGTCCGCGGCACCGTTTTAGTGCAACCGAGAAACCAACGGATTTATCAAGGGGATAACTATGATCACCAAATTATATTCAGCCCGGCAGCGCACGCACGGGCAGTTCGCCTGGGGGCTCTTCCTGGTCGTACTGGTTCTGGCGCTGGCCCTGAGTGGCTGCGGCGGTGGCGGTGGCACGGGCGATGTTAGTGACAGTGGCGAAGTGGTCATTGCCCTGACCGATGCCGAGGGTGATTTTGCCTCCTATACCGTCGATGTCCTGTCATTGACGCTGACCAAAGCCAATGGCGCGGTGGTGGAAACCCTGCCACTCAGTACGATGGAGCTGTCCAGCTTGCAGGGTACGCGTATGGCTCTGGTTGGTATCCCCGAACAGCCCTTGCCGTTCGTAGTTGATGTCACCCGTATCAACGGGCGTAACGCCAGTCTGTATAACTTTGCGGGCACCGGCAGCGATGCAGCTAGTGATGCAGACCCATTCAACTATGAAGTCAACACGGGTGTGCTGGATGTTGCAGCGATTGCCGGTGATGCACCGCTCGCTGTGCGCGGTCATGTCGTACCATTTGGGCAGGCACCGCTCGATTTTGATGCGCAGACCATCGTTGACCGGAGCGGTATTTCGCCCTGAGTCGGATAACGCCATGGTCAAACCCGGCAAACAAAAGAACCCCTCCACGGAGGGGCTTTCCCGACCATTTGTCATCGGTCCGTCATACAATATTCATTTGCTGGTAATAGTATACAGGGACACTGGCTGTGCTCGATACGAGCTTCATTAGGAGCCAAGGCCATGCTGGATCATATCCTGGCAACTGCCCAGTCTTTTGAGCGCGAGCACGGCGTAGCGCCAAATGTTATCTATTTGAATGCGACCCAATGGTCCGTGGTTAAGGATCAGTATCCGGAGCTGTTCGGCGATGCTGCGCTGACCGAGCCTGGTTTCCAGGTAATCGTACTGCCCGATTCTGTGCTCACCCACCCGCGTGCAGCCCGGTTGTCCGAGAGCCCGCCACTCCTGCACCCTGGCTACCCGGGTAATAGCATGTATAACGATGAAGTTGCCGTTGCATAGACGCACGATCTGCCTGATCCTGTTCAGTCTGCCGGCACTCAATGTCGGCGATGCATTTGCGGCACTGGACTATACGTGCGATCAACTGGGAACGATGGCGGCACGTTTTTACGCCCTGAAAGACAAGGGGCAGGATCTTGAAGCCGTGTTGGCGGTGATTCAAAAGGCTTCGCAGAATAACCCGGAGAAAGAAGAGCTGCTGTCTAATACGGCCATCGAGATCTTTATCGACCCGAATATTCAGTCAGGCGGGCAGGCCCGTAATCTGGCGCTGGCGAACTGCCGGGGTTGAAGTTGCGAGGCGCATAGTGCCGTGGCAATCTCTGTAGTCTGGCGCCAAACTGAACAGGCGAGCTGCTTGTTGACAATATCTTCCAGTTACTTCACCTTGATGATCCGCCCATCGAGTGGTAAAAATGATGAAAAATGTTACCTGATCGGCCCTGACTGCTCATAAACCGGGATACCGGATAAATTCATGTTTGAAGGAGTATTGCGCGCTTTATGTTTGAGCATGGCTTTAACAGTACCTGCGGCTGACTGTTTTGCCGATATCGATCCTGGTCTGATCGGAGTCTGGGAGGCGGGTAGCTATGGTAAAGGTTTCAGACATGAGTTCAGCCGCGATGGCACCTGGACGAGATGGGAGTATGTTCGGACCGGGAATGGCCGCGGCCCGGAAAATATCCTGTTGATAGTGAAGGATCGATTGGCGATAGAAAGGGTATCTACCGGCATATTCCGCACAATCGAACCCGACGCAGTAACTGTCGGTTACAAACTTGGGTTCAAACCGGGCGTGCAGAAACTGAAGGAAGCGAGTCTGACTTACGGTGAGAACGGCGTATTCGATACCGTCAGCTACAGAAAGTTGGACTTCGATGAAGATGTTACGGGAAGTTTTCAGCTGCATCGTAATCATGCTTTCGAGGCACGTGTAAATCAGGCGATAGAAGCGGGCGATGCTGCCGGTGTGAAAAAACTGTTGTTGTCGGCTGAAGCGGATTTTCTCAAGCGAGCGGCGGAATCGGGTGTGCAGGGTTCCGGCGCTGCTCTGATTGGCCCCCGTTTATGGTTTTCAGCGATAGGTTCGGGTAATGCTGACCTGGTCGCCGTTGTTGGAGAATATCTGCCAAACTATTATTTGCCCGTTTTTATCGATGCGGCACAACTGTATGGTGGTAGTACTATGGTGGCTCTGTTGCAAAAGCTGCGTGGTATTGATGCAACGGCGTTAACTGACGATGAGATATCCCGGCTGGATAAGTTATTGACGCTGGAAAAGTGGGTGCGCAAGCCGTATCTCTTCGCAAATAACCTGAAGAAGACGTTCTGCACCGACGCGGATAATCCGGAGTACGAGCAGCGGGGAGCTAGCGCCCAGCTGTACCGGCAACAGCAGGACCAGTTCTGGAGGGGGGAGCTGCTGAGAGATCCGACTGCACTGGCAAGGCTGTTTGAACAAAATCTCCGGCACTGCCTGGAAAAATATTCCAGTGATGGGCGTATCAGCAACCGCTTGCTGAACGCCAGGACTATTCCGGGTAGATCGTCCTACAGCGATGTGGTGACGCCACTGTATTTTTATGCCCATACGCAGCGGCGCTCCAGCCAGGGCCTTATCTATAAATACACCCTCTTAAAGGTGTTACTGGACTATGGAGCGGATCCGGCCATTAAGCCCGGGAAAGACAGTGCAGCCCTGTCCGACTACCTGTATGAACAGGCGAACCATGCGCGCTTTGGGCAGCTCAATAGAAAATTGAAAAATACCTATGTTGTTAAAAGCGCGCCTGAATCTTCTCTCATTGCCGCGGAACTGGCTATGTATAACGCGATCATGCAGCGTATTGGCGGGCATGCCTATGCATCGCCGGATTAAAGGTCGGTCGGCGAGCAATGGCGGTTATTAGTCTGCGACCTTGTTCAGGCTTTATCGCGGCCTGCCTGGTGTTGTGCGCCACGATACCGATAGCCGCTGAGTCTGATGCAACGGCCGCGAGCACAACATCGGTACGGCAGTTGGCTGTAGCCGACCCGGTATCCAGCGATTCTGCGTCTTTTCTGCACCTGTTCCGGGCGGACAAGCGCTGTTATAAACCCGGTCGCACAGTGGCTCCCCGCAATCCCGCTTGCAAACACAGTCTGTTGACGGCATTGGCTAGGATCGGCAGTCCATCGGATGCGCTTCTGCGAGAATCCCTGAACTGGATTTGGTCCAGTAAACGCCGCGTAAGCGCCGATGAAGCGATGCAGCATCGCTTGTTCAACCAGCTCCGCCTGCCTTTGTTTGATGCCATATTAATGGAAAAACGGTATTTGCAGTCCGTTGAGGAGTTCACGGGTATACAGTATCGAATTGATCCCGAGGCACGGGATCAGTGGCGCATCCCCACGCAGGAAAATTACCAGAGCATAGAGGAATTATTCTATCTCGTTTATGAGTTGCCGGCCGGGGAGCAGGCCTATGCTTCCGGATACATTCACCGGGACCGGGTTTTTGGTTCGGACCAACTGCGTCGTCTCAGTGACCGCACGGATTTGAACCGCCTGATCGGTCATATACTGGGTTTTATCGGTGAAGATCGCGCTGTCGCCGCACGCGGCACGGAGGCAGGCATTCCTGACAACCCCGAATTCCGGAAAACTGTACGCGCTTTCCAGCGGTTGCTGCCGAGTACCGGGTATAACTGGGCGGAGATATCCCGGCCGTTGGAAAGAAGGCTTGGGCGGATATCGCAGCTATACAAACAGTGGTTGACGCTTACCCCCACGGTGGATGATTTGATTCAGGCCGGCAGCGATAAAACATTCGTTGAGTATATCGATTATAAAAATACCCGGACAGGTCTGGATCACTACGCAGTGTTCACTGTTACAACCGGAACTTCTGCCGCAGATATTCATTTCTTCGACCTGGGACCCGCGGCAAGTATCGATCAACATATCGTCGCGCTGCGGCGAGCGCTCTTACAGCGAGCGCCCATAGAGAAGTCCAGGCAACAGCTGGCCGAGGCTTTGATAAAACCACTGTCGATCAAATTCGAGGAAACCGGAGAGGTTGTTATCTCGCCGGTCGCCAGCCTTAACAGCCTGCCGTTTTCACTACTGGTTCAAACCGGGTCTTCCGAAGCTACAGCAATATCTTACAGCGACAGCTGGTCAATTTTGATACAGACTTTCTCGCACCGGTCTCATCTCAATCCACCGGTAACAACGACACCCGGCATCATCCTGACGGATCCCGACTACGGTGGCGATTTAAAAAAGGTGTCCGCCGATCTGGATATTGCTGGACAGGAACGTCAGGGCAGCGATGCCTGGCCGCGTTTTTTTGCACCGCTGGCCTATACCGCACAGGAGGGCAAAACCATCGAGCGCTTAAGTCCGGACAAGGTTATTTTGTTGTCCGGGAACAAGGCCAGCGAGTTTGCGCTGTTCGAACGCAATAACCCGAAATTTATACATATCGCCAGCCACGGGTATTTTTTGTCCGACGACTGGCAGCGCCGGGATCAGTGGCCGCTTCGCCGTCGCGGTGACCGTGGTTTAGCCGGAGTCCCGAATATCCTGCCCCGGTTGAATTCAGGACTCGCCCTGGCGGGCGCCAACCAGTTGATTGCCGGCACGCAGGTCAAGGCATTTCAGCCCGATGGCCTGTTTACGGCATCGGATGCCGCGTCGCTCAACCTGTTGGGCACCGAACTGGTGGTGCTCAGCGCCTGTAACACCGGTCTGGGTGATGTGGGCGATCAGGCCGACAGAATCAGTGTGGGTGACGGCGTGACCAACCTGCGTTCCGCCTTCCGTCAGGCCGGCGCCAGGCACGTCATCATGAGTCTCTGGCCGGTCGCCGACAAGACGACCTGGTGGCTGATGGAAGCATTCTACCAGTCCTGGTTTTCCGGCACCCCGCCCAAAAAAGCGCTGAGCCAGGCGAAAACCCGGCTGCGCAAGCGACTGCGGGAGAATGGCATGAGCGATCATCCGTACTACTGGGCCGGCTTCGTGATTCAGAGTGAGTTTTAAATCGCGACGGGTTTAATGGTAAAGCGGTGCCGTGACCTTGCTTCCCCGGCTCAGGTTATAGAGTTCCACGCGGCGGTTTGCGGCCCGGCCTTCGGGCGTGTTGTTCGGCGAGATAACTTCCAGATCGGCGAATGCCTTGATCGTGAAACGTTCAGATTTGAGTTTGTGCGCATGCAGTAAATACTGTCTTACTGCGTCTGCCCGTTGCCGGGCGTAGCGTAGCCGTGTCTCAAACTCTGGGTGTTCGCGGCTGTCGGTGTACCCTTCAATCTGTATACGGTCTTCGCTTAGCGCGGGGATGGATAAAACCGCAGCAATGTCGTCCAGTTGTTGTTTCGCCGCTGGCGTCAAAGTGGCTGACTGGACAGCGAAATTGAGCATTAACGGTAGTCGGGGGCCGTCGTATTTCGAACTGCCACGCACTGTATCGGCGGGTTCGATACGGCTGAGTCTGTCTGTCAGTTGATCCCTTGAGTAGTGTTTGTCCCGGTAAGGTGCATACAATGCGGCCAGATTGGATTCCAGTCCGTTCAGTGCGGCTTTTGCCTTGTCGAATTTTTCTCCGTGGTCGACGTAAAACAGAAAGCGTCGAAAATGCCATGCCGCACGCTGCCAGGTGTCGGGGTTATCGGCGGCGAGCAAAACATTGGCCAGGTTATAGTGCGCCAGGGCATCGGCGGGGTTCTGTTTCAGGACTTCGCGGTAGCGCCGGGCGGCTTCGCGGTATTCGCCGCTGGTCTGCAACAGCAGGGCGAGGTTGAATAACGCCTGTGGATCCGAAGGGGAAAGTTTTAACGCCGCGCGGTACAGCTGTTCCTTTTTCGGGTCGTGCATTGGCAATTGCCGGGCCGCCTTAACCAGTGCCCGGACTTCATCGTGTGGGGTAACAGTATTGTTTTCCCCGGCACTCGCCGACGCTATTATCAATAGTGCGGCGGCCAGCAGCATGAGAACCCGTGCTACTGCGGCACCCGCCAGTCTCATGGTTGGCTCCTGGCGCAGCGGAATCCCACATCCCGGCTTGCCAGGCGTTTGGGTGCCGGCACCGGTGTGGTGCTGACCGCTTCCGGTAATGTCGCCAGGAAAGAGCCGCCGATAATGGCGCCGGTCTCGCCGGACGTTTCGTCGAGCCACTCGGCCACATTGCCGTAGAGATGCGTTAAACCCGCCGCGCTGGCGAAGCCGCTTGCGACCGGTGCTGTTTCCGCATAGCCATCGTCATAGTCCATGGCTTTTGGCGAGCGATTCGGGCTTATATCGTCGTGCACCGCACAGCGGCGGTCGCAAAGATTCAGCCCGGAGGTCTGCACGGACGTTAGCGTTGTTTGCAGCCCCTGCGTTGCCAGGTGCCATTCCTCCAGCCGCGGCAGTCGTCCACCGATCCACTGACAGTAGGCCCGGGCCGCATACCAGGAGACGTAGGTCACCGGGTGGTCTGCGCTGTCGGGTGGGTATTGATCACTGCTGAGCCAGTGCTTGAGGTAATCTCCATCGTGCATGCCCGGCATCATCCGATCCCGGTTAAAGTCCGGCTGTTGGCGAACAAACTGCAGGTAGTCCTGGTTGGTGATCTCATGGCGGGTGAGCGCAACGGGTGGTGCGCCGCCGGTATTCGGGAGGCTGATCCAGTCGGGTTCAACAGACGGATATCGGTTGCCTGTGTAGAACTGATACCCCGCCCACAGTAGTAGCCCGGCAACAGGGGCAAGCAGTAGCGCCGTTCTCATGGGCCGGGCTGAGGCCGGTTTCCGGGGTGTTGTCGCAGCGGTGTTGGCGGGTGTACCGGCCGCATCGGGCTGTTTCTTGTCGGATAGCGGCATGAAAAGCGTTTCTTCCGCCACGCCCAGTGCCGCGGCGATAGCCCCGGCGGTGCTTTTGGTTACTGTTCCCCAACTGCCGCCCTCCAGCGCTTCGATAAATCGGGTCGGCAAGGCTGTTTTCTCCGCCAGCTGTTCCCGGGTCAGGCCGCATTGCCGGCGTGTCTCTGTCATGGCGGTGTGATTCAGGCGCAAGCGATGCTCCGTTCCAAGACGATTACCGGTACGCGGTCCCGCACCTTCCTTACCATCGTAAGCCTCCCGATGTTCGATCAACTCTCGCCATGGCACTAAGGTCCCATTCTCCGATTGCGTGAAGTGACAAAAACTCTTCAGCGCGCTGGGGGTGTGGTGTCCCCACCGGTTATCGGTGCGACCCTCGATAATTTTCCGCGCATCATAGTAGACACCGTGGGCACCGGTCTGGCCGCTGGCGCGGAAGTGACTGGGGCGCATCTGAAACATGTCGAACACTTGTATGACAAGCCCGGCGTTCACGGCGTAGTAGCCGGTTCCCCCGTCGTTGTCGGCAGTATGGTCGATGTCAGGTGAATGGGTCATGCAGATTGTGATATTTATTGTTAATTAATATTAAAAATCAGGTTGTTATGGAAAAACCCCTGCGGATGGGGACTAATGCCCCTGTAAACCGTAAACAACGAATTTTTACCGATTCCAAAGGGGAAATACTATGACAATTAGAACACACATTCGTGCATTTCTGCTCTTGCTGGTGTTACTCGCTCTGACCGCCTGCGGCGGCGGCTCCGGTGGCGGCGTATCGCCTGCTGCGCTGGAAGGGCAGTTCATTGACAGCACCGTCATCGGGTTGCGTTACGAGACGCCGACGACATCCGGCTTTACCGATGACCAGGGACGTTTCAACTACCGGTCCGGCGAAACCGTCCGCTTCTTCGTGGGCGATGTTTTTATCGGCGAGGCGGTGGGGCAGGCGATTATTACGCCGGTCGAGCTGGTGGCCGGCGCCGTCGATGAGACGAATAACCAGGCGCTTAATATTGTCATATTCCTGCAATCTGTCGACGATGACGGCGATGAATCCAACGGTATACGGATTACCACGGTTGCCAATGATGCAGCAGCCGGGCAAGTCGTCGATTTCACACTGGCCGCCGGCGTATTCGATACGGACGGGGGGCTCCAGATACTGGTCAGTACCATTACTGGCAGCAACGGTGTAGCGCGTGTGCTGGTACCTCGCGGCCAGGCCCGGGATGCCTTTCGTGGCAACCTGCTTGACCTGCTTGCCGGAGATTATCGGGGTACTTTCGCCGGCGATGACACCGGTAACTGGGTTGCGACAGTTGACGCCAACGGTAGCATCACCGGCATCAGCACGTCGGATACCTTCGGCGCCGATACCATCTCGGGCACCTTGTCCAGCAGTGGCGAGGCAAATATAAAGGGTACGGTGGGCACCTCAACGTTCTCGGGAACTTTCAGCCGCAGCGGAGAAGCCGGCGGCAGCTGGCTGGATACCAGCAACGGCTCCTCCGGTACTTTTACGGGCAGCCGGGTATCCGTGGCAACACCACCGGCTGCAGGCGGCGGGAATCCGCCAACCGGCGGCAGCAGTTCGGGTAGTCTGACGCTATCCGGTATTGACAGCGCTGTTATCGGCGCGGCCTTTACGCCGAATACCGGCGCTGCGGTTATCGATGATCCCTTCTTTGGGACGGGTAACGTGTCCGTTAACTGGAACCAGACATTTGTCAGCGAATCCCCGGCCGGCCTGGAGTCGCGCTCACTCTCCTTTTTGTTCAACGAGAACGACGGAAGCATAAGCAGTGTCGGTTATCTGCGTTTGTTTATTACCGAGTCGGGTAGCAGTAGCTACACCTACAGCCTGAATTGTGATGAAAACCCACAGGTCTGTGCATCCATCGTTCTTGATGTTGCTCAGCGACAGGCGACTTTCAGTAGTACGGCCCTGGCGGCTGATACTGGCAGCGAAGACAGCGCGACCGGTGCTATCGAACTCATTGGTACATTGAACTGGTAATTTGCAGTGCCTGGATGTTTTCACGGGGCTGTGGTCGGGGTACAGCCCCGTGTGCGGACAGGTTTCGCACTCGGGCAGCAGCGCTTGCCTTTTATTTGCAAAAGGCCTTTGATAGACTGCTGTGCTTGGGGTGCCCGATGATTGGGCTTAACAAAAAGGACATATGTGATACGGATGTCTTTGCTGTTTTTAAGGCTGCACAAACACACCATCATTGATTCTTTCCCGTTCAACTCGTTCTGACGCTGCCGCGTGATCAATTTACATCGCTACAGGCGCAACATGCGTAATTTCCCATATCCGGACCGGGTAGCTAACCACAAAAGATTTACCAGGAGGAAAAATGAATAACAAAGTCTACGTATTCCTGATCGCACTGTTTCTGCTTGCGGGCTGCCAGGCGGTTAACGATGATATCAACAAGTTCCAGAGCGGGCTCCAGGGTGGATTGAACAAGCTTCAGAGTGGCGTGGGTGTACATTCGAACATTAAAGAAATGCACGGTATCCGTTTTGAAGCCAAATCATGCGAGTTGACGGAGTTCAGGACAATTGTCTGTCGACTGGTGGTAACCAGCAAGTATCAGGACCGGACACTGGATCTTCTTCACGGAGGCTATACGAAGGTTCAGGACGATACCGGGAAATCTTATCCCACACGGATGAGCTTTGGCGAAAGCGCGGAAGGCGGGCAAGGGAACAGTGTGCTGATTGCCGATACGCCCTACAATGTGACGTTAGCAGCCGAGAACATATCGTCGCAGGCGACAAAAGTGCGGGCGATTGATATAGCCAGGATGGATGTTCTGGGAGTAGGGCAGGTTAAGCTTGTCCTGAGTGGTCCACCAATAGCGTCGGTGTCCGAATCAGCCCCCCGACAAACCTCCACCATCGCTTCGAAAGATGACTCTTCACGGGTGTCTGAATCTGGCGCCAGGAAAAGCATCAAGGAGTTCAGGGGGGTGGTGTTTGAGGTCAGCTCATGCGAGCTGACCGAGCTCAGAATAGTTCTCTGTCGACTGGTGGTAACCAGCAAGTATCAGGACCGGACACTGGATCTTCTTGGTGGGGGGTATACGAAAGTTCAGGACGACACCGGAAAGTCCTATCCCACGCGAATGAGCTTCGGTGAAAATGCGGAGGGCGGGCAAAGGCAAAGTGTGTTGATTGCCGGCACACCCTACAATGTGACTTTAACTGCCGAAAACATATCGTCACGAGCGACCAAAGTAAGGGCGATTGATATAGCCAGAATGGACCTTGCGGGAGTAGGGCAGGTTAAGCTCGTTCTGGCGCATCCCCCGATGATCGCAACGCAACATGCAGCGGGCAGCAGGCCCGCTGCAACCAATACCGTATCAACCAGGCCACAACCCATTGCGCCGCAGGTCAGGGCGAAGACTGCAGCACCGGCGGTCACTGCATCCCCGGTAATGTCAAAACCTCCGGGCTCCACGACCGCTGCGTGGCAAACCGTGGGACTCTGGGACTATGATGCGACTGACGGCCAACACCTGGCCCAGGGGTTTGTGCTCAGGAACAAGCGCGGAAGTGGGCTTGGTCAAATGTGGAAGGCTCATCTGGAGCTGAAAGATCACAACACATTGACACCGCGCCAGCGTACCTTATGGCCGGTAATGATGAGCGTAAAATTAAGAAAAGTCTGTGCCAACTATCCGGGTTATCCTACCTATCAGGTGTTTGTCGATATGCCGGGTGAAGCGGATGACGGTATGTATACGGTGTCGTTTTGTAAAGGGGGCGCTTAGCGCTTATCTGTCACCAGCATAAAACCTGCAAAAATGGAAAGCTTTACTTACCCATAGGATGGACTTGCCTGTATGAACCAGCCTGGAGCAGGTTAGTACCAGGTTATTGTGTACTTGTCGCGGTAATACTCCGGCAGGTACTCCAGCCGATTGAGGCATTTAAAAAAAGCACGTCCGTAACACAGCTCGCCCGGAGTCATGAACGTACCGAACGGGCCGTCGAAGCGCGACTGGTGAGACTGGGGTTGGTTGAAGAGCGGTGGCAGTCAAGGTGACCACCGATAGTCGGCATTACTTTATCTGATTATGATAAAATAAATCCGTCCCATTGTTCGTTATACCATCGTGAAGCTGGCGGATATTTTACAGATCAGCCTCGATGAGCTGGCCGGGCGCAAGGAGCCTTCCGCCGACCCGAAGCTCAGAAACTACGAGCTACAGCGGCTGTGCCAGCAGTGCGACGTGCTGCCCGACGAAGACCAGCAGGCGCTGATCGTCATGATGGACAGTTTGGTGAAGAAGGCTCACATGACTAGGGTCATGGGGAAGACGGCAGCAGGATAACTAAACAGGCGGCTAAAACAAAGGCACCCCATGAACAACTTAATCGACAGCGTTAAACGCACGTTTGGACAGGCCCGGCCCCAGGCTCAACAACTGACCCGCGCCCAGGCACGCAAACTGATCCTGGAACGAATCGGTCCGCTGTTAAAACGGGAAGGCTTTGTTCATCGCAAAGGCAATAACCTGTGGCGCATCACCGAGCACAAAACCGATGTCATTGAGCTGCGGTTTCTAACATTGGAAGAACATCAGCAATTCAAGATTCCGCAAAGCACCTTCTCAATCAATTACGGTTGCTATTATCACTTCATCCCTGACATTTATGAGGGCAAGTTTACCCATCAGATTCCTGAACTCATCACACCTCTGGAAGCGGTTTGTCATTATCGAATGCAAGCGACTCGTTCCATCAAGCAAAAACCTAAAAAGATGGACATGGGCGCCTGGCATCTCGATGAGACGGAGGAACGACAACAACTCGTACTCAATGATGTTATCAAGCAACTGGAGTCTGAGGTCTTCCTAGCACTCAATAGACTAATGGATATTAATGAGTGGGTTCGATTTTTAGTAGAAGAAGAAGGCAACCTTGGAACCGGTAAAAAAGATTCACTAATAAGGCATTTTCTACTCAGCTTTACCTATAAGTCCATCAACGATACAGATAAATCTAAAACTCATTTGCTAGTGGCAAAGAAAATATGTGAAAAAATAATTGATAAGCGCTCAAAACACCCAGAACATCTCCAACTTCAACCAGATTCAGACTTCTATAAGTATTTAGGCTTGCTTAATAAATCTCTATCTCAACAATAAAATTATCTATTTTGCATATACCGACTGCATCATATTGGTGTTCGGTTTACTGGGATACAGCACAAATCCACCCCCCGCTGCATTGCTTGCAGTGCCCGCACCAAAACCAAACAAGGATGAAGTACCCGTCGATAAGTTTGCAACACCTGAAGAGTTTATGCCAGGTATCTTGCCAATCGAAACAAGACCATCATCAATGAGTCCTTGAGCCCTCGAAGTATTCGTTGCACCACCGCGTGTAAGAACCCTGACAGCTCCATTCCCTAAGTCAGCAAAATCAGCAAAATCTCTAATCTGTGCTATATCCCGAGAGCTAAGCGCTGTGGTATTTTTCACTTCGGTAATATTAAAACCAACTCTTTGATCCGGGAAACGGAATCGGCCGTTAATGGTTATTCTAGTTTTCCCCAAACTCGAAATCCCCGCCAGATTCTCACCGATCTCACCCAGGACTTTACCCGGAACAGGCGCGCTATTGACGCGCGCCAACTGCCGCGCTGTATTGAATTTATTGGCAAACCCTGCGCCGACTGCACCTAAAGCCGCATCCAATGCTATCGCGCCAGGATCAAATACCTTCGCACCAGGGGTAAAGAACCTGATTGCACCGCCCAGTAAGACACTGGTTCCCGCACCAATGCACGACGGACAATTCCCACTTGGATCATTGAAGTTAACCGGATTATTATTCACATAGGCATAGAAGTTGACGTCACCGGCTGCAAAGCCGAGCGGGTCTTCACTAACGAACCGTGCCGAGGCAGCTTGACTGAACAGGTGTCCTATTATCAGTATCAATAGCGTGAGAAATGGTTTCCGTAAGCGCATAAGATTGATCTCCTATCAGTGTGTTAATTGTTTGGTTTGTTTATATTGCTCGATCTTTTGCAGGTAGCGCTCGTCCCCTTTAGCCGTTGTTCGCCGCCAGCCTAAGTACTTCGCCTTTGCCAATAAGTCGTAGTTCATCTTGTCCAGATACGCATAAAACCCGCGTTGATCGGTAGGGATGTCAATGGGCCTTGGATATTTGCTCTCGAACTCTCGCGTAATGTAATGACTGATTGCCGTGGCTTTCTGGGTGAGGGCGTAGATATGCTTCGGGTAGTATTGCAACAATAAATCGGCGATCTTTCCCGCTTTAATATATTTCCCCTGCCGAATAGCGTGTTCCATGACCAGACTGGCCATCACCGCCACGGATTCTTTTCTGGACAAAGGCTGCAAATAGAGGCCGTTGTTCAGCGCTGTCTCTGTAATATCGAACTGTTGGCGCAGCCAGACTTCGCGTGCAGGTTTTGCCCCAGAGGTGGTTTCCAGATTCAGCCAACGGCCCTGGTCATCCCAGTATTTAATAAAGACATGGTACGGGGCCGTGGATAGGGTCACGTCCAATCCCAGTTTGTCACCCAAAATCAAAAAGAGAATGGGCATGCTGAAACAATTCCCTTTTCTCGTCTGTAAATAAGTCGATAGCAGGCGGTTTTCAAACCGATGGGTGCCAAAAGGGTCGTCAAGGTCGTATTGAAAAACGTGTTGCTGATTCCATTCGCCGGCATCGTACAGGTAGGAACGTAGCGCCTGCATTTTGCGGTCGTGGGTCGCTTGCCCGGCCGGTACCGTTTCAGAAACCATACGGTTAACCGCCATCACAATATGATCGATCTGCTTTTGTGTCGCAGCCTCATCAATGCTTGGATCAACCAAGCGATCGATCGTTAGCTTTGCGGCAGCAAGGTCAATTTGATCGTCGGGCAGTTCCAATATCGTGCGGATTTTCTGGATCTCGATAAATTTCTCACTTGCCACCAATGGGGGAGAAATGAGGACGACGAGAACCAGTAGGCTTGCGATAAGCGCATTCTTTTTGGCGTCCATTCGCCCAAGACTCCCTGCATCAGTTTGGTCTCCGAAAATAACGCAGCTTCATGAACAAAGTATGACAGCTGCCTGGTATTTCGGTCTATTTGGCACAGATACTCCGTGTCGCTCTCCGTGATACCAAGCACGACTGACAGCGTATCGGGTATTGCGTTGCGGTCATGAATACAGCGCTATACGCGAAAATAGTGTATTATCTGCATATATGCCTATTATCGTTATTTACTGCAGGAGCACGACCCATGAGCACACGATTTAATGTAGTTCTTTCTGATGACCTTAATCAAGAACTGGATGCTGCCGCAGAAGACACTGAAAGCAACAAGAGTGAGATTCTGCGCAAAGCTTTGCAGCTGTACCTAGCGGCACTACGCGGCAGCCGTTCCGGTCTGCAGGTCAGCTTGGTCGATCCCAAAACCAAAGAAGTGAAAACGGAGATCATCGGTTTATGACCGATAGACAGATTCTTGATCTAAGCCGCCCAACGCCTGGGCATAACCTGGACGTGAGTATCACGCCTATTGAATCTGACGGCGACCGTAAAGCAAGGATCGCAAAAGACCTTGTGGTCTTTGGCTTGGCGGTGATCGCCTGCGGTGTCATCCTAGCCTACGCTTTCTATACTGCGGCCCTAGATAGCGCCGCAACTGAACCAACCAAACGTTGGGCTTTTTCTATCCTGTCAGGCGGTGCTGGCGGGTTGCTTGGCTATCTGCTGAAGAAATAACCTCACAGCTTTAAAATCACCACTCCACAGGGACATTATTAATAGCTTCTGTCGTTCCATTTTCTTGGCGATCACCTTCAAATACGGCTTCCACATATCACTACAAACAAACTTCAGCATCTGACTGCGCTCCTTGCCGAACCAACGGAAGAATCGCAGCAGCGTCTTGACCGTACGTTTCTCCCCGACCCACAGTAATCGCTTGCAGTGCTCGTCGATCTGGTAGACCAGCGTCAAATACCGGTGGCCACGCTGCCAGGCTATCTCGTCAACGCCAATCACCTTAGAGCCTATCACAAAATAACTTGAGGTTCTTGATGGCTAAAGTTTTTCGTCTAATCGTGCTTTTACCGTCAAACCAGTTTTAGTTGTTGTAGAAGCAATAAGATTAATAATCACCTGATAGCTGGTTAACGGTTTGCCTCGCCAGTTGATACTTATAAAAGAAAATAGTCTATGCTCAATTTTATTCCATTTGCTTGTTCCTGGCGGAAAATGACAAACCGATATTTCTATTCCGCGTGTATCTGCCAATTGCTGTAGCTCTCGTTTGATAGGGGATCCGTAAAGCCCCCGCCTTCAGGCGGTGGACAGGTAGGTTGGTGCTGAGCGCAGCGAAGCCCAACACGAAGGCATTGCCATGCCAGGTAACCGGATGGCGAACAGATGGCCTGGATGCCACGGGCAAGGTATCCACACCGGCTTTAGCCGGTGGAGTATTCACGCGTGCCGGGCATGCCGGCTGACTGGTGGGGTGAAAGTCCCCATACCAACCTGGTGGAGGTGAAGGTTAGCGAAGCGCAAGGGCGTTGTCGTGAGGCAGGGTCTGAAGGAAGCGTGGAGCAAAGGTACGAGCCGACGAACAGGAACTGGATAAATAGGCGTCAAGGCTGGACGAGTTAGCGTGAGATACCCTGGAGCAAGTACCCGATGTCCCGCCTAAACAGCAGTCGAGGCCTTTACAGTCATCAAAACCTGGTCAGGCACAGGCGCAAAGTAGGCGACCGGTAAATACAAGGTCACCGGATTCAGGTGGCTATTGCTGCTGATAAAACAGTCGTAGGTGGTCCGTTTAAAGGCAGCTGGCACAAGTCGGGCCAATCCTATGTGATTGAATGGCCGATCATTGACGATATCCGGCTTTCAGAAAATCATGCTTCACTGAAAGGCGGGAACCAGTTTGGCGAGTTTACCGCCGAGCGTGATTCTGATTGTGCCGGACCATAGTGCCGGAGGCTTTGGCAGGAGCGGGGACAGATCCTACTTGTTGGCAATATCTTCCAGCTGCTTCGCCTTGATAATCTGCCCGTCCAGGGCCGATTCCTTGGCGCTCTTGCCATAGGCCACGGAGAGCAGGGTACTGTAATACACCACCGGCATCTTGAACTTGGTGCCGTACTTGGCGTTGATATGGTCCTGATAGACCTCGGTGTTCAACTGGCAGACCGGGCAGGGTGTGACGATCATGTCGGCGCCGTTGTCGTAGGCTGACTCGATGATCTCTTTGATCAGTGCCTGGCTCTTTTCCGGTTCGGAGAAGGCCAGCGCACCACCGCAGCAGGACACTTTCTTTTCGTAGTTGTCGCAGGCTTCGGCGCCCATGGTTTCGATCATCTTGTCGAGATACTTCGGGTTTTCGAAGGATTCGCCGTCGATGCCGAACGGGCGGTTGGTCTGACAGCCGACGTAGCCGGCAATCTTGAGTCCTTCCAGCGGCTTCTTGACGTGCTTGCCGAGTTCTTCGTAGCCGATGTCTTCGATCAGGACTTCCACCATGTGGCGGATCTTTTTGTCGTTCTTCAGCGTGAGACCAGCTTCGGCCAACGCAACGTTGGTTTCCGCCATCAGCTCGGGTTTGTCGTTCAGGCGTTCCTGGGTTTCCTTGGTGGACAACCAGCAGGCCGCGCAGGTGGCGACGATGTCCTGGCCCGGGTGGGCTTGTTCCGACAGCGCCATGTTACGCGCCGAAAGCGCCAGGCGCGGCAGTTCGCCACCGGCGGCGTAGCCAATGGAGGCGGAACAGCAGTTCCAGTCCGGGATCTCGTTCAGCTCGATGTCCAGTTCCGCGCACATGGTATCGACCGACACCTGGTAGTTGGACGATGACGCGGCTTTCTGTGAGGAACAACCGGGGTAAAAAGAATAGGTATGTTTTGCCATGTCAGTTCTCCTCAGTTCCCGTTCTTGCCGATACGTGCTTCTTCAAGTTCCTGCGCTTTTTTCAGCATCGCCTGGAAACCTTTCGTGTCTTTGCAGCTGTGGCCACCAATCATTTCCATTGGCGTCAGGCGCTTGGCCATCATCATGCCCATGCCGATGTTTCTCATCTGCAGGGACTTTTTGACGCCTTCGGCAAAGCCGTTCATGAAGTACAGCGACAGACCCAGCTTCAGTTCATTGACGCGACCTTTCTTGGCCAGGTTGTCCCAGAACAGCTGTGCGAACTTGGCGGTCGGCTGCTGTTGCGGGGC
>CAJXFW010000033.1 GCA_913053655.1 uncultured Thiogranum sp. | reverse complement strand
CCCCGACCATCGCGCCGAAGGGCGGCGCTCCTACAAACGCACCGTATCAGCTGTAGGAGCGGTCTCCTGACCGCGACAGCAGACCCCGACCATCGCGCCGAAGGGCGGCGCTCCTACAAACACACACCGTATCAGGATGTGTGGATGTCACGGTGCTGGATTACAGACCCAGCACCGACTTTACAAAAGGCACCGTCAATTTTCTCTGCGCGGCCAGGGAGGCCTCGTCCAGCTTATCCAGCAACTCAATTAGCGCCGGCATATCGCGCGGGAGTCGCCGTAACAGGTAACGACCGGTCTCCGCGGGCATTTCACAACCCCGTTGCCGGGCGCGTTGCTGCAAGACCGCAAGGCGCTGATTGTCATCGAGCGGGTGTAGTTGATAGACCAGACCCCAGCTCAGTCTCGACACCAGATCCGGGAGACCGAAAGCATGCCCGGCAGGTAATGAGGTACTGCTTACTATCAAATTTCCACGACACTCGCGAATTCTGTTATACAGGTTAAAAAGCGCTTCTTCCCAGCGCGGTATTCCAGCGATGAGATGTATATCATCCACGCACACCAGCTGGTAGTTTTCCCAGCCTTCCAGCAATTCGGGATCCAGAACCGAAATATTCTGCAAGGAAAAATAGGCGACGGTCCGCTCCTGATCAGCAGCCAGATGACAACCAGCCTGCAACAGATGGCTCTTACCCGACCCGTCAGCACCCCAGAGCAGGAAAAACGGCTCACCGCTGCCGTCGGCCGTGTGCTGCAATTGACCGATCAGTTCGTCGTTGGGTCCCGCCAGGAAATTGGAAAACCGCGCAGACGCTTGCAGTTGCAGGCCCAGCGGCAGTTGCCGACTCATCGATGCGACCGTGCGCGCCGGGTCCATGTAATGACGTAATCCAGTCCGCTCCAGATAACACTGATAGTGACCGCGTAAATCAGCCAGTCGATCCACCGCTGCTGGCCCCGGCCGATTGCCTGCTGAACGATAACCAGCAATACCAACAAAATCTGCAGCAAGGTATTCAGCTTGCTGATTAGCGTTGGCGCGGCCTCCAGACGTCTTATACGGAAGTTATATACGACGGCACCACCCACAATCAACAGGTCGCGCATTAGCACCAGAACCAGCAGCCACATGGGTAACAGACCATCCAGGACCAGCACGGTATAACAGGTCACCAACAGAAACTTGTCCGCCAGGGGATCAAGCAAGGCGCCCAGCCGGCTTTCCCAGCCGAAGCGTTTGGCCAGAAATCCGTCTACTGCGTCGGATGCCCCGGCAACGAAAAACAGGATCAGCGCCAGCGTGAAATCCTGCACCATTAACGCCCATGCAACGGGTGCCACCAGCAGAATCCGGCCGACCGTGATCAGATTGGGTATATCACTGGCACGCATAACTCAGGGGCTTAGCCGGAACCGCCATAAAGCAGGATCGCCATTTGGCCGAAGCAGTTTTCCCAACGTAATGACCTGCCGCAGGTTGCTTTCCGCCGCGCTGAGTTGCAGATTGAACGCTACTTCCTGGCCGTTGACGCTGGCAACCTGGACACCTTCCACCGGCGCCAGCGAAGCCAGATATTTCAATACCCGGGCATAGTCTTTCAGGTTCTGTACACCATCCACCAGCAGCGTGCGTACAGACTCATCGGAACTGACCACTGCATACTGCACGGCCAGCAATTCGGCAGCTTCGGCGATGCCTTGCTCTATGCCGGCATTCAGCGCGTTCGCGTGCGACGCCCAGTCCTGTCTATCGCCATTTCCCAGCAGGGTCCAGTTCGCCCGCCAGCCACTGCCGCCCCTTGAGCGTTCCAGCTTGCCCAGCAGTATGATCTGCGGCCGGTAACGCTGCGAGGCGGCATCTATGCTGCCGATAAAACCACCCCAAACATCGGTGAATTGCACCGCGCGCTGGTCCTGCAAGTCCATCAGGGGCAAGGTCAGCGGCAGACCGCGAAGTGACGCGGCTTTGCGCAGTGCGTCGGCCGCTGCCAGCCGGGCATTTTCGGCGACCAGGTAGCGCTGTCCGCCATCATCTACTGCCAGCCAGACCAATACATCGGGTCGCTCACGACCCCAGTACGGCAAGCCCGCGCGACGTATTTCGCGGGCCAGCGCAACCCCGTCAAACTGGACCCAGAGCCGTAGCTGCGGCTCCGTATCCGGTAACTGTGCGGGTACATCGAGGAACCGGAACTGCTCAACAAAATGCCCGGGCTGCTGCAACAATGCCTGGGCAGCCGGCCCATTAGCAGAATCCTCGCTGCCGGTGACCCGCACCAGTACGTCATGCAACGCCAGCCCAAGCGCGGCATCACGCGACGCCGTGTTGCGGCCATCGGCATCCACTTCAGCCTGGAACAGGCCGGTGAGGCGCGCAGCATCCACACCGGTCGACACCAGCATCAAACCCAGCAGGAGGCAGGAAAAATTACCTAAGGTCAATCGCTTCATCGCGCCAATCAGAAATCTGGCGCTACCATACCATAGCTGCCAATCGGGTGGCGATGTGGCGCAGCACCGGCAGTTCCTAGTACCATTGCGTTTTTCCCGGACTGGAGCACTGACGTGTCAGGGCAACCTACAGATTCTTCCGCATCGATCAGCTATCGCGATGCCGGCGTCGACATCGACGCCGGTAATTCCCTGATTGATCGCATCAAACCAATAGTCGCAAAAACCCGGCGCCCGGGAGTCGTGAGTGGGCTGGGCGGTTTCGGCGCCCTGTTCGAGTTGCCACTCGACCGTTATCGCCAGCCACTGCTGGTGTCCGGCACCGACGGTGTCGGCACCAAACTGAAACTGGCTATCGACAGTGGCCGCCACGACAGTATCGGCATCGACCTGGTGGCCATGTGCGTCAATGACGTCATTGTGCAGGGCGCCGAGCCGCTGTTTTTTCTCGACTATTATGCCACCGGCAAACTGGATGTCGATGTCGCAGCCGACGTCGTCAAGGGTATCGGGCGTGGCTGCGAACTGGCCGGGGCAGCACTCATTGGTGGTGAAACCGCTGAAATGCCCGGCCTGTACCAGGCGGGCGACTATGACCTGGCCGGATTCTGTGTAGGCATTGTAGAAAAAGACAAACTGATTGACGGTCAATCCGTCCAGCCCGGCGACGTACTCATCGGGCTGGCCGCCTCCGGGCCTCATGCCAACGGTTATTCTCTGATACGCAAAATCCTGGAAGTGTCAGGTGCAGGCATCGACACGGTGCTGGATGGAAAACCCTTGCTGGACTGGCTGATGGCGCCCACCCATATCTACGTTAAAACCCTGCTGACCTTGCTGGAACAAGTCGAGGTACTCAGTCTGTGCCACGTCACCGGCGGTGGTCTGCCGGAAAACCTGCCGCGCATGCTACCTGACAACACGGTCGCCCGTATCGACGGCAACAGCTGGCAATGGCCCGCCGTGTTTGCCTGGTTGCAGGACCAGGGCAATGTGGAAACTGCTGAAATGTATCGTACCTTCAACTGCGGCGTCGGCATGGTAATCTGCGTCCCCGCTATACAGGTCGAACCGTGCCTGGGGCTGTTACAGGCGCAGGGTGAAACCGCGTGGGTGCTGGGCAACGTCGCGCAAAGCTCGGGCCGGGCACACGTAGAACTGAATGTCTGACACTACTCGGCCGATGCCGCTGGTGGTATTGATATCCGGCCGCGGCTCCAATCTAAAGGCAATTCTGGATGCCATAAGCGGTGGCGAACTTCCGGCAGTGGTCAGTGCCGTGATCAGTAACCGCGCCGATGCTGCCGGCCTGGAGTATGCGCGACAGGCAAATATCGACACCCTGGCACTGGACGCTGACGATTACCCGGACGGACAAAGCTATGACCGTGCCTTGCAGGGACTGGTCGACTGTTTTGAACCCGGGCTGGTGATACTGGCCGGCTTCATGCGCATTCTTACACCCGAATTCGTCCAGCACTTCCACCACAAACTGATCAACATACACCCCTCCCTGCTACCCGAATTCCGTGGCCTTAACACCCATCAACGGGCACTGGAAGCCGGTGTTGAGGAACACGGCGCCAGTGTCCACTTTGTCAGCGAGGAACTCGACAGCGGACCGACAATCTTGCAGGTACGGGTGCCCGTATTACCGGATGACACTGCCGAACAGCTGGCCACGCGGGTTCTGCCAGAGGAACACCGGCTGTATGTAAGAGCAATACGCTGGCTGGCGGAAGGTCGTATACGCTGGCATAACGAACAGCTGCTGTTCGACGGGCAACCGCTGCAACAACCGATAGATATCGATGCTGAAAACCAGAAAAAATCCGATTAATCCGTCATGCCGGCGAAAGCCGGTATCCAGCTCGTTGAAACCACTGGATTCCGGCATACGCCGGAATGACGGAAGACAAATTAATCAGCGCTTCCCTGGCAAAACCTGGTTCCTGCTGCTCACCAGCTACGCTGTCCTGCTGTTGGCCGGTCCATGCCTGGCTGGTGAAAACGACCCCTACCCGGCCTTCGTCGCCAGCTACGACGCCAATGCCAATGGACTGAGTATTGGCACCGTGCAGGTCAGCCTGACCGACGAAGGTGGAAACGAGTATCTCTACCGGCAGGAATCCGTCTCGACCGGTATCGCTGCATTATTCGGTAACAAGAGCTCGACCCAGGAAAGCCGCTGGCGCTACCGTAACGGGCACATCCAGGTTCTGGACTACCGCTCAAGGCGCAGGGGTGGCGATGATGACGACAACGAACATCTCATATTTGACTGGGGAACAATGCGCGTCAAAAACACAGGCGCCGGCGAACACTGGGATATCCCCCTGCCTGAAGATGCGGTCGACCGGCTGATCATGCAGCTCGCCATGCTGTTCGACCTGCGCAATGGCAAGACCGAACTCCGCTACCAGGTCCCCCGACAGGGCCGCATCAAGATCTATACGTTCGGCCTGGTCAGCGAAGAAACCATAGATCTGGCAAGCGCCAGCTATCGCACGTTGAAAATAGAAAGAAAAAACGAGAACAGGGACCAGAGCCTGGTCTGGATCGCGCCGAAATTGAACTATTTCCCGGTAAGGTTCCTGAAACACAAAAAAAGTGGTGTAAAAATAGAACTTGTTCTGCGCAAACTGGAATTCCTCCCCGGTAGCCACAAACAGGGTATTGAACCCGCTACCAAAGAAAAACGGTAACCCTTGTTACTGACTCAAGTTTCGGAGTTCACGGCCTAATCCCGTAGGAGCAGGCTTGCCGCGGGGCGAGATAAGCGCGCTGGAATTTGGATTCACGGTGGGTGAAAAGACCTGGCGAGAGCTCGTCATCGTGGTGAGGAGTGCGGGCTGGATGCCAGCTTGGTTTCCAGCTTTGCGATCAGACCTTGCATGCCGTTACGTTTGACAATCTGCTGGTAACTGCTGCGGTAGTTGTTGATCATGCTGACGCCTTCGATAATCACGTCGTAGACCAGCCACTCGCCATTCTTCAAACGCAGCTTGTAATCCAGCGGGATACGCCTGCCGGAATCCACAATAAAAGTCTTCACCCGTGCGTATTTCTGTTTGCGAATCGTTTCATCGCCGTACTCGACCGCCTGGCTATTGTATTCCGCGACCATTACCAGGTAGGTGTTCTGCATCATGCGCGTGAACAACTCGACGAAATGATCCTGCTCATCGCTGCTGGCTTTCTTCCAGTTACGTGCCAGCGCGCTTTGCGACATGGCGCGGTAATCGAAACGTTCATTGATCGCAGCGCGGATCTTCTCGCGCTTGGCAGCGGTATCGGTGCCGGTTTCATGCAGCACCGTCAGTACCTTCTCGATGGTCATACGCAGGTGTTCTGTCGGTGTGCCGGCCAGACACAGTGCAGGTAACAGCAACAACGCCGCCAGCAGTCCTCTGATATACGACGCTTTGACAGATACGCTGGAGTTCATTGCTTGTCACCTTCAAAAATATATTTGCTGACCAGTTCTTCGATACTGATGGCGGACTCGGTCTCGATAATTTCGTCACCAGCCTTAAGCACTGTATCGGAGCCACCCGGGGTCAACTTTACATAACGGTCGCCGATAATCCCCGCGGTACGGATGGAAGCGATGCTATCCTCCTGTAATTCAACATTTTGATCGAGATCCAGATAAACCACCGCTTCGTAGTCGTCGGTATCCAGTTCAATGCTCGCCACCTTGCCGACACGCACTCCGGCAAGCTCCACCACACCGCCTTGCTTGAGTCCCGATACCGAGGTAAAACGTGCGCTGAGCTGGTAAGTCTCGGGCGCGAACACCCCCACCTCGCCCAGCCGCGTGGCCAGATAGAACATGCCCGCCAGGCCGGCCACCACGAACAGACCGACAGAAGTTTCAAGCGTCCAGCGTTTCATAACGACCTCACAACATGATAGCGCTGACCAGATAGTCGACGCCCAACACAGTAATGGATGCAGCCACGACGGCATCCGTGGTTACCCGGCTCACCCCCTCGGCACCATAGGCACCGAAGCGCTCCAGGTGCAGGTAAAACCCTTTGGCGGAGGTGATCCATACAATGAGCAGGGCAAAGATCAGCGACTTGGTAAAGCCCATGACGACATCGTGCGTCACCACCGTTTCATACATGCCCTGAAAGAACGCCGCCTCGCTGACATCGAACATCATCACACCCACGAACCAGCCGCCGACGATACCCACCATGATGAACAGGCTGGTCAGCAGCGGTACCGACACCAGTGTTGCCAGAAATTTCGGCACCAGCAGGTAACGGACGGGGTCTATGGCCATGCACTCCAGTGCATCGATCTGCTCTTCGCTGCGCATAATACCGATCTCCGAACAGATGGCCGAGCCGGCGCGGCCGATAACCACCAGCGCAGTCAGCACCGGCGCCAGTTCGCGAATCATGGCCAGCGCTACCGCAGAACCCAGCAGGCTGACCGAACCAAAGCGCATCAGCGTGTCGTAGAACTGCAAGGCCAGCACCATGCCGGTAAAAAACCCTGCCACCACGATAACCGAGGTGGAGCGCGCACCAATGAAATGAATCTGGCGCAACACCGGGCGCCAGCGCAACGGCGGCCGTAACGCAGTGGATAACACCTTGAACAGGAACAGCGTAAAGCGACCGGCCTGTTCGAGAAAATGCAGGCTGCTATCACCCAGCCGGTTGACGAGTGTCACGATCATGCGTCGGGCCGGTAGCCGGTCAGGCGTTGCAGGTACTCATCCGGATTCACCGCCTCGTTGCGCGGCCGCCGGTTGAACAGGTCCTGTACCCGCTGATTATCCGTGGCCTGCACTTCGTCCACCGTCCCGGTAATCGCCAGCCGCCCCTCCTCCAGCACAGTGATGCGATCGGCGATTTTGAAAGCGCTTTCCAGCTCGTGCGTAACCACCACGATGGTCATGCCCATGACGTCGCGTAACTTCAGAATCAGCTCGTCCAGTTCCACCGCCACTACCGGGTCGAGACCCGCTGAGGGTTCGTCGAAAAACAGGATCTTCGGGTCCATAATCAGGGCGCGCGCCAGGCCGGCGCGTTTCAGCATGCCGCCCGACAGTTCAGAGGGCATCAGACCGTCAAAGCCGGCGAGATTCATCATCTCCAGCTTCATGCGCGCCATGATGCGGATAGTGCCGTCGTCAAGATCGGTATGTTCGCGCAGCGGCAGCTCGACATTTTCCGCCACCGTCAACGAACCGAACAGCGCGCCACCCTGAAAGGCGACGCCGATCTGCCGGCGCAGGTGGTAGAGCTGTTTCTGGTCGAGCGAGGCTATGTCCCGCCCCAGCAGGCGGATGTGCCCGGCACTGGGCTTTTTCAGACCCAGCAAGTGCCGCAGCAGGGTGCTCTTGCCGGAACCACTGCCGCCCATAATGACCAGGATTTCACCCGGTGGTACGGACAGCTCGATACCATCGAGAATTTTTGTGGCGCCGTAGTGCGTTACCAGGCCGGTAACTTCAATAACCGGGTTCTGCTTTTCGGCTGGCTCAATAACAGCATTCATACGGGCCATACAACATCCATTAGTCCTGCCACGCCAGGTAGAAAACTGACGCGGTGTCCATGCAAGAGTCCCGGGCATCCCGGGCTGGAATGTTTAGCGGCCGGCAATGGCCGATTATTTAGGGGGAATCGATATGGAATCCGTAATGAATGGCGCTTGCTTAAGGCCGTGGATCATGCGTTAAAACCTTGATTGGGCCGCCAAGACGCCAAGAACACCAAGAAAGAACTGCTGAATATCATAAAACTTGGCGTCTTGGCGGTTCAAACGCTTGTTCTTCAGGCCTTGGGCAGGGTCACCCCGGTCTGGCCCTGGTATTTCCCGCCCCGATCCTTGTAGGACGTCTCGCAGATTTCGTCAGCCCCCAGGAACAGCACCTGCGCAACACCTTCGTTGGCATAAATCTTCGCCGGCAGAGGCGTGGTGTTGGAAAACTCCAGCGTAACATGCCCTTCCCACTCCGGCTCCAGCGGCGTCACATTCACGATAATGCCGCAGCGCGCATAGGTGCTTTTACCCAGGCAAATGGTGAGTACATCGCGTGGAATCCGGAAAAACTCCACCGTGCGGGCCAGCGCAAAGGAATTGGGCGGAATGATGCAGACATCCGATTTGACGTCGACAAAACTGTTGTCGTCAAAATTCTTCGGATCAACAACGGCCGAGTTAATATTGGTGAATATCTTGAATTCATCCGCGCAGCGGATGTCATAACCATAACTGGAAGTACCGTAGGAAATAACCCGGCCCACACCCTCGTGCTCCCGCACCTGCCCCGATACGAACGGCTCTATCATGCCTTCCTGCTCCGCCATGCGGCGGATCCACTGATCTGACTTGATCGACATTACCCGCCCCCTGCGCAGTCAGTTGTTCTGGATAACGATTTGCGGGAATTTCGCGGCGTGATCCTTGGACTTGAGTGCCAGCTTTGCCGCCGTACGGCGCGCGATAGCATGGTAGATCTGTGCAATACGGCCATCGGGTTCGGCAACTACTGACGGACGGCCACTATCGACTTCTTCGCGAATTTTCTTGTCCAGCGGCAGCGCTCCGAGGAAATCAACGTCTTGCTCTTCCGACATCCGCTGACCACCACCTTCACCGAAGATATGTTCCTCGTGACCGCACTCGCTGCAGATATGAATACTCATGTTCTCGATGATACCCAGCACCGGCACTTCCACCTTTTCGAACATCTTGAGTCCGCGGCGCGCATCCAGCAGCGCAATATCCTGCGGCGTGGTCACGATCACGGCACCACTGACCGGTACCTGCTGGGCCAGCGTCAACTGCACATCGCCAGTGCCGGGCGGCAGATCAATCACCAGGTAATCCAGGTTATCCCAGTTGGTATCACCCAGCAGTTGCTGTAACGCCTGGGTTACCATCGGTCCACGCCAGATCATTGGCGTTTCTTCGTCCACCAGGAAACCGATGGACATGGTCTGGATATGATAGCTCACCAGCGGTTCCAGTCGCTGCCCGTCCTTCGACTCCGGCTTGCCGGTAATACCGAGCATGCGTGGCTGGCTGGGACCGTAAATATCAGCATCCAGAACACCCACGTTGGCGCCATCGGCTGACAGTGCCAGTGCCAGATTGGTCGCCGTGGTGGATTTGCCGACGCCGCCCTTGCCGGAAGCCACGGCGATAATATTCTTGATGCCGCTGATGGTCTTGACACCTTTCTGCACCGAGTGTGCCTGAATAGCTACGTTAACGTTGACGCGTGCCCTGGCGACGCCATCAATGGACTCCACCAGCGTTTTCAGTTTAGCGGCCAGTTCTTCCTTGTACCCTCCAACCGGGAAGCCGAGCACAACGTCGACGACCACCTGATCACCCTCGATCATGACGTTACGTACGCACTTGGCGACGATCAGATCCTTTTCCATGAAGGGATCTATGTATTCCTTGAGCTTTGTTTCGATCTGCTCACGGGATAAATCTGCCATGCTGGTTTCCTCTGGTATGCAGTAACTAGCCGCGGGGATTGGAAAATCCCGGAAAAATGAAGCGCGATTGTACACAATTTACGAAAGCCGGTCTTCACTGCTGTTTGTGTTGATTTAGAAACGTTCTGGCGAACTGATTTTGTCAGTCATCCCGGCGTATGCCGGGATCCAGTGGTTTCAATAACCTGGATGCCGGCCTTCGCCGGCATGACGAATTAATCGGAGTTTCCTTAGGTTTTGGTGGGGGGAATTGGCCATTTCTGTCATAATACCGCGCTATCTATAAGTACAGTCAGGACTTTTAATGCCCGAACAAAAACGCACCCTGCTGGTGACCAGCGCCCTGCCGTACGCCAACGGCTCGATTCATCTGGGTCACCTGGTTGAATATATCCAGACCGATATCTGGGTGCGTTTCCAGAAAATGCAGGGGCATGACTGTACCTACGTGTGCGCTGACGATGCCCACGGGACGCCGATCATGTTGCGCGCGCAGCAGGAAGGCATCGAACCCGAGGCACTGATCGAACGCATGAACGCCGAACACCAGGCAGACTTTGCCGCGTTCCATATTGAATTTGATAATTACTACAGCACGCACTCGGACGAAAACCGGGAATTTGCCGAGCTTATCTACACCCGGCTGCGCGACGGCGGTCACATCGACCGGCGCACAATCAGCCAGTACTACGATCCGGAAAAAGAGCTGTTTCTACCGGACCGGTTCATCAAGGGTACCTGTCCGAAATGTGGTGCAGAAGACCAGTATGGTGATAACTGCGAGGTCTGTGGTGCCACCTACGATGCCAACGAGCTGAAAAATCCACGCTCCGTACTCAGTGGCGCCACGCCGGTCGAAAAAGAATCCGAACACTTCTTCTTCAGGCTCTCGGACTTTGCCGACATGCTCGGCGAGTACCTGGCAACGTCCACCCAGAAAGAAGTCGCTAATAAAATGAACGAGTGGCTGGAAGCCGGCCTGCAGGACTGGGACATCTCGCGCGACGCACCCTACTTTGGTTTCGAAATCCCGGATGCGCCCGGAAAGTTCTTCTATGTCTGGCTCGACGCGCCCATGGGTTACATGGCCAGTTTCAAGGATCTGTGTAATAAAAAAGGTCTGGATTTCGACGACTGGTGGAAGCCGGATTCCAGCGCCGAGCTGTATCATTTTATCGGTAAGGATATTTTGCGCTTCCATACGCTGTTCTGGCCGGCGGTACTCGAAGGTTCCGGATTTCGCAAACCGACCAGAGTATTTGCACACGGCTTCCTGACGGTCAATGGCCAGAAGATGTCCAAATCACGCGGCACATTTATCAATGCCCGGACCTGGCTTGACCACCTGGACCCGGAATATCTGCGCTATTACTATGCCACCAAACTTTCCAGCGGCATAGACGATATCGATCTCAACCTGGATGATTTCATTGCGCGCATCAACAGCGACCTGGTCGGCAAGTACGTCAATATCGCCAGCCGTACGGCGAATTTTATCGTCAAACAGTTCAACGGTGAGCTGCTGCCGGTTGCTGATTTTGAACCGGACATTCAGCGACGCCAGACCTACATGGACGGTGTGCTGGGCACGAAACAAGTGATTAACGAACTCTACGAAGCACGCGATTACGGTCAGGCTATACGCAAAATAATGGAGTATGCAGACAGTATTAACCAGTATTTCGATGAAAACGAACCCTGGAAACTCGCAAAGGATCCCGCGCAAAAAGACCGGTTGCACAGCATCTGTTCGCGCATCCTGCACGGCTTCCATGCACTGTCGGTTTTCCTGTCCCCCGTGCTCCCGGAAATGACTGCGCGCGTGGCCAAGTCCCTCTTTGACAAAGAGTCGCCTTTTACCTGGAGCGATCTGGATGAACAGGCTTTCCCTTCCCGACTCAACAAGTTCAAACACCTGGCCAAACGCATTGAACCCGATGCAGTCAACGCTATGCTGGAAGCATCCAGGGAGAGTATCGCTGTGAACGAAAAACCACAGGCAAGCGGCCCGCTGGTCGATGAACCCATCGCTGATATCATCCAGTTCGATGACTTCGCAAAACTCGATTTACGCATTGTGAAGATCGTCAAGGCGGAAACCGTCGAGAAGGCCGACAAACTCCTGCAACTCACGCTGGATCTGGGTGGTGAAACCCGCAACGTGTTTGCGGGAATAAAAAGCGCCTATGCGCCGGCGGATCTTGAGGGTAAGCTGACCGTCATGGTCGCCAACCTGGCACCGCGAAAAATGCGCTTCGGTATTTCCGAAGGCATGGTGCTGGCTGCCGGCCCCGGTGGTAAAGATCTGTTCATCCTTGAACCCCATCAAGGCGCGCAACCTGGAATGAAAGTCAAGTAAACAGTATGGGCGAGTTCGCACTCATTCTTGTCAGCACCGTTCTGGTGAACAACTTCGTGCTGGTGAAATTCCTGGGCCTGTGCCCCTTCCTGGGCGTATCACGCAAGCTGGAAACTGCTATCGGCATGTCGCTGGCTACTACCTTTGTACTGACCCTGTCGTCGGTATGCAGCTACCTCGCCGATGAATACCTGCTGGCACCACTGGGGCTCGAATATCTACGCACCATTACCTTTATTCTTGTCATTGCCGTCGTTGTGCAGTTTACCGAGATGGTGGTGCACAAGACCAGTCCACTGCTCTACCAGGTACTGGGTATTTTTCTGCCATTGATTACCACCAATTGCGCGGTACTCGGTGTCGCGCTGCTCAACACCCAGGAGAAACACGGTTTCTTTGAATCTGCGGTTTACGGTTTTGGCGCAGCGGTCGGGTTTTCCATGGTGATGATTCTGTTTGCCGCCATGCGCGAGCGTATTGCGGTTGCCGATGTTCCGCAAGCTTTCCGGGGCTCTGCCATTGCGCTGGTGACCGCCGGCCTGATGTCGCTGGCCTTCATGGGCTTCTCCGGGCTGATCAAAGGCTAGCGGCAAAGTATCATGCTCACTGCCATGCTGGCCATCGGTACCCTCGCCGCCCTGTTCGGCCTGTTACTGGGTTTTTCCGCGATCCGCTTCAAGGTCGAAGGCGATCCGATTGTTGATCAGGTTGACAGCCTGTTACCACAGACCCAGTGTGGCCAGTGTGGCTATGCCGGGTGCCGACCCTATGCCGAAGCCATCGCCAGTGGTGAAGCAGACATCAACCAGTGCCCACCCGGGGGTGAGGCCGGTATCCAGGCGCTGTCAGAACTGCTCGGCGTCGACCCCATGCCGTTAAATGCCGAATACGGCAAACATACCGAAAAACAGGTTGCAGTCATCGATGAGCAGGTCTGTATCGGCTGCACACTGTGTATCCAGGCCTGCCCGGTAGATGCCATTCTTGGCGCGGCCAAACAGATGCATACCGTTATCGAAAGCGAATGCACCGGTTGCGACCTGTGTCTGCCACCCTGCCCGGTTGACTGTATCGAAATGGTACCGCTTAAGAAATCCATAAGCCGCTGGAAGTGGCCTTACCCGCAAGACACGGAGAGACCTGTCACCGAAACTACCGAATAATTCTGCCAGGTCCCGGCTTGATTCAAATCAATAACGCGTCCGGAGGCAGCGTATTTTTCCCACTGGACTCTGTACAATACAGTATCAAATGGTCACCCTACTGGAACAGCCCAGACGCATCCCCGGCGGTTTGCATCTCGATGCGAACAAGGCACAATCACTGCAGCAGCCGTTACGTGCCTGCAGCATACCCGAACAGCTGTATATTCCCCTGAGCCAGCATATCGGCGAAGCAGCCGAACCGCTGCTTGAAGTTGGCGACGAGGTCCTGAAGGGCCAGTTGGTCGCCCGTTCACCGGTCTACATCAGCGCACCGATACACGCTTCGAGCTCAGGCAAGATCGTCGCCATCGGTGACTACCCGGTTCCACACCCTTCCGGTATGCAGGCTACCTGTATCGTGATTGCAACAGACGGCAAAGACCAACCCGTCGATACCGGCCTGAAGATGGACACCGTGTTTGATGCCGACCCGGCCGAAATCCGGCAGCGGGTTCGCGATGCAGGCATTGTCGGCCTTGGAGGCGCCGGCTTTCCTGCCTCAGTAAAGCTCAACCCCGGGCCGGAGCGGGAAATCGAACTGCTGGTTATCAATGCAGCCGAGTGCGAACCCTACATCAGCTGCGACGAAGCACTGATGTGCCATCGTCCGCAAGACATTATCGACGGGGTACGCATTATGCGTCACGCCCTCAACGCCCGGCAGGTTGTGATTGGTGTCGAGAACAACATGCCGCAGGCGATCGAGAGCCTGCAGCGTTGCCTGGAAGAGTTGAGTGAGGACGCTATACGCATAACACCGGTGCCTGTAATTTATCCAGCCGGTGGTGAAAAACAGCTCATCTATGCACTGACCGGCGAAGAAGTCCCCAGCCAGGGGTTACCGCTTGATCTGGGCATCGTCTGTCATAACGTCGGTACTGCCGCCGCCATTGCACGCGCACTGTTACAGGGTGAGCCGTTGATATCACGGGTGGTAACGGTGACCGGTGAAGGCGTCAGGCAACCCGCCAATCTTGAAGTGCGTATCGGTACACCGGTGGCCGAACTCATCGAGGAATGTGGCGGCTATACGGATGAGGTAGCCAGACTGCTGATGGGTGGGCCCATGATGGGGTTCTCTCTGGCCAGCGACGCCGTACCCGCCATCAAAACCACAAACTGCATCCTTGCGGCGAGCTACCGGGAAACACCACAGGCTACCGCAGCCAGCGCCTGTATCCGTTGTGGCGACTGCGTAGACGTATGTCCCGCCGGTCTGTTGCCACAGCAACTGTACTGGTATGCACGCGCCCGGAACTTTGACAATATCCAGGATTACAACCTGTTCGACTGCATCGAATGCGGTTGCTGTGCACAGGTGTGTCCCAGTCATATCCCGCTGGTCCAGTACTACCGGTTTGCGAAAACGGAGATATGGTCTCTGGATAGTGAACGGCAGTTTTCCGATATGGCCCGCCAGCGCCATGAGTTCCGCATCGAGCGCCTGGAGCAGGAAAAGATAGCACTGGAAGAACGTCGTGCCAGGGCGAGAAAAGCACTTAAACCCAAGGTTGGCGATGCCACAGCCAAGCAAGCTGAAATTGCTGCCGCGCTGCAGCGCGTCAAGGCAAAAAAAGAAGCACAATCCGCAGGACCGCGTAACACCGGCAACCTCACCGAAGAACAGCAGGCAAAAATTGCTGAAGTCGATCGCCGTCGCGCCTCAACCAGCGGCCAGCCCTGATGGAATTCCCGACACAGAGTTCTCCCTATCTACCGTTGAATAACAACCTGTCCAGGCTTATGACACAGGTCATGCTGGGCCTGATACCCGGCACACTGATCCTGCTCTGGTTTTTTGGCTGGGGCATCCTGTTCAACCTGCTCATCGGCTCGGCAACCGCGCTGCTCGCCGAGGCCGCTATGCTGCGATTGCGCAGTCAGCCGGTGATGCCGACACTTTATGATGGCAGTGCGCTACTGACCGGCCTGCTGCTGGGGCTATCGCTGCCACCGCTGGCGCCCTGGTGGATTCCGGTGGTCGGTGCATTGTTCGCCATTGTGATAGCAAAACAATTGTATGGCGGACTGGGCTACAATCCTTTCAATCCCGCCATGGTGGGTTTTGTCGTACTGATCATTTCCTTCCCGCTGCAGATGACCTTGTGGCCGCCTCCACAGGGCATCGACGCCCAAACGCTCGGCCTGGCCGACACGCTGCGCCTGGTCTTTACAGAAGCGCTACCTGCTGGTGCAACCCTCGACAGCGTCACTATGGCAACACCACTGGATATGGCCAAAACGCGCATCGGCCTGAATTTCACCTGGAGTGAAATACTCACTGACCCCCGCTATGGCAGCTTCGCCGGGCGCGGCTGGGAATGGATCAATGTCGGCTTCCTGTTCGGCGGGCTGTGGTTGTGGCAAAAGCGCGCCATACACTGGCAGATACCTGCGGGCATGCTCGGCGCCCTGTTTCTCGTGTCCCTGCTTTTCTACATCGCTGACGCCGACAGCTTTGGCTCCCCGGTCTTCCACCTGTTCAGCGGCGCTACCATGCTCGGGGCATTCTTTATTGCGACTGACCCGGTATCGGCAGCAACGACCCATCGCGGACGCCTCTACTACGGTGCCGGTATCGGCATTCTGACCTATATCATCCGCACCTGGGGTGGCTACCCGGAAGGCATTGCGTTCGCGGTCCTGCTAATGAATATGGCGGCGCCCACTATCGACTACCTGACGCCACCGCGCGCGTTCGGACACCGTGATCAGAAGGAAGGCTGAATGACCTATCGGCCGGTTTTTATTTCTGCGATATTTTTGCTCGTGTTCGCCGTAATCGGCACTGGGCTGGTGGCGTTCACCTTTGACAGTACCGCAGAACGTATCGCCGAAAACCAGCGCCGGGCATTGCTGAAAAACCTGAATGAACTGCTACCCTCCAGTCGTTACGACAACGATATTTTTTCCGACATCCTGATGGTACACAACAGTGAGCTGTTGGGAACCAACGAACCGGTTCCCGTATACCGCGCGCGCAAAAACGGATGGCCGATAGCCGCTGTGCTGGCACCGGTGGCGCCGGACGGTTATAACGGTAACATCAGGCTGCTCGTCGCGATCAACCTGGACGGAACACTAGCCGGGGTACGTGTCATCAAACATCGCGAAACCCCCGGACTGGGAGATGGCATTGAAGCGAGCAGATCTGACTGGATTCTGGGCTTTAATGGTAAATCACTGTCCAATCCCTCAAAAGAGGGCTGGGGGGTAAAACGCGATGGTGGCCGGTTCGACCAGTTCACCGGCGCGACCATTACCCCTCGAGCTGTCGTGAAAGCCGTCCACAAAGCTTTGTTATACTTCAAGCGGAATAAACAGCACCTGTTCGAACGGGCTCCGAAAATACCGACTACTCCATGAATTCCTTGAAAAATATTGTGCGTGACGGCCTCTGGACCAACAATGTTGGCCTGGTCCAGGTACTGGGCATATGCCCCTTGCTGGCGGTCACAGGTACCTTCGTCAATGGTCTTGGCCTGGGGCTTGCTACCCTGATTACTCTGGTCGCTTCCAATGTCACGGTTTCGATGATCCGCAAACTGGTACGGCCGGAAGTTCGTATTCCGGTATTTGTGTTGGTTATTGCTTCGATTGTAACCATCATCGAGCTATCCATGAGTGCCTGGTTTTACGAGCTATACAAGGTACTGGGAATTTTTATCCCCTTGATCGTCACCAACTGCTCAATCATTGGCCGAGCCGAAGCCTTTGCCTCGAAAAACACCGTGGGCCGCTCTTTTGTAGACGGCTTCAGTATGGGACTTGGCTTCCTGCTGGTGCTGGTGACACTCGGCTCATTGCGGGAAATCATCGGCCACGGAACACTGTTTTCACACGCACACCTGATGTTCGGCGACGCTGCCCGCTCGATGACCATCCACTTTGTCAGTGGCTACCACGGCTTCCTGCTCGCCGTGCTTCCCCCCGGCGCCTTTATTGGACTCGGGCTACTCATCGCCATGAAAAATGTTATAGACAAGCGCAAAGAGGCCCGATCGGAAGTTGTCCAGGTACCCGGCGACCCGGCTGTACAAGCCGCACACTGAACAACCCGCTATCACGGAATGAACAAGCAAAAACGGATCGAGATATTCACCCGGCTGCGTAACGAAAACCCCCATCCCACGACCGAACTCGGTTACAGCAACCCCTTCCAGCTGCTGGTCGCGGTTACACTCTCTGCCCAATCCACCGATGTCGGCGTCAACAAAGCCACCAGGGCACTGTTCAAAAAAGTCAGGACGCCGCAGGCGATGCTCAAACTGGGCGAAGCGAACCTGAGGGAACACATCAAAACTATTGGTCTGTACAATAACAAGGCCAGAAATGTGATCGCTGCATGCCAAATACTGGTCGAACAGCACCAGGGCAAGGTCCCGGACCAGCGCGCCGCACTCGAGGCCCTGCCGGGTGTCGGGCGCAAGACCGCCAACGTCATATTGAATACGGCGTTCGGCCAGCCGACTATCGCGGTGGACACCCATATATTTCGTGTTTCAAACCGGACAGGCGTCGCTCCGGGCAAAAATGTTGTTGAGGTGGAGAACCGATTATTGAAGTTTGTACCCGACGAATTCAAACAGGACGCTCACCACTGGCTGATCCTGCACGGGCGCTATACCTGCGTCGCCCGCACCCCGCGTTGTGGCAGCTGTATCATCGAGGATCTGTGCGAATACCGGCATAAGACGGAAACCTGACGCCAATCGGCGACAGTCAATACTTGCATCCAGTGGTCTGAACTGGGTACTCTCCGCGGCTGGTTATCGGGAATGGCAATGCTGTTTGGGCAGAATCGGGACGAGCTGCAACACACGCTAATGGAATGCTTGGCGGAAATGATCTGGCAGGCACAAAGAGACGGTGAATTGCCCGATGAAGAACGGTATATCGCCTGTATAGAAACCCTGGCTGAGGACGGCTGGATTGCGCAGTATCGGCAGCACACGGTTAAATCCCCCCTTTCCCCGTTTCCGGGCTGCCAAGGCCCGGAAACTTTTCTCCACCCGGCGGGTCGTAGAGGCTGTCATTCAGGATGACTAGGAGCCTGAAATGCCGGTTAAACAGCGGTACCTGGTACTGCCAATTAATATTCAAAGCCTTTAGGAGGCGTATCCAATGTCCAAAAAAACTGTTCTGAAACCCGTTGCTGTTGCCCTCGGCGCTGCTTTTGTCACCTCGCTGGCCAGCGCTTCCATCGCCAATGCGGCGGAAAATCCCTTCGGCATGACTGAGCTGTCAAGCGGCTACAGGGTTGCCGAAGGTGACATGAAGGAAGGCAAATGCGGCACATCGCACATGAAGAAAAAAGAAGGCAAGTGCGGTGAAAGCAAGATGAATAAAGCGGACATGTCCAAGATGAAGAAAGAAGGTAAATGCGGCGAAGGTAAATGCGGTGCAGACAAGATGAAAAAGATGAAGATGGAGAAGATGGAGAAGATGGAGAAGGGAAAGGAAGGCAAGTGCGGCGGTAGTAAGTAAACCGCAACAACCGTGAAGGCGTCACGTTACCCCGTTCACGGTGCCGGACTCGGCCTGCGGCGGACCCTGATGGGTCCGCTCGCGGACCAGCCGCCATCGCAGGTCGATTTCTACGAAGTCGCGCCGGAAAACTGGATCGGGGTTGGTGGTAGCTACGGCAAACAGTTCCGCGCCTTTACCGAGCGCCACCCCTTTATCTGTCACGGGCTTTCATTGTCAATCGGCAGCCCCTCCGCTCTCGACGAAACCTTTCTGCACCGTCTCAAACACTTCCTGGATCAGCATGGTATCCGTGGCTATTCGGAACACCTGAGCTATTGCAGCGACGATGGCCATCTCTATGACCTGATGCCGATTCCTTTTACCGAAGAGGCAATCCACTACGTGGCCGGGCGCATTCGTCGTACCCAGGACATCCTGGAGCGCCGCATCGCCATAGAGAACGTGTCCTATTACGCAGCGCCCGGAAAGGAAATGGAAGAAATTGACTTTATTAACGCCGTCCTGCAGGAAGCCGACTGCGACCTGTTACTCGATGTAAACAATATCTACGTAAACAGCATCAACCACCATTACGATGCTGAAAAATTTCTAACCGCATTGCCCGCCGAGCGGGTGATGTATTTTCACATTGCCGGGCACTTCAACGAAGCCGAGGACCTGATTGTCGACACCCACGGCGCCGATATTATCGATGTCGTCTGGAACCTGCTGGACAAGGCCTATGCACACTGTGGCGTTGTGCCTACCCTGCTGGAACGTGATTTTAATATTCCCCCCGTCCCGGAGTTGCTCACTGAGATCGACCGGATTGCAGCACTGCAGGAAAAATGGACACCACGCGAGGAAGCATCCGCACATGCCCGGCTCAGCTAAACCGGAGTTCATGCAGCGGCAGTATGAGTTCGCCGCACATATCCGTGACCCGGAACACAACAGGGCACCGGCCCATGTAGAAGATCGCCGCATGAAGATCTACCGGGAGCTTTTCTACAATAATGTAGAAGGGTTCCTGTCGAGCGGCTTCCCGGTATTGCGCGAACTGATGGACGATACCCGGTGGCACGCGCTGGCACGCGCTTTTTTCGCCCATCACCGGTGCCACTCACCACTGTTTCTGGAAATTTCCCGCGAGTTTTTAAACTACCTGGAACAGGAACGCGGAGAACACCCGGGCGACTTCCCGTTTCTACTCGAACTTGCGCACTATGAATGGGTGGAACTGGCGCTGTCGATTGCCGATAGCGCAGCAGCTGCGGTCGCAGCGGAGCCACATGACGACATGCTCGACAACATCCCGGTCCTGTCGCCCCTTGCCTGGCCACTATCCTACCGCTACCCGGTCCACCAAATCAGCCCGGACTTTATACCCGATAAGCCGGGCGAACAGACCACGTATCTGCTGGTCTACAGAGACAACAGGGATGACGTCGGATTCATCGAGTTAAACCAGGTCAGCGCTCGCCTGTTTGCCCTGCTGCAGGAAGACTCAACGCGCAGCGGACGCGAGGCACTGGTAATGATAGCCGATGAACTACAGCATCCGGATCCGGATACTGTCATTAGCGGCGGGGAACAAATCCTGCAAGAGTGGCGGCAACGCGGCATCATACTGGATACGCTTCCATGAAAATCAGGGGGCTTCCGATGTGCCCTGGCAAAGAAAAATAACCCGAAAGGAGACGCAGAAATGTACCCCCTGATTCAACTACAACGATTGCTGGACAAAACACGCAGCCTGGATTTTCTGGCGCCGCTGGTACTGCGCGCGTACCTGGTACCCGTCTTCTGGATAGCCGGCAATAACAAACTGGCAGATATGGACAGTATCGTCGCATGGTTCGGTAACCCGGACTGGGGGCTGGGGCTGCCGTTCCCTGAAGTTATGGCCTGGGCCGCGACACTGACCGAAGTGGGCGGCGCTATACTGCTGCTGGTTGGCTTTGCAGTGCGCTGGATATCCATACCCTTGATGGCAACCATGGTCGTAGCAGCAGTTTCAGTGCACTGGCAGCATGGCTGGCAGGCTATCGTCGACCCGCTGAGCCCCTACCCACCAGCCGATATGACCCTCGCCATGGAACGCATGGAGGCTGCGCGCAATCTGCTCCAGGAATACGGTAACTACGACTGGCTGACCGGTAGTGGCAATTTCGTCATCTCCAATAACGGTCTCGAATGGGCCGCCACCTACTTCATCATGCTGCTGGTGCTGTTCTTTATGGGCTCCGGGCGCTATTTCAGCATGGACTACTGGATCCGCCGCGGATTCATGCGCGACGACGACTAGCCCGCTTGGTTTCGCCCCGTAGGAGCGGTCTCCTGACCGCGACAGCC
>CAJXFW010000032.1 GCA_913053655.1 uncultured Thiogranum sp. | reverse complement strand
GCGGTATCTGGTAGACCCAGCCGGCGAGTCGGGAGAGCGGCCCTGCAACATCGGTAGCTGATTCATTGGGTCGCAGAGATACGGTGACTTCACCTTCAGCGCCGGTGTGCTGCAATGCGTTACCGGATGTTGCAACAGAAAATTCTGCTGAAACACCTGTTCGATACGTTCGTATTCCTCGCCCCGCAATACGACATACAGATAGCCGAATTCCTTGCCTTCTACGGGGACCCGGGTCGCAGAAAATATCTTGCGCCATCGATCAGGAGGTCACCAACGCGCAGCTGTGGTTCGGAGTTTGTACCACCGTTTTGCAGGGCCTTGACGCGCCGCAACTGCGCTTTGATGCGCGCCATCAATTCAGGAATGCTGAACGGTTTGGTGACGTAGTCGTCAGCACCCGTCTCCAGTCCGAGTATTCGGTCCTGTTCAGACGTTTTTGAGGTTAGCATCAGAATGGGCAAACAGGATGACTGCGCGCGTAGCGGGCTGAAAAAAAGCGATTAAAACGTAGAAATCGCTATATTTGGGTGATAGGCTATGCGGAAGGGTTTTTTTTAGACAGGGGGTTGTGAAGAGTGCGTATCGTAAGTGACGGAAAGAAAGGGAAATCTTATCTAACACCTAATGATGTTGCCACGTTGTTGATGGTATCACCGGTGACAGTGCGGCAATGGGCGCAGAAGGGTGGTCTGAGTGCGCTGACCACGCCCGGGGGACACCGGCGCTTTCTGCGCCATGACGTAGAGCGATTTGCCCGCGAGCGTGGCATTGCGTTGCAGCCACCCGAAGGTGACTCGCTGCGCATCCTCATTGTCGATGACGACAAGCAACTGGCCGGCTACCTGGTGGAACTGTTCGCGAACCGGGAGGAGGCGGTTAGTACGCAAACTGCACATGACGGTTTTGAAGCCGGCGCAAAAGTTCAGACTTTCCAGCCGCACATCATGTTGCTGGACCTGATGATGCCCGGGTTGGACGGGTTCGGTGTGTGCCGTCAGATGCAAGAGGATCCAAATACCAAAGCGGTGCGGATTATCGCGATGACCGGTTACCACACAACCGGCAATGTACAGCGGATTCTCGACGCAGGCGCAGAAATCTGTCTACCTAAACCACTTCCGAACGACGAATTGCTGGAGGCAATCGGGTTATCCGCTGGTGTAATGGCACCAGTCTGAGGCCATAGGGAACAGGGTCGTTCCGCACAAACCCTGTATGGGATTCCTGGTTAAACCGGCGTTCATGGACGCCCTGTATGGCCGAGTGTAGATGCCTTCAAACCTGACAGAGATTGGCTCCAGGGGAGTGCCGGCTGTTAACCGGCAGCGAACCTATGCGGACCTGATAGTAGCTTACCTTGCCCAGATAGGCGTGGAGTACGTGTTCGGCGTACCCGGCGGTGCTATTGAGCCCTTTTTCAACGCGCTGGCACATCAGTCGCAGTATGACCCATCTGAAATACCGAGTGGTCTCGCGCCCAGAGTGCTGTCGCGCAAAACGCCGCGTGCTACCCGCGCCTTGCAGGTAATTGTGGCCCGCCATGAAGCCGGGGCGGCATTCATGGCGGACGGATATGCGCGTGAAACAGGGAAGCTGGGCGTCTGCTGCGCTACCACGGGGCCGGGTACCACCAACCTGATTACCGGTGTCGCATCAGCTTATGCCGACCACATTCCGATGTTGGTTATCACTGCCCAGACGGCGTTGCCGGGTTTCGGTGGTGGTGCTCTGCAGGAGTCATCCAGTGATGCCGTGGATACCGTTGGCATGTTCCAGCACTGTACCTGTTACAACAGCCTGGTATCTCATCCTGACCAGCTTGAAAGAAAACTGCTTAAAGCCATGGTCTCCGCCTACCGCAAACCCGGGGGACCGGCACACATTAGTATCCCGGTCGATATACAGGGTCTTGCGGTCGAGCCAGGGGTAGAGCCCTGTGACATTGCGACACTGTTCCGTCAGCCTGACGTGGCGGATACACAGAGTTTTGATGCGCTTTGCCAGGCTTTGCTTAAGGCGCACCGGGTGGTCCTGTTTCTGGGCAGCGAGTGCCGCGGAAGTGTCGATGAGATAATGCAGTTTGCGGAACTGATGGGTGCTGCAATTGTTACCACGCCGTCGGGAAAAGGCTGCATCGACGCACACCATCACCTGTACCGGGGGGTCTTCGGTTTTGCCGGACATTCCGGTGCCCGGGATGCATTGCTGGACGACGAGGTGGAACTGGTGCTGGCGGTAGGCACCAGTCTGGATGAACTGGCCACCAATGGATGGGACGCGACAGCGTTGCTGAATGAAAAATTGATCCATATCGATGCGACCATGGAGAATTTTATTCACTCGACGATGGCACGCCTGCATGTCTACGGCAACCTGCGAACGATCTTCTCGGACCTGATCCAGGTATTTACCAGCGTAGACCGGCAGGAACAGAATCTGTTTAATGGCGGCCCGTATTCGAGTGGACGCGAGGCATCCCGGCAGGCGCTATCGAGCTGGCAGGCGCCGAACAGCAGTGTTACCTTTGGGACGCCGAAAAAAGTAGCGCTGGATGAGACGGAGAAGTACCTGTCGAACGAGATCCCGATAAAGCCGCAGCGCCTGATGGGTGAGTTGAGCAGACGGTTTCCGAACAATACGCGTTTTGTTTGTGATGCGGGCAACAGCTGGGCGTGGGCGACTCACTATCTGCATCTTAAACAAGGCGGTCATTTCAGAACAGGAATGGGGTATGGTGCCATGACCTGGGCAATAGGCGCCGCGGTAGGTACTGCTTTGGGCAACCGGAGTGCGCCGGTTGTCTGTATTACGGGTGATGGCAGCTTCCTGATGAGCGGGCAGGAACTGACCGTCGCAGTGCAGCATCGATTGCCGGTGATCTTTGTGATCATGAATGACCAGGCGCTTGGCATGGTCAAGCATGGCCAGCGTCTGGGTGGCGGTGAACCCATCGGTTTCGAGCTGCCACCGGTGGATTTCGCCGGGGTTGCGCGTGCTATGGGGGCACAGGCCTACACTATTCAGGGGCCGGATGATTTTGCCTGTATCGATATGCCGGCGGTCTGCAAGGCCAGTCGGCCAACCCTGTTTGATGTGTATATAGATCCCGAGGAAGTGCCTCCCATGCAGGCCAGGATGAAGGTATTGCGTTCAGATAAGACTATCGATGGTTGAGAGTGGCTGCAGATCCGGCTTGCCGGCTGATTCCTTTGTGTCGGCAACTATAGTGCGAAGGTAAGGTCAGTGGTTTACCTGATAAACGGGCTGGCCGGCCTGGGGTTACTGCTGATGATCACCACAGCTTTCGCTGAGGAGGGCTTCAACAGTGAGGAAGAGCTGATGCTGCTCTACGAAGACGAGGAAAGCGTCAGTATTGCCACCGGCTCCAGTAAGCCGATTCGCCTGGCACCGTCAGTGGCAACGGTGATTACCGCCAGTGATATCGAAGCTACCGGTGCAACTGTCCTCGATGAAGCACTGGAGATGGTACCGGGTCTGCACGTATCCATTTCATCCAATCGCCTCAATTCCCTGTTTTCCATTCGCGGTATTCATACTGGCCAGAATCCCCAGGTATTGTTATTGCTGGATGGTGTCCCCATGACCGAATTGTTTACCGGGGGCCGTGCTCCGACGCTCCGTTTGCCGGTGGCGGGAATCTCACGCGTGGAAGTGATTCGCGGGCCTGGCTCGGCGGTTTATGGCGCCGACGCCTTTGCCGGTGTTATCAATATTATTCCCAAGAGTGCGCGCGAAATAGGGGGTACCCGTGTGGGTGCGCGCAAAGGCTCCTTTGATAGCCGGGACGCCTGGCTGCAATACGGTGGAACCCCGGGTGGCTGGGATGTCGCCTTCAACATGGAATACAACCGCAGCGATGGTGACCGGGATCGCCGGGTGAATTCGGATACGCAGACTACGCTGGATACTGCGTTCGGAACCCGCGCCTCTCTGGCTCCCGGCCCGCTGGATACCGGCTATGAGATGCTGAATACCCGGCTGGATATTGCGCGTGGCAACTGGAAGTTAGGTATGTGGGCATGGATCCAGGACGGGGCAGGAGTAGGTCCCGGTAGTGCCCAGGCTCTCGACCCTTATGGTAAACAGGATGTGGAGCAGTACCTGGTTGATGCGCGCTACAACAATGCGGATCTTGTCGAGGACTGGGATCTCGCTGTACGGTTTACCTACCAGTATCTGGACGAGCGCGCGCGCTTTAAGCTGTTTCCGCCCGGAACGAGATTGCCGATCGGTGCTGACGGGAATGTCAATTTCACGAACCCGGCGGGGATTGTTGATTTTCCGGAGGGTCTTATCGGCAGACCCGGAGGTACGGACAGCACACGTTCTGTGGAATCGACAGCCAGGTACAGCGGGTTGGCGCGCCACAATATTCGACTCGCCGCGGGCTTTAAGTATCAGCAGGGACGTTCGAAGGAAAGCAAGAACTTTGGCCCCGGAGTCATCGATGGCACGGTATCGCCGATTGGCGGTACGCTGACTGACGTTACCAATACCCCCTATATTTTTATAGAGGACGAGGAACGAAAGATAGGGTTTTTGTCGGTACAGGATGAATGGGCTTTTGCCAGCGACTGGGAATTAACGGCTGGTGTACGTTACGATCATTATTCGGATTTCGGTAGTACCGTAAATCCACGGCTGGCACTGGTGTGGGCTACGCTGCGCAACCTGACCACTAAATTTATGTATGGCCGCGCATTCCGGGCGCCTTCCTTTGGCGAAGAATTTTCCATTAACAACCCGGTTATTCTGGGTAATCCGAATCTCGATCCGGAAACCATCGACACGTTTGAACTCGCATTTGATTACCGCCCCACATTCAATCTGCAGACCGGATTGAATCTGTTCTACTATGAGATTGATGACATTATCGAGTTCGTACCGGACCCCTTGTCGGCGACCACCAATACTGCACAAAATGCCAGGGACCAGGAGGGACATGGTTTTGAACTGGAAGCCAGCTGGCAGCCGTTTGAAAAGCTGCGTCTGGACGGGAACTATGCCTGGCAGAATTCGGAGGACAAGCAAACCGGCGACCGCATTGCGGATGCGCCCGGGCAAACAATCTACCTCGATGCGCGCTGGCGCTTCCTGCCCGGCTGGTCATTTGATGCACAACTGATCGATGTAAGCGACCGCAAACGGGCGGCAGGCGACACGCGCAGCAACATTGACGACTATACCCTGGTAAATGTAACGCTGCGGCGCAAACGAATAGCCAGGCGTTGGCAGCTGGCTGCGTCTGTCCGCAACCTGTTTGACGAAGACGCACGCGAACCGAGTACCGGCGCTATTCCGAATGACTACCCGCTGGCGGGGCGCAGCGTCTACGCCGAACTGCGTTACTTTCTCAAGGGGGAACAATGACGCGGCAACGGGTCAAGGTGCAAAGACGCAATGAGTCGTTTGTACAGCGTACCGTCACGCGTATCTGGCAGGAGCAGGCCAGTGCAGAAAACCCGTATATTACCGAGAGCTGCCGTTGCCACGGCTATGACCTGCTGGAGTTAATGAGCGGGCGCAGTTATGTCGACGTGTTGTATCTGTTGTTTCGCGGTGAACTCCCCGGCAAGAATGAGTCGATGCTGCTGGAAGCATTGATGATCGCTATGATTAATCCCGGCCCCAGGCATCCGGCTACCCGGGCCGCCATGAATGCCGGGGTAGGGAAGACAGATCCCGTGCATATTCTTCCTATCGCATTGACGGTTATGGGTGGCAGCCATTTGGGTGCCGGTCAAGTAGAGGTGGCGATGCGTTTTCTGCGCAAGCATCGTGATGCTGATCCCGATCAGCTCGCGTCCGACTTGTTAAAGCACCCCATGCCCGCAGAAGAGGAAGACTGGCGGCTTGCTCCCGGGTTTGGGCGGCGTTTTGCAGATGCCGAATGTTTGTCGGGGAAGATAGCCAGGCAGCTCGCCGCCTTGCCCGGTAGTGGAGCGGGTCTGCGCTGGGGCTGCGCCTTTGCAGATGCCCTGGCTGCACAGCGTCTGGGTTGGCTGAATACAGGCGTGGTTGCAGCGGCCCTGGTTGATCTTGGTTTTTATCCACGGGACGGTGCAGGGGTATTTCAGTTGCTCAGTGCACCCGGCCTGCTGGCTCACGGTATGGAGCTCGCCAATAAACCTGTGACTGCCATGCCCTACGTGGACGATGAGCATTATGTTATCGAAAAACGGTAAACGCGATACCGGTTTCTGGGACGCGCAGCGCGGTGTTATTCACCATAGCAACGGTGGCTGGCTGGCCGGTAAAGGTGTCTTCTGCCACGGCTATGACATGCTGGAGGACCTTGTTGGCAAGGCATCGTATTTTCAGGTGCTGATGCTCAACGTACTGGGTCATCTGCCGGAGCGTCGCCTGGCCGACTGGCTCGAGGCTGCGTACATTTGTATGAGTTGGCCGGATCCACGCATCTGGTGTAATCAAATCGGCGCGCTGGGCGGGAGTGCGCGTACGTCAGCGATAGCCGCGAGTGTGGCAGGGGCACTGGCGGCAGACTCCAGTATGTACGGTGGCCGGACCTTTCTGGCCGGTGTGGATTTTATTCAGTGTGCCTGTGCTGAGCGGGACGCCGGGGCAAGTGCAGAAAGCATTGTCGCCGGTGAGCTGAAACGCCATCGCGGGAAAGTGAAAATCATGGGTTTCGCCAGGCCGCTGGCCAGTGGAGATGAACGAATCGCGGCTCTGGAGGACGTTGCCACCCGGCTGGGCTTCCGGGTCGGCCGGCACCTGCAGCTCGCCTATGACATCGAAGCTATCCTGCAAAGAGATTTTGATGAAAGCATGAATATTTGTGGATACGTATCCGCATTTTTGTCCGACCATGGGTATAAAGCCGAGGAGCTTTACCGGCTGAGTGTATTGTGTGTTACCAGTGGTGTGACGGCCTGTTATATCGATACCCTGGAAAAACCGCCGGACGCGTTTTTGCCTCTGCGCTGTGACGATATCGAGTATCGGGGGCAGGCGCCGCGTGAGTTGCCATGAACCCGCATGTGTCAGCCCGTGGCTAACAGGTTGTTCATCAGACGGGTCAGTTTGTCAGGGTCTACCGGCTTGGTGAAATAGCCACGAATATTCAGTTGTCCGGCTGTTTCGGCATCGATACGGTCGCTATATCCGGTACACAGAATAACGGGCAGATCAGGCCGTCGTGCCAGCATGGCCTGTGCAAGCTGGTCGCCTGCCAGCTTTGGCATAGTCTGGTCAGTTAATAGCAGGTCAACAGCTGCGGGATCTTGTTCGAAAAGGTCCAGTGCTGCGCGCGCGTCCGTCAGTGCTGTAACCCGATAACCCCGTTCCTGTAACAACTCCTTCAGATACAGCGTCAGTGACGGATCATCGTCGACAACCATGACATGGCCGCTGCCGCGCACCGGTTCGGGTGAACTTTCGCGCCCGGTCGTTGAAAGGCCGGTAATTCCGATCAGTGGGAACAGCAGGCGAAAGCTGGTTCCCTTGCCAGGTATGCTGTCAACAAGGATATGGCCTCCATGCCCATGCACAATACCATGCACCATTGACAGCCCCATACCGGTTCCCTTGCCGATGTCCTTGGTTGTGAAAAAAGGATCAAATATTCTGGGCAGTGCAGAAGCGTCGATCCCCTGCCCGTTATCCTGCGTAACCAGCTCCACAAAGTTTCCCTGTATCGGGTGATGGCAGGAACTGCAGTTAGCCCGGATTCCGGTCGCTGTATGCAGGCTTAATTCAATACATCCTTTTTCATTCTCGATCGCATCGCGTGCATTGATGCAGAGGTTCATGACCAGCTGGTGCAGCTGTACCGTATCCATCATGACGGCAGGCAGCTCGTCAGCGATATCTGTCAGCAAGTCAATGGTTGCCGGTAGCGTAGAGCGCATCATCTTTACGCATTCCTTGACCAGAGGGGTCAGCTCCATGGCCTGGGATTGGGTGGCACTACCCCTGCTGAAGGCCAGCATCTGCGATATAAGGTCCCGTGCACGCTCCCCGGCGCGATATACCTCTGCCAGGTATCCAGCCAGCTTGCGGTCACCATCAGTCGGAAGTTTTTGTTGCGCGAGAGACGTGTAGCCCAGAATGCTGCCCAGGATATTATTGAAATCATGAGCGATACCGCCGGTCAGCTGTCCTATGGCTTCCATCTTCTGTGCCTGGCGGAGCTGGTTTTGCATCTGGATCCGTTCGGTGACATCGTGCGCGATCCCGTCTACAGCAATAACGACGCCCTGTTCATCGAATACAGGTGATTCGGTGACTTCCAGCCGATGCGCAGCACCATTTTTGTGTATGATTTCTATTTCGTAGGGGGCTTGCTGCACACCTTTCATGCTGAGAGTCCGCATTTGCGCGGCATTCCGGTTGACGATATTTTCGGACAGATATGTTGTGCAGGAAGTAAGAAACTCAGGCTCGGAATATCCGAGCACCCGGGTTATAGAAGGGCTGATATAGGTGAAATTTCCTTCACGGTTAAAGGTATAGAAGAAGTGATCTTCGCTGAGAGCCTCGACCAGTCGCCGGTACTTTTCCTCGTTTTTCTGTAATTCAGACAGCCGCCGGGAAAACTGCTCGTTACTGACAATGAAATCCTCGCGACGTACAGCGATATCGCAAACGTGACGCAATTGTTCTGCGCGAAAGGGTTTGGCTATGAAATCCACTGCCCCACCCAGCAGCAGGCTGCTGGCACGCGCGGCGGAACTGTGTGCGGTCATAACCACGATGGCCTGATTCGGGTGTTCTTCAAGCATTTCAGCAAGGACTTGTTCACCGGATTTTACCGGTAACATGATATCGAGAAGCACCAGATCGTGGCGTCGTGCATTCCAGAACTCCAGGCCTGATTTGCCGTCGGCTGCGGTTTCGATGTCGAAACGCTGCTCCAGTACACGTTTAACCAGTTGCGTGGTATCAGGATGATCCTCGATGAGTAGCAATGCCGGCCTCGGCAGGGTAGATCCTCCCGCCTGGATATCCCTCAGGACTGCGGGCAGCCGGTGTAGCTCCTCAAAATTAATGAAGCGATTTACGCTAAATTCCCGGGCAGTGATCTCAGCAATGCGTTCACTGTAGGTCGTGGAGACAATAATTATCGGGGTGTCGGCGGCGGTCTTGAGAACGCCCGAGCGAACCAGGCGAGTCAGCCGCCAGCCGTCCAGATCCGACAAACCGATGTCGGTAATCAGTATATCAATCGCCCCGAGATTCAGTATTTCTATCGCGGCCGTTCCGGACTCCGCCTCTGATATTTTACTGAACCCGTTTTGTTCCAGGGTTTGCCGCAATAAGCTGCGAGACCGTCTGTCCGTGTTCACGATCAGGATGCCTGGTTCTGCTGTTGTCATATAAGCTCCGTATACTCCATCGGCTTGTCGAACGAGATGCCGTGGTGGACATTGGTTTGCAGTGGCAACGGGATGGTGACCGTAAAGGTCGTCCCGCGTCCCGGTTCACTGTTCACTCTGATCGCACCACCCATGAGTTGGCAAAATCTTTGTGTAATAGACAGACCCAGTCCTGTTCCCTGGAATTTTCGGGTGCTACTGCCATCGACCTGGCGGAAGGGGTCAAAGATGATGGACTGGTGTTCGGTGCTGATGCCTATGCCGGTATCTTCAATACAGATGACCAGTTCTGAATCGTTGTGCCGGATACGCATAAATACTTCACCGTCATGGGTGAATTTTGCCGCGTTACTCAGCAGATTCAGGATAATTTGTAATATTTTGCCAGCGTCCAGTTCAAGTGTATGTCCACTATCCTTCAGGCTGGAGCGTAGTCTGTTGCAGTTTGCTTTCATTAGCGGAGCTACTGTCTCTTCTGCCTGGGCCAGTAGTTGGCGCAGTTCAATCTGTTCAATATCCAGCTCCATACGCCCGGCTTCGATCTTGGACAGCGTGAGAATCGTATCGATTAGCAACAACAGGTGCTGGGCGTTGCGCATGACTCGCTCAAGATCGCTTAACGACTGTCCATTGTGATCGGTTGCCAGCGATTCCATAAGCACGTCGGTATAGCCAATAATAGATTGCAACGGGGTGCGAAGCTCATGGCTGATATTGGACAAAAACTCCGATTTGTGGCGGCTCGCTTCAAGTGCAGCATCGCGCGCCTGCACCAGTTCGCGCGTGCGCAGGGAGACTTCTGTTTCCAGTCGCAGGTTTTGTTCCCGCAGGCGTGCATCACGTTCGGCGATACTTGCCATCATCGTGTTGAAGGCGCTGGCAATATGCGCTACTTCCTGTGGTCCATGCAGCTCTGCATAGACTTCCTTCGCCCCATTTTCTGCATGTCCCATGAGCGTGGACAGGGTGCGCAAAGGCCTGGTAAGGCGCGTGAGACTGGCGTTCAAAACCAGCATCAGGATAGCAGCGATACCCAGGGCGATGGCCATGTTATTGATGAACGTGGCGGCCTGAATATCATGCAGCGTATCCTTGTGCATGATGACGTAGACATACCCCAGCAGCTCCTGTCTTAATGCGGGCGCTGAAAACAACACGTCTGCTTCAGACCCGGTATTTTCGGGCGAATATACCGGCGCCATGAAACGCCATTCCCCTGGCAGCTCCATAACCAGAAGCGCTTTCCCGTCTGTCGTTTGAAAAATATCATCCGGAAGTTGTGGAAACTCCTCCTTCTCCTGCTCCAGTATGGCCTGCTGCGCTGCGTTAAAAATGGTCACCTGTTTTACCGCAGGGAACGCCAGTGTGGTGCGGACTGCATCTATGGCATTTTCACCACTGTCATAAAGCAGAGCCAGTACACTTTGCTCTGCCAGATTTTCGGTTATCTGCAGGCCTTCGGTAATCAGTAAGGTACGCACCTGGCGACTGGTTACCCAGGCCGTGGTTATTGACGCGACAATGGCAAGCAGCGTTAATCCAATGGCGAAAATCAGCAGTAGCCGGCGATGAAAGCTCATGGCGGGAAACTTGTCAGTCAGTCGTTTCATGGATACCGGTAACTTTAGCGTGGTGCCGGGTAGACAAGGTCAAACCCTTGCTGCTGCCGGCGTGTATAGTGCAGGCCCAGATGGGATGCTGTGCGCTGGTTGACCGCCAGTTTCAGATTGCGGGTCGGTATTACCCGTTTCTTCATGTCACCGTCCAATTGTCTGACAGAAAGCTCCGCCAGGGCGCCTCCCATCAATCTGTAGTCAGGATAGAGTGCGAACAATGCCCCCCGTTTTACGGATAAAGGGTTACTGGAAAAAATGATCAGGCGGCGTTTCCACGCCGCATCCAGTGCGATTGGCAGGATGGTCTTTTCCGGGACGACCCGGTCCATTGGTAACCATATGGCATCGCTGTCGCTCTGCGCTGTGTCGAGTATGGCCCGGAAATGGTGTACCGCCTCGCGCAGGTTTTCGGCCGGCCGGGCGACCAGTTGCAGATCGTGACTCCTGGCTGAGGTTTCAGCTATTCGAATCAGCCAGCCACTACTGGCTTCGCTGTAGACGACGAAAACGCGCTTAACCTTTGGCGCCAGTTTTTTTAGATGGGAAAAAAACACATCAGGATCCCCGCTTAGACTTATTGTCGGGTATTCGGTTGCGGGAGTAACCACGGCTCCGACTACCGTTGGTATCGCAGTCGTTAATTGTTGTGCCAGCCGATACCCGTGCTGACCGAGCACAAGCAGAGTCTGTGCCGCATCATTTTTCAGTAGCAGCTCGAGTTTTTCCGGTTTGGTGTCGTTGTTTAGCGCAAAAGAGCGGGCAGAGATCCCGGCGTGTTCTTTGACACCGCGTATGATTTCGTCGAAGACCCTTGTATAAGCACCGCTGACCTGTGGGTACAGGATAACAAGTTTCACCGGCGCGGAGGCAGCCTCACAAAAAGACATGAAAAACAACAGGATAAGCAGCCTATACAGCGGGCGCCACCAGTTAAGGCCGGGCTTGCACCACCGGTGGCAGCCGCGGTAGCCTCCCACCTGCCTCCGGAACCGCCGGCCGCGCGCTGTTCGGGTCTCGCGGTAGACCGGAGACAGATCAGACGGTATTGCACAACTTATTGTTTTCACTGTAATAAGTATTTATCAGAGCACGGGCAGCAGCGGAATTTGCCCGCTTGGCTGGGCGTTCTATCCAAAAACGTTATAAACAACATATTCGATAAAATCGACATTGTCGAACTAAAATTTAGTCGCTATGGCGAGTCACCCGGAATCTGTTTTTTTTGGCGGAAATAGTCGGAAACAAGCGCTTCGGATAGTGCTTCAAACGGAGCCTGTTAATCCCGACATGTGGAACTGTGTCGGCACGCTTAAAGCAAGGGATCATGCTAATATCGCGGTGTCTGTTTGATTTAACGGTTCGCAGGCAGGGTGTGCAGACCCAGACAATAGCATTGAATAACGGGCAGGACAGGGTGACCGGCAAGATATGGATTATCAACAGGACAACGGCAGGGCACAGGAATTGGCGAATCGGCGCGCTTTCGATGAACGTCCGGCCGAATCCCTTGATGAGACCCCGAAAGGACTCAAGAGTATTTGTTTGTTAATGGTCGATATCGATCATTTCAAGGATATCAATGACAGGCACGGCCACCAGATCGGCGACAAAGTACTGGACAGGGCTGACAAGGCGCTTTACCGGGCCAGGCTCAAAGGCCGAAACCAGGTGTTCCCCTACTACTCCGTCGGTTCCGCAACGCAGACCTGGTTACGCCCGTTCCTCTTGGCGCTGTATAGAGCCTGATCGGCACGCGCAAACAGTGAAATCGGACTATCATTTTCCTGCAGAACACTGACTCCGATGCTGACCTTGATATCCAGATCGGCGCCCGAGCAGGTGCAGGGACTGGCTTCGATAAAAGTGCAAATCCGTTCGGCCAGAAGTTTTGAACCGTCAAAGTCCGTGTCGCGCATAAGGACAACAAATTCTTCGCCCCCGTAACGGAACAACAGATCCCCGTCGCGTTTGCAGGTGCCTATCATGTTGGCAACGGCTTTCAATGCGCAGTCGCCAATGATGTGTCCATACTTGTCATTGACCGCCTTGAAGTGATCAATATCCAGAATCAGTAACGCGTAGCTGGAATCCTGACGCCGGGCATGGCTGAGTTCGCGTTGCATCATGTCATCCAGCGCAGCACGGTTATAGATACCGGTTAACGGGTCCTTCTGTGCCAGTTGCAGGGCGTCCTGATACAGCAGCGCATTGCGCAGCGGGTACAGCAGGCTGCACAGAAGCTGTTCCAGCGACTCAATTTCAGTTTTGTTGAATTTCCGGTCACGGCGGAAAGTGAGTTTGCCCAGCGGTTCGTCACCGATATTCAGATTGTAGGTGCAGCTGTGAGGGGCCTGCCGACCCAGCTTTACATCCAGTTCGAGATCATCATTCTGGTAACGCACACCCTGGTGCACAATCAGCGCGCCAACTTCTATACTGAACACTTCAATCAGGCGTGTCGGATCCAGACTTGTTTGCAGGCTCTGGGTAATCGACATCGCGCGTTGTGCAGTCAGCTCGCGCACTATCGGATCGTCGGCCGAAGCCGAGGGGGCGTTGAAGCTGCTGGCGATGTTGTGCAGTGGTTTGTTCATAAGCGTTTCCGGCTTGGTCACTCGCATGGCAAACGAGATGCTAAAATCATGCCACCGGATTCTAAAATCAGAAAACTCAATAAAAACAATGATAAATCAGACTAACCCTGCGGGCTGCTCATGTAACCGTCAAAAATATGTCGTTATATTTGCCCCATACTTGCCGCCGGCAAGCGCCAGATTTCCGTCTTTTATGACTTGCACTTCCGGTATTGGCTCGACAACATAGGGTATTCTGCCACCGGATGAGATTCGTTCCCTGGAGCTTTTCAATGACGCTGAGATTTTTTGTTGTACTACTACTACTGATGGCTACTCTTCCGGTAAACGGTGCGGAGCCGGAACAAGACAAGAACGTCTTGCAAGCCGGCCTCGTAAATCCGGGTTTTCAACCCAAGCCGGACTGGTTCAAACAATCCTTCCTGGATCTTCGGGAAGACATCAGTGAAGCGAGCGTACACGGTAAGCGCGTCCTGCTGTATTTCTATCAGGATGGATGCCCCTATTGTAAAAAGTTGCTGGAAACCAACTTTGGCCTGCGTGATATCAGCGAAAAAACCCGCAAGGCCATGGATGTCATTGCTATCAATATGTGGGGTGACCGCCAGGTCACGGATCTGACCGGCGCTAGTGTCAGCGAAAAACAGTTTGCGGAAAATATGAAGGTGATGTTTACCCCCACGCTGTTGTTTCTGGATGAACAGGGCGAAGTAGTGGTGCGGCTGAACGGGTATTACCCTCCGCACAAGTTTGGTGCCGTTGTCGATTACGTGGGCCAGCACAAGGAAAAGGAAATCAGTTTCCGCGAGTACTGGGCGAAGCTGTCGCCTCCGGCATCCAGTGGCAAGCTGCACCAGGACAAGAGCTATCTACAGGAGCCATATCGGCTCGCGAATCGGAACAGTGATAAGCCTCTGCTGGTTTTGTTCGAACAAAAAGAATGCGAGCCGTGCGACGAACTGCACCTGGACGCTTTCAAGCGCAAGGAGAGTGTCGAGCTGTTAAAACGCTTCGATGTGGTGTTGCTGGACATGTGGTCAAAAACCGCGGTGCAGACGCCGGGTGGTGTTGATAGCAATGCCGCTGAATGGTCGAAGCAACTGAATGTTCAATATGCACCCACCATGGTAATGTTTGATGCCCAGGGCCGCGAAGTATTCCGTACCGAGGCTTACCTGAAAACATTCCACACCCAGTCCGCGCTGGATTACGTGTTATCCGGTGCTTACCGGACGCAGCCAAGCTTTCAGCGTTACATTTCGGCGCGTGCAGACGAGCTGGAAGCACGGGGAATTCATATAGATCTTATGGACTAGGGCAACTCTGATCACTCGTCATACCGGCGAAGGCCGGTATCCAGGTCATTGAAACCACTGGATTCTGGCATGCGCCAGAATGACGGAAACTGAATTAATCAGAGCTTCCCTGGCAGGCTGCGCGGGTCAGTTTTCGAACTGTTGCCCGGTGATCCCTTTGCTGTCCGGGCCCAATATATAAAGGTGGGAACGTACGACTTTATCCGGGCTGGCAACGTTCTGTGGATTTTCACCCGGATAGGCGAGGTTTCTCAGTCCGGTGGCAACCGGTCCCGGATCCAGGCTGTTGACCCGTACCCGGGTATTGGCCTCCATTTCATCGGCAAGGGTCTGCATGAAGTTTTCCACCGCTGCCTTGCTGGCGCCGTAGGCACCCCAGTATGCCTTGCCGTGTCTGCCGACAGCGTCGGAACTGAACAGGACAGAGGCATCCGGGCTTTGCATCAGAAGGTTCAGGCAGGCACGCGTTAACAGGAACGGTGCGTTCAGATTGACTTGCAGTATCCTGAACCAGAGATCGGTTTCGAAATGCGCGACAGGAATAAGTGCACCCAGCATGGCAGCGTTATGCAGCAGACCGTCCAGTCGTCCGAATTCCTTCTCTATGGTATTTGCCAGGTCAAAAAAATCCTTCTCCGACGCGCCCTCAAGATTCATCGGATAAATAGCGGCCTGGGCGCTGCCCGCGGATTCAATAGCGTCGTAAACCTGCTCCAGGTCGCGTACCGATTTATCCAGCAGAACTACGCTGGCACCAAAATGTGCACAGCTTTTGGCGACAGCGGCGCCAATGCCATTGCCGGCACCGGTTATCAGAATAACGCGATCTTTAAGGAATTGTTCTTCAGCTTGCCAGTCGTGGGGTATCTGCATCGGCGAATTCTAGCACTAGTACGCCCGGAAGGAATACTCTAAGGAAGCTCTGATTAATTCGCTTTTCGTCATCCCGGCGTATGCCGGGATCCAGAGTTTTCAAGAGCCTGGATGCCTGCATACGCCGGCATGACGAATTAATCAGAGGTTCCTTAAAGGGTGGCAAGAATAGCCTGTGCAGATTTAACCCCGCTGCGGACGGCACTTTCCAGTGTGGCGGGCAAGCCGGTAGCGGTGTAATCACCGGCGAGCCACAAACCGGGAACCGGTGTACTGTTGGCGGGGCGGATACGATCTACGCCTGCCCGACTGCAGAATGTTGCGCGTTTCTCGCGGATCAGCAGGCTGCGCGTGTGTGCCGGCCAGTCCGGGAAACTGACGGCAAGTTCGGCCGCGACTCTGTCAGTAAGCTCGTCGTCCGGCATGTTTTCGTGGTTACCCCTGGCGCTGATAACAATAGCCATCAGGCCAGGTTGATTACATACTCTGCGATCAAAGACCCACTGCGAAAGTCCACCTTCGAACCCCAGTACAGGTCCGGACAATCGTGTTTTCGGCGTATACTGAAGATACAGTGTGGTTATCGGCTCGTTACCCAGCCCGGCGAGATTTGCAGAAACCTCCTGCAAGAGTTTGTGTCTGGACATCAGGCGACGGCTGATGACATGGGGTGTTGCCAGTACCACGTGGCTGGCATTGATAGTGCGCCTGCGAACGGATACGGCCTGAACTCCGCTATCATTTATCGACAGGTCGGTGACGCGCTGCCCCATTTCTACGCGAGCCTTGTTAAGCTCAAGGTACTCGGCGCAGGGACGCGGTAACAGATCACTCAGTTCTTTTTTAGGGATCAGGAGATCGGAGTGTTTGCGCAGGCCGAGGAAGGTTTCTTTCAGTACGCGCACAAATATTCGTGCTGAGGCCTCGGCTACGGGTGTATTCAGGGTCGCAATGCACAGTGGTTCCCACAGCCTGGAAATGATCGCGGGTGACTGGGTTTCACTATGTAGTAAAGCCTGAACACTGATATCTCCATTACTGGTTATCCTGAGCGTCGATAATTTTCGTCCGAAGCGTAACGCCTTTAACCGGTCCCCGGGACTGAGTCCGGTTGCAAACACTATTGCACCCAGCAAATGCCAGGGTGCCGGCAGGCACGGTGCCTTTAGATACAGGCTGGGCTTGTTTCCCTGGAACAGCCTGAGCGTAAGGGGCAGGCGCAGGAATACCTGCTGGAGATCGATACCCACTTGTTCCATCAGCGACAGCAGTGACCGGTAAGCGCCGATAACCAGGTGCTGGCCATTATCAACAATCATGTCGCCGCTACGGATACTGCGGGCACGACCGCCCAGCTGTCGCGCGGACTCAAGCAGGATGACCGGTACCTGGTGAGCACACAGTTCAACAGCGGTGGCAAGACCGGCCCAGCCACCACCCACAATTACGACGGGATACTCTGCAGATGGTTGCTCAGGCATGCGCGGGGTTTTTAAGATGCCGGTGGTGCCGGCGGCGTTCCTTGCGAGAAATTTTCCATGCAATCCATAGTTTACGCAGCGGTGTAAGTCTGACACGGTGCTGCATTACACGAAAGTTATCTGATTCCATTTCATTCAGTAAGGCCTGGTATATCGCGGCCATGATTATGCCGCTACGTTGTGCATAACGGTCCTCTACAGGCAGGTGCGACAGTGCGCGCCGGTAGTACTGGCGTGCGCGCTGTGCCTGAAATACCAGCAGCTCGTGCAGACCGTCTGTTACGGTACCTTGTAAAAGGTCGTGCGGGTTGATGCGATACTCATGCAGTTCGTCCAGCGGCAGGTAGATGCGGCCGCGCTCCGAATCCTCGCGCACATCCCTGATGATATTGGTAAGCTGCAAGGCCACGCCCAGTTCCTGCGCATACTTCAGCGTATCGCGGTGTTGATAACCGAAAATCTCGGCGGAAAGCAGGCCGACAACGCCGGCCACACGATGGCAGTACAGCGCCAGTTCACTAAAAGATTCGTAGCGGGTTATGTCCAGGTCCATGGCCATGCCATCTATGATCTCCAGAAAATACTCAACCGGCAGGTTGTAGTCCTGCACCGCTTGTTGCAGCGCCTGTGCTATCGGATGCCGGGCCTGCCCGGAGAAACAGCGTCCAATTTCCTCGCGCCACCAGTCCAGCTTGCGTCGCGCAACATCGCGGTCGCTGCATTCATCGACAACATCGTCAACTTCCCTGCAAAAGGCGTACAAAGCCGTGATGGCACGGCGTTGCTCAGCGGGAATAAACAGAAAACTGTAATAGAAGCTGGAGCCGCTTTTCGCGGCCTTGTCCTGGCAGTACTGGTCGGGAGACATGGTGCGAACTTTACGTCAAGCGTGGTCGCAGCGAAAGCTGCATTTATTGATTTGACGAGGCTCCGACGTGTCGTCATTACGGGTACCTTACCCTTCGGGTCAAGGCATCGCAATGACGGCAATCTTAGAGTCCTTATGTAAAACCCTGCTTGATTGCGCCGAGGACGATACGTCGGCGGTCTGCAAAATCCAGTCGCGGGCGGCTGAACATATCCTCCTGCTGGTAGAGCTTCTCCAGTGTGCGCGCCCCGCCCAGGATAATAGCGCGCAATTCCAGCCCGAAACGGCCCTTGAGTACTTTCCCCAGCGGGCTACCGGCGCGCAGCAGTTTTGATGTGCGCTGGATCTGGTGCTGTATCAGCAGCCTAAGCTGAAAACTGTTACGCCGTTGTTCGATATCCACTTCACTGACTGCGAAGCGCTGCATTTCATCCTGCGGGATATAGATGCGACCGTTTTCCCGGTAGTCCTGTTCGATGTCCTGCAGGAAATTGACCAGTTGCAGCGCGCTGCAGAGCGCATCCGACATGGCCAGATTACGCTCCGAGGCCTGTCCCGTCAGGTACAACAATAATCGACCCACAGGGTTGGCAGAGCGCCGGCAGTAATCCATGACTTCACCGAAGTCAGCGTAGCGGTGCTTGCCGACATCCTGCTGAAAGGCGCTGAGCAGGTCGTGGAACAGCGCGATCGGCAACTTGTTTCGCGTTATGGTATCGGCCAGAGCCTGGTACAGGGGAGCGTCCGGTGTCGTACCTGAACTGATCGCATCCAGTGCCAGTGTCATTGCATCCAGCTGTTGCAGGCGTTCATCTGTTGTAGCGTCACCTTCGTCTGCAATATCATCGGCGGTACGCGCAAAGGCGTAGATAGCCGCTACCGGATTGCGCAGCCGCGTCGGCAGGAGAAACGAAGCCACTGGAAAGTTTTCGTAGTGGGAGCGGGCGAGGGTGCGACACCAGCGATAACCTTGCAGGACTTCGTCTGGTACCCTAGTGGACATCGGTGGGTGGGTCGGTGTCACCCTGTACGGTACGGGGCAGACGCTCTATGGGTTCCGGTTCCGGCAGGTCTTTCTTGCCCTGTATGCCCATCTCGTTGAATTTGCGGGCACCCGGAAGTACCCGGCTGTCGAACGAACCAACCGCCTTGTTATAACTTTCCACGCTACGGTTCAGGCTGTTACCCAGTTTCCCCAGGTGTTCTGCAAAGGTGCTCAGGCGCTCGTACAGTTCCTCGCCCACGGTGCGGATATGCTCGGCATTTTCAGCCAGCGCCTCTTGACGCCAGCCATAGGCAACGGCGCGCAGCAGCGCCACCAGGCTGGACGGGGTCGCCAGTACCACCTTGTCCGTCATGGCATCTTCCAGCAATTTTGGATCGACCTCCAGTGCCGAGCTCAGGAACTGGTCGCCGGGGATGAACAGCACCACAAAATCGGGTGACTGAGGGAACTGTTGCCAATAGGCCTTGCTGGATAACTCACGCACCCGGCCGCGGACATTGCGCGCATGGCGCTGAAGTTCCAGGCCACGCTCGCTATCGTCTTTGGCCTCGACGGCACCCAGGTAACCGTCCATCGGTGCTTTCGCGTCAACGATAATCTCGCGCCCGCCCGGCATGCGCACCACCATGTCTGGCCGCTGCTTACCCTGCTCAGTGTCGACGCTTTGCTGTGTTTCGAAATCGCAGTGTTCGACCATACCGGCCAGTTCCGCCAGCCGCTTCAGTGTCAGCTCACCCCACTGGCCGCGTACCTCAGGCCGCCGCAATGCCTTAACCAGATTGCGTGTTTCCCCCTGGAGTTGTTCCTGCGCTTTGGCCATAAACTCCAGGTGTTGGGTGAGCGAACCAAAAGCTTCGTGACGTTCCTTATCCATTTTACGGATGTGCTGGTCGGTTTTATCCAGCGTTTCCCGGATGGGCTTTACCAGATTCTCGACGGCTTTTTCACGTTTTTCCAGTTCGCCACTGGCTTTGGTTTGCAGTGTTTTAAAACGGGTTTCAGCCAGCTTCAGAAATTCACTACTGTTGGATTTAAGCACGTCACCCGCGAGTGACTTGAAGGTGGTCTCAAATTGACTGCGAACGTCCTCCAGCGTGCGTGCCTTTTCCTCGAAGGCGGCCTGCTGCGCTTCCAGCTGACTGGTCAGGCGTGCATTGTCCTCGCGCAGGCGCGCGACATCACGCTGTGCACGCGCGTGGCCGAGCAGCCAGCCGACAGCTGCTGCCAGTGCTGCGCCTGTTACAAGTATCAGCCATTGTGAGAATTCCATGGGGTCTTATCATACCGAAACCGTACCTGTGAAGAGAGTACTGTTCTGTCGAACAATGTTTAGGCGAAAATATCATCTTTTTCCCCACACTCCCTGTGCTGGCGATGGGGCCGGGAATATAACCTGAATATATGCTTGACATAGGCCGATATCAACATATACTAGGCATATACATAGTGAGGTGGGTGATGACAAAAACTGCAAAGCTGTTTATCAACGGGAAAAGTCAGGCCGTGCGTATCCCGAAGGTCTTTGAATTTTCGGGGATCGACGAAGTCAGCATACGCAAAGAAGGCGACACGCTGATCATCGCGCCAGTACGTAAAAACTGGGTATCCTTCACGGCCTTACCCAGGGCCGATGATGATTTTATGCAGGACCGCCCCGAATTGCTGGTTAATGATCGGGTCACACTGTGACGCTATACATGCTGGATACTGATATTTGTAGCTATGTGATCAGGCAGCGACCTGAGTCAGTGTTGGTCGCCATGCAGGACAAGGCACAGACAGGTCACGATTTATATATTTCCGCAATCACTTACGCGGAACTTCGATTAGGCGCAGTGCGCTCAGGGAATCCCCGTAAACATAATCGACTGATTAGCGAATTCTGCGAGCGGCTGGATGCAATACACCCCTGGGGCTCCGCAGCAGCTGATTATTTCGCCCGGTTACAGGCCGCTTTGTTTGCCGATGGCAACCCCATCGGCAACAACGACACCATGATCGCAGGCCATGCGTTGAGTCTTCGCGCTGTCATGGTTACAAACAACCATAAACATTTTTCCAGGGTGCCTAAATTGAAAATGGAGAACTGGGTAACCGGTTAGGCGCTATTAAACGAAGATTTAAAACTGGTTCCGGATAATAAACAGGATTAGTCAATTCACCCGGTCCGGAAACTTCTCCGGCCGCTGGATCAATGCCGTCGCACCTCAGATCTCCGATCTGTTTATAACTCAAGTTTCGGAGTTCATGTTGACACTATCCTGTACTGCTCCAATCG
>CAJXFW010000031.1 GCA_913053655.1 uncultured Thiogranum sp. | reverse complement strand
TGCGCCTGCACTGGCAGGGCGACGACGACACGCAGCAACTGGCCCAACGCTTGCGTGAACTGGACGGCATCCCCGCTGTAACGCTACCCGAGAACCTGATGGCGACGTTGCGCCCCTATCAGCAACACGGCCTGGACTGGTTGCAATTTCTACGCGAATACCGACTGGCCGGCATCCTGGCCGATGACATGGGACTGGGCAAGACCGTGCAGGCGTTGGCCCACGTGTTACTGGAAAAGGAACAGGGCCGCGCCGACCGCCCCAGCCTGGTGGTCGCCCCCACCAGCCTGATGTTCAACTGGCGTCACGAGGCCGAGCGTTTTACACCGTCACTCAAGGTACTGGTGCTGCACGGCCCGCAACGCCATAAACGCTTCGCCGACATCGCCAACCACGACCTGATCCTCACGACTTACCCGCTCTTGTCCCGGGATAAAGAGCCATTGCTGGCCCACGCGTACCATTTGTTAATCCTCGACGAGGCGCAGGTGATCAAAAACCCCAGGGCGCAAGCCAGCCGCGTGGTGCGCGACATCGACGCCCGCCACCGCCTGTGTCTCACCGGTACCCCGCTGGAAAATCATCTGGGTGAGCTGTGGTCGCTGTTCGATTTTTTACTGCCCGGGCTGCTGGGCGACAGCAAGCAGTTCCGCCGGCATTTCCGCACACCCATCGAAAAACACGCCGACGAAATAACCGCACAACGCCTCAGTCGCCGTATTCGCCCCTTCCTGTTACGCCGCACCAAGCAACAGGTGGCCACCGAACTGCCACCCAAAACGGAAATCATCCAAACCGTGGTGCTGGAGGGCAAACAGCGGGAACTCTACGAGACCGTGCGCCTGGCCATGCACCGCCGGGTGCGCGAGGAAATCGAGCGCCAGGGCATGGGCCGCAGCCACATCGTGGTGCTGGATGCGTTGTTGAAGCTGCGCCAGGTATGTTGCGACCCACGCCTGGTGAAAATGGCAAGCGCACAAAAGGTCAAACAATCGGCCAAGCTGGCCATGCTCATGGCGCTGCTGCCGGAGATGGTCGAAGAAGGCCGGCGTATTTTAATCTTCTCCCAGTTCACCACCATGCTCGGGTTAATCGAAAACGAATTGAAAAATGCCGACATTAATTATGTAAAACTCACCGGGCAAACCCGTGACCGGGCTAAACCGGTACAGCAATTCCAGGCCGGTAAGGCACCCGTGTTTCTGATCAGCCTCAAGGCCGGTGGTGTGGGACTCAACCTCACCCGCGCCGACACCGTCATCCACTACGACCCGTGGTGGAACCCCGCCGTGGAACGCCAGGCCACCGACCGCGCCCATCGCATCGGCCAGCAACAGGCGGTATTTGTCTACAAGCTCCTTTGCGAAGGCACCCTGGAAGAAAAAATCCACGCCATGCAACAGCGCAAGCAGGTGCTGGCCGACAGCCTGTATCAAAGTGATGGCGGCAACGCGCCACAATGGGATGAACAGAGTCTGGATGCCCTGTTCGGACCGCTGGATGCCGCCGAATGAGCACCCCGGTTATCCCGCCTGTCCAACACCAGGTCGACCGCTTACTGCTGGAACAGGGCGAATACCTGCCCCTGGAATTTCTGTTGCAAGAGGGACGCCTGAATTATGCCGACTACGAGGCATGGCGCAACGGCGAGTTAAATACGCTGGATGAAGTCTTGTTTGGCGACCGCGAACACGTCCAACAGCAATTGACACAGGCTGCCGACTACCTGCAACGCCTGGGCTGGGAGAGGGAAACCGTCAGCTATCAGGTCTGGCTTAACGACCACTCGCCACGTTTAAGCTTCAGTCAAAACAATGCGCTGGATCGCTGTTTTCACCAGCGCTATCGTAAACCGCAAGACCAGCCGCAACTGGATATGTTCACCGATGCCCCGGCCACCAACCGGGTCAACGGCATCACCCGGGCATTGGTCAATCGCAACGCGGCAGAGGCGCGCCGTCAGCTGGATGGTCTTTACGATACCGCGCCCGACCATGTCCGCCTGGGCGAACTGGAACGTCTGGTGGAAGCAGCGGAAAACCTCGATGCACCGGTTATCGACGCCGCCACCGACATGCAGCTTCTACAAGAGACATTAACCCCCCTGGCGGAAAGCCTGTTGGGCAAGGGGAGCCGCAACCTGCTGGTCCCCCTGTGGCGACGCCTGAGTTCGGCCCTGCGCAACCACCCCTGGCAAACAACGCAACCCGACGTGCATGCCAGCTACACGGCTGGCCGGGCGATGGATTGGGACATCGCCCGCCAGGCGGTGGAACAGGCACCCGACTGGCGGGCCGACCCGGTGTTGCTGCAACGCCACGCCCGCGCCTGCGACCAACTGCACCGGCGCTGCGACGCCTTACTGAGCTGGTTCACGCTGTGCTGGCGGTTTCCGCAACGCTGCGATGCGCTCGAATCCAGCAGCGATACGGAACTGCACCAACAGTGGATAGCCTTCCTGGAACTGGAGCCGGAACTGCCAATGCAGACCTTTCCCGCCTGGCTGCTGTTAACCAAGCCAGGCTTGACCAGGATTCTGCCCCCTCCTCACCACGATACGACAGCGTACCCCGCCAGTTACCAAACTCTGTACCGGCTGCAAAGCAACATAGCCGACCCAACCGATGAGCACATCGCCTTGCGCGCCCGGCTCAAACAGCAGGATCCCGTGTTATTCCAGCACTACCTCAGCAATATTCAGAAACAAACTACCCCACAGTAAACGGACGGGGTATCCCGCTCCTACGGATTTCGCCATACCATCAAAAGTAGGCGCCCTTAGTCGGAAGGCGGAGAATTGAACCCAAAAGAGATTCAACCGGTACTCCAGGCACGCGGGCGTTGCATCCCGGCAATCTTGCAGGCCTGTTTGACATAGCCATAGGGAAATAATTTGAACAAGTGCTGCTTGGCGATTTTCTTGTCGTAACCGTCTTTCTCAACCAGAAACCCGACCACATGGCGCACATCCGGCGCGACCTTGTTTTCCATCCAGTAGGCCCGCATAAAATTGATAATTGCCCAGTATTCCTCCGTAAGTAGCAGGCTTTCGCCCGCAGCCAGTTCAGTGGCAACCTGTTCATCCCAGTCTTCCGGATCAACCAGGTAGCCTTCGATATCCCGTGCAACTTGTGTATCCGTATCCATCTTCGTTCCCCTGATCAGTTGATTTACAGTTACTCTATCGGCCACATTAAATGCTTGTCAAACGATATTATTCAATGAATACTATCGAAATTATCGATATATAAGGCCGGAACAGGCCGCGAGAGGCATAGCAGCATGGATATCGAACAATCCCGCACCTTTCTGGCCATTACCGCCCACGGCAGTTTCCTTGAGGCCGCCCGGCAATTGCACCTGACGCAATCGACCGTCAGCGCGCGTATCCGGCGCCTGGAAGAGGAACTGGGCGCACGGTTGTTCGTGCGCAACCGCTCCGGCGCCACACTGACGCCGGGTGGACGCCGGTTTCTGCAACATGCCAAACGACTGGTACGGACCGCAGAGCAGGCGCGCCACGAAGTCGGCCTGCCGGGACGCTACCGCGCGACCATCCGCATCGGCGGCCGGATCGCGTTGTGGGAAGGGTTCTTACCGGCATGGGTCGGCTGGATGCGCCGCGCCGCGACCGATGTTGCCATTCGTAGTGAGATCGGCTTTGAGGAAGACCTGATGCGACAGTTGGTCGAAGGCACGCTGGACGTCTGCCTGATGTACACGCCCGGCCACAGTCCCGGGCTGATTGTCGAGCACCTCTTTGATGAAACGCTGGTGCTGGTCAGCAGCCGACCCGATGATGTCAAACCGGGCAAAGACTATATTTATGTCGAATGGGGGCCGGGTTTCTATGCTCAGCATGCGCAGAGCTATCCCGATCTGGAACGACCACCACAGGTGGTTAACATCGGTTGGCTGGGTATACAACTGATTCTCAGTAACGGCGGCAGCTGCTTCCTGCCTGCACGCATGGCCGAACCGTTCATTGCCGCCGGCAGCCTGTACCGTGTCGCAGAAACACCGGAATATGTTCACCCGGCTTATATGGTCTACCCACGCGAAAGTGACAACCCGGTGCTGGCGCAGGCGCTACAGGGATTGCGCCAACTGGCCGGTCACGCTCCTACAGGGTTATTGGTTAATGCCGAACTGTCGAAAACAGCGCATCGAAATTCCCGTCAGCTGCCAGCCGGTACCCTTTGATGTCGTCCCGTGCGGCAAAATACTGGTCTTCGTACCACAGTGGCACGTAGACAAGTTGCTCAAACAGCCGGGCCTGTAAACCGGCGTAGATTTTTGCTTGTTGTTCTGTATCCGTTGCCGCCATTGCCTGTTCGATCATCCGGTCGACCTGCTCATCGACCAGGCGCCCCCGGTTGGCGCCCGAAGGCGGTAACGACTGACTGTGAAAGGCGTAGCGAAAGATATCCGGTGATTTCACGCCGACCCAGGCCAGGCTGTACATCTGGAAACGACCGGCCTTGATATCACCGTAAAACGTACCCCAGTCGTAACTCTGCACATCCACCTCTATGCCAACCCGCCCTAATTGTTGTTGCAGGATGGTCGCGATGCGTACACGAAACGGATCACTCGATGTTTTGTAGCTTATGCGTAACGGGTTCGCTGTGCTGTATCCGGCGCGTACCAGCAAGGCTCTGGCCCTATCGAGGTCGGTTTTAATGCTACCCAGTTGCGCGTTGCCCGCCCAGTGTTCCGGTACCAGTAAAGCAGAGGCCGGTCTGGCTGCACCGCGAAAGATGTATCGGATAATCGCCTGGCGATCAATAGCCAGTGCAATGGCGCGTCGCACTCGCCACTGGCCGGTATCCTTGTCCTGGAGCTGAAAACCCAGATAGGAAAAATTGCTCCCGGCGTGTTTTTGTACTTTGATACCGGTTTTCCCTGCCAGGTAGTGCAGAAGTTCCGGGGGCAGATCGTTTTGCAGGATGTCTACTTCGCCGCGCATCAGTTTAAGCACCCGCATGGTCGGATCATGCACCTGCTCGAATACAAACACCTGCCGGTCACGGGTACGCACCAGTTCCAGCCTGCCCGATTCCGGCCAGCTGTGCAGTCTGAACGGACCACTCCCCATCGGCTGGTGATGAAAGGCGGTACCTGCCTCAATTCCGGCCGCGGGCAGAATCCCGATGGACAGGTACCCCGGGAACAGGATGTCGGCGCGGTTAAGGAAAAAATCCAGCGTGTTCGCGTCTACCACCTGGATACGTTCGATCATCGCCAGTGTTCCGCGATGTGGTGACGCGGTTTTTGAATCAAGAACCGAGCGGTAGGTTGCGGCGACATCACGGGCAGTGAGTCGGGAGCCATCATGAAACAGCCGTCCCGTTTCGCCAAGCCGGAATCTGTAATGACGCTCCGAGAGCTTTTTCCAGGTGGCAAGAGCAGGCACCGGGCGGGCCTGCTCGTCGAAATCAACCAGCTGCCGGTATAACAGCCGGTTAATCCGTTCGGAGGTGGCATCCGTGGCAAAGCGCGGATCAAGGTTGATGGGTGCCGACGCCAGGCCGAAGCGAATACTGCCGGTCTCGGGTGCGCTGCATGCCATGAGCAGCGTCCCACATAGCAATATGATCCAGCACTTCACCACTGCGTGTAGGGCTTCTTTGCCAGGTTCATATTGTAGTACCGGGAATCATGAGAGACTTCCTCGCCCAGCCAGTCAGGCGTTTCGAAAACCTCCTGTTCATCGTCTAACTCGATCTCGGCAACAACCAGTCCGGCATTTGCGCCTGCGAAGACATCCACCTCCCACAGGTGCCCGGCATGAGTCACGTGGTAACGTGTTTTATCGATACGGCCGCCGGCGCATAATTCCTGCAACATTTCAGCAGCGTCGTCCACAGGGATCGGATACTCATACTCCAGCCTGCGTAGCGCGGAGGTCGCCTTTTTTATGTTCAACCAGGCCCTGTCGCCCGCCAGCCGCACCCGCACACTGCTTAACGGGTCACTGGCCAGATAGCCCTGGCGGTAAACCACGCCTGCATCAGCCTGTTCCCGCCAGCTGTCATCGCGCAGCAGGAACTTTCTTTCGATCTCTATTGCCATGCGCGGATTGTAGCAAGCGTACTCTGAGTCGGCGAAAGTCATTTGCGGGGAGGCGATCAGCAAACAGCAGCACTGTTCGCGTTCTGGAACGGCCGCTCCGGAACCGAGCCGCTGCCACGCGATAGCTGACAAATACCGGTAACAGCAACTCTGCGGGCAACCATTCGGCATCAGGCCCTCGCAACTGCCACCCTTTCAGCCTGTCCCAGGACAGGGCCTGAACGGATGCTGTCGAGGTGGCGGCGATATGCCGGCGGTAAAGGTGGAGAAAGTGCGTCACCAATAGCACCGTCAACAGCAGCCTGACCGGTCCGGACAGGGGCACATTCCACCAGGCCAGGATGGCCAGTGAATAAAGTGACACCAGTACCGACAGGTAGAAACGTGAAGGACTGAGTTCAATGCTCAGTGGCTGATCGAATTTGCTCAACGAGTTGTGCGACATCCTTGTCGGTGGGGCGGATACGACCCATGAACCATTCCAGCAACACGGCATCGGGGTAATCGAGCATTTCATCAAAGCGCTGCTGTCCCGGACCATCCAGGTCCTGATAACCCTGTTCCAGAAAGGCTTTCAGTAACAGGTCCAGTTCCAGCATACCGCGCCGGCACTTCCAGTGCATGCGCGCCAGTTCACTCACAACGAGCGTTTCACCATCAGTGCCTTGATGCGGCCGATGGCCCGCGTCGGGTTCAGGCCCTTGGGGCAAACATCGACGCAGTTCATGATGGAGTGACAACGGAACAGACGAAACGGGCCTTCCAGATTGTTAAGACGTTCTTCAGTAGCCTGGTCACGCGAATCCGCGAGAAACCGCCAGGACTGCAGCAGTGCGGCCGGTCCCAGAAACTTGTCCGGGTTCCACCAGAACGACGGGCAGGATGTGGAACAGCAGGCGCACAGAACACACTCGTACAGGCCATCCAGTTGTTCACGTTCCTGTGGCGACTGCAGGCGCTCCACTTCGGGGCAGGGTTCTTCATTAATGAGCCAGGGCTTGGCCGTCCGGTATTGTTTGTAGAACTGTTCAAGATCGACTACCAGATCACGAATGACCGGCATGCCTGGCAGCGGCCGGATCTCGATCGGTGTTTTCAGCTCCGAAAGACGGGTGATGCAGGCCAGGCCGTTACGGCCATTGATATTCATGCCGTCCGAGCCGCACACACCTTCCTGGCAGGAGCGCCGGAAACTCAGGCTCTCATCCTGCGCCTTCACCAGCAGCAGTGCATCAAGCAGCATCATGTCCGGTTCTATCTGATCGTCGGGAACCTCATAGTCCTGCATGTAAGGTTTGGCATCCTGGTCCGGGTCATAGCGATAGATCGAAAATTTCATGGTTAATACGTCCGTTTTTTGGGCGGGAAGGTATCGACCGTTAGCGGCTTGACGCGTACCGGTTTGTAGTCCATTTTATGTCCCTCTAGCGAAAACAGGCTGTGACGTAACCAGCGCTGGTCATCACGGTCCGGGTAATCCATGCGGGAATGCGCACCGCGACTCTCCTTGCGCATCAAGGCAGAGGTAATGGTCGCTATGCCGCATGCCATCAGATTGTCGAGTTCCATGGCTTCGATTCTGGCGGTATTGAAAACGCGGCTGTGATCGTCAATATAGGCATCCTGCATACGATTCAGCAGCTCCAGAACCCTGGTTTGACCCTCCTGCAAAACTTCTTCATTGCGGAACACGCTGCAGTGTTCCTCCATGACCCTGGCCAGTTCCGTGCGCAGCTGCGCCACTGACTCACCGCTGCCCTGACGGTTCCAGCGCTCCAGTCTCGCCATGGCCGGGTCGGTGGCATCATCCGGAATCGGTTGATGGTAGCGGTTCTCACTCAGATGCCCGATAACGTGATTGGCGGCAGCACGACCAAACACCAGGATATCGAGCAGGGAATTGCCCCCCAGCCGGTTGGCGCCGTGTACCGAGACGCAGGCGCACTCACCTACCGCGTACAGGCCCGGCACCGGTTCTTCGGCCCCCTGCTGCACCGGCACCACCACCTGCCCGTGTCGATTTGTCGGGATGCCTCCCATGGTGTAGTGCGTAGTGGGATAGACCGGGATCGGTGATTCGCACGGGTCGATGTGTAAAAAAGTCATCGACAGATCGCGGATACCCGGCAAGCGTTTTTTAACGATATCCGCGCCCAGATGATCCAGTTTCAACAATACATAGTCCTTGTTCGGGCCGGCGCCTCGCCCTTCGCGTATTTCCGTCGCAATAGAACGGCTGACCACATCGCGGCTGGCGAGATCCTTTGCATTCGGTGCATAGCGCTCCATGAAACGCTCACCGTCACCGTTTAACAGGTAGCCGCCTTCACCGCGCGCACCTTCGGTGATCAGCATACCCTTGCCGGCAATACCGGTGGGATGAAACTGGAAGAATTCCATATCCTGTAATGGAATACCGGCACGCAGGGCCATGGCCAGGCCGTCGCCGGTATTCACCAGTGCATTGGTATTGGTGCGGAATAATTGTCCGGCACCACCGGTCGCCAGGATGGTGGTTTTTGCCTCGATGAGGATCGGCTCACCGCTGGCAATCTCGATGGCCAGTACGCCCAGAAAATACCCATCGTGGGTGCGAATCAGGTCGATGGCAAAATACTCATCGAAGAAATGCGTTTTGGCGCGGATATTCTGTTGGTAGAGCGAATGCAGGATGGCGTGGCCGGTACGATCAGCAGCGGCACAGGTGCGCATCGCCTGCTCACCACCGAAATTCCTGCTCTGCCCGCCAAAAGCGCGCTGATAGATTTTACCGCTGTCCAGGCGCGAGAACGGCACGCCGAAGTGTTCCAGTTCGTAAACCACGCGGGGTGCCGCACGACACATATATTCAATAGCATCCTGGTCACCCAGGTAGTCACTGCCCTTGACGGTATCAAACATATGCCAGTGCCAGTTATCAGACGTCACGTTGGCAAGCGCCGCGTTGACACCGCCCTGGGCAGCGACGGTATGGGAACGGGTCGGGAATACCTTGGAGACTACCGCGACCCGGGCATCAGCCTGTGAAAGCTGCAGTGCGGCACGCAAACCACCGCCACCGGCACCGATAATCAGGGTATCAAAACTGCGCTTCTCTATCGTCATTCCCCTACCCCGTCCCCATAGCGGCCAGTGTTATTGCACGCATAACCCACAGCAGGCTGCCGAGCAGTACCAGAGCGGTTCCCGCCATAAACAGCAAACGTAGCCAGACGGCATGTATATAATCGATCAATACATCGCGGATGCCTACCCAGACGTGCAGCAATAGCGCCAGTGCAAACAGGGTGGTACTGACACTCATCCAGGGGCCGCTCAACCCGCTGCGCCATTCCTGGTAGGTGAAGGCTTCAGTACGGAAAATGATCGTAATGACCACGATAAGGTAGGCGGCCAGATAGATCGCCGTAAAGCGTTGCAACAACCAGGCTCGAAGCCCCTGAGCGGCTCGGCTCATAAAAGACTTGCCGCGTAGACCGCTGCCATCAGCAAGGCACCGATGTTGACCAGCCAGGCCGAAATAGTGGCGCAGTTTTTGTCTACACCAAGATCCACATCAAGAAACAGGTGACGCACGCCGGCCAGCAGATGGTGGCTCAGTGCCCAGGCCAGAATCACCGACAGGAGAATAACCGGGGTTGACTGCAAACACTCCTGCACGCCCCGGAAGCCCTGCTCACTCTCCAGCGAGCGGTCAAATTCCCACGCAATAAACGGAATTGACAGAAACATCAGCACACCGGAAATTCGATGGCCAATGGAGACAATGCCGCCAGGCGGCAATTTGATCTTGATCAGGTTCAGAAACTTCGGAGCTGGCTTTTTTTCGGCCATTGAACTCAACTCGCCCGGCATTGGTGTGTTTATACCACCTGTCCGTTTAATCTACCAGCGTTTGCGAGGCTGACACCCAAAGAAAGATTGACTACTATGCAGCACAGGTAATCAGGACTGTTAGCCAATGATATCTGAATGGAAAGATTTTCTGGCCAATGCCGGTGCAGAATTCAACGATACCGGTGTTGCCCACTATGGTAGCGAGCGTCGGGAGCTGAAAGTGGCGATCACCGGCAATGTATTCGCTGACCTGTCACACTACGGACTGATTTCGGCGCACGGTGAGGATGCAGGGACTTTCCTGCAAGGCCAGTTCACCAACGATATCCGCAAAGTCACTAACGAACACAGTCAGCTCACCGGTCTGTGCAACCCCAAAGGCCGCCTGCTCGCCACGTTCCGTGCCCTGCAGCGTGGCGACAGCTATTACCTGTGCCTGCCCGGTACCATGCTGGAAGATGTCATCAAGCGCCTGCGCATGTTTGTACTGCGGTCGAAAGTGACGCTGGAAGATGTCAGTGATACCTTCGTCCACCTTGGGGTGTCGGGAGACGATGCGGAACAGGAGCTGCGCAAGTTTGCCGGTGAATTGCCTGAAACCGTGAACGCCGTTGTGCAGGCCGGGGACCACACCATTATCCGGGTCCCGGGAATTCACCCGAGTTACGAGATATTCACCAGTGTGGATGACGCCAGACAGTTGTGGGACCGGCTCAATGTACAAAGCGCCCCGATCGGGGCCAACGCCTGGCAGTTGCTTGATATTCAGGCGGGCATACCGGTCATCTCACCGCAGACTCGCGAAGCCTTTGTGCCACAGATGACCAATCTACAGTTAATTGACGGCGTCAGTTTCAAGAAAGGCTGTTACACCGGACAGGAAATCGTCGCCCGCATGCAGTACCTTGGCAAACTCAAGCGCCGCATGTACCGGGCCCGGGTCGAGAACGCCCCGCCGCTAACGGGCGAGGAGGAAATTTTCGTAGCGGGCAAGGCGCAGCAGAGTGTCGGCAGACTGGTCTCTGTCGCCCCGCACCCTGACGGCGGTTACGCTATGCTCGCAGTATTACAGATAGCCAGTGCGGAAGGTGATAACGAGCTGCATCTGGGCGCTGTCGATGGCCCGCTGCTGGAGCTGGAGACACTGCCCTACCCGTTTGCAGAGGACTGACCCACAGCAAAATCCGGATTAAGATAACGCCCCACCATAACCCAAGGAGCCGGTATGGAACCCGAAGAAGTCTTCGTTAATGAGCTTATCCAGGACCTGGAGAGCGGCCATTTACAGCTACCCACCCTGCCCGAAGTCGCATTACGGGTGCGTGATGTCGTCGATGACGAAGATGCCAACGCCGGTCAGATCGCCGATATCATCGGCCAGGACGCTGCGCTGTCTGCGCGCCTGTTGCAGGTTGCCAACTCCCCCCTGTACCGCGGGCGCCAGGAAATTGATCGGCTGCCCATGGTAGTCGCCCGCCTGGGCAATAAGCTGGTACGCAACCTGGTCACCAGCCAGGTCATGAAGCAGATGTTCCAGGCCACCAACGACATGGTCGACCAGCGCCTGCGCGCAGTGTGGGAGCACAGCGTACAGGTCGCCGCCATCGCGCGTGCGCTGGCCGGCCAGGTACCCGGCGTGGAACCGGATCAGGCCATGCTGGCCGGCTTACTGCACGATATAGGCACACTGCCGATTCTGTACCGTGCCGAGGAGCGCGACGAATTGCTGGATACGCCCGGGCTGCTCGATCAATTGATCGAAGACCTGCATACCCGTATCGGCGGCGCCATTCTCAAACACTGGAAGTTTCCCGCAGCACTGGTAGCGGTCGCCGCCGAGCACGAGGACCTGACCCGGGACCATTCCGGCCCTGCCGATCTGGTCGACGTGGTACAGGTCGCCAACCTTCAGAGTCACATTAATTCTGACCACCCGTTGAGCCAGGTGGACTGGGGCACAATCCCCGCATTTCACCACATGGGGCTTGATGTGGACGTTCATGAAATCGAACTCACCGATGTGGAAGAGGAAATCGACGCCGTTCAGCAACTATTCAACTAGCAGTGTATTTTCGCAACTAAATGATTTTAATAGAATATATTTTCTTTGATACAGGAATTTAGTGAATTTTATCCAATAACCACTCAAGCCCGCGACTTGCGTGCCGACGCAGTTACAATATCCCGTATTCTCAAATAGATAGCGTAACAGGAGATACTGTGGGCAGGAAAGCAGTCTACACCGCCCCAAACGAACTTCGGGAGCTACAAGCCCGGCTTAAAGAAAAAGAAGCCGAGATCACCATGCTCACGGAAGTTACCGATGTCATAGGCAGCGAATATCGGTTACAGAAGGTCTTCGACCTGGTTGCCGCGCGCGCTTTCGATTTACTTGGCGCCGAGACAGTCACCATTCCGATTCTTGCTTCCGACCAGAAATCCTATTGTTATCGTGCCGCGTGTGGTGTCAATGCCGAGGAACTGCGGTTTGCCGAGCTGCCTATCGAAGTCGGTATCTGCGGCTGGGTGCTGCGCAACCGCAAGCCCTGGTGGAAAGGCGTACTCGATCAGCTGGATGGCTGCAATCGTAACAAGTGGGAACAGGAAGCCGGAAACCTGATCCTGGTACCGCTGGTTGGCAAACGTCAGTTTCTGGGTGGCATCGCCTGTATCAACAAGATCGGCGAAGACAATTTCAACGCGCACGATTTCGATCTGCTTGGCATGTTTGCCAACCAGGTCAGCATCGCCATCGAGAACGCCATGTTCTTCGAAGAGCTGAATGCTGCCAAACAGAGCTCCGAGGCGTACCGGGAAAAACTTGCCGAGTCCAATCGCAAACTCCTGCTCTCCAACGAGGAACTGCAACACTTCGCCCTGCATGATCCCCTGACCGAGCTGCCCAACCGCACATTGATGCTCGACCGTCTGCAACAGGGCATCCTGACTGCCAAACGCAACCGCCACACACTGGCGTTGATTATGATCGATCTCGACCATTTCAAGGAAGTGAACGATACGCTGGGCCACTCGGTCGGTGACGCATTGCTGGTTGGTGTTGGCGAGCGCTTCCAGTCCACATTGCGCGAACCGGATACGCTGGGGCGTTTGGGCGGCGATGAATTCGCTGTAGTGCTGCCGCAGGCAGACCGTGAAGCAGCACTGACAGTGGTAGGCAAATTACAGGCAGCGCTGCAAAGACCGCTGGAAATCGATCACAATAATTTTTCCGTCGCAGCGAGTATGGGTATCGCTGTTTATCCGGAACACGGTAATGACCCCTCCAAACTGCTGAAAAGTGCCGACGTCGCCATGTATATTGCCAAGCGCAACCGCGATGAGTACGCCATCTACAACATCGAGCATGATAGCTACAATCCCAACCGGCTGGAGTTGCTGAACGACTTGCGTGCAGCGATACAGCAACGTGAGATAGGCATAGCGTTCCAGCCTAAACTCGATCTGCGCCGCCAGATCATCACCGGGGTGGAAGTGCTGGCGCGATGGACCCATCCAACGCGCGGAGCTATCCCTCCCACCGATTTCATTCCGGTGCTGGAACAGACGGGTCTGATCAAGACGTTTACTCTGCAGATACTTGAAAAAGCGGTAAGTTACTGCAAATTATTTCAGGACAAAGGCTATCAACTGGGTGTCGCGATTAACCTGTCGATGCACAATCTGCGCGACGAGAATCTGCCGGCGCAGATTGCCACCATTCTCGATCGCTACCACCTGGACAAGCAGTTCCTGATGCTGGAGATCACCGAGAGCGCCATTATGCACGACCCGGAACTCAGCCTGGATATCCTGACCCAGCTGAACAAGATGGGCCTGCAATTATCCGTAGATGACTTCGGTACCGGGTATTCCTCACTCAGCTACCTGAAACGCTTGCCGGTGCAACAGCTGAAAATAGACCACTCTTTCGTAAGTGACATGATGGGCGACAAGGACGATGCCATGATCGTGCGCTCTACCATAGACCTGGCGCATAATCTGGGTCTGAACACGGTTGCCGAAGGTGTGGAAACCCAGGAAGTTCTCGACAGGCTAACGGAAATAAAATGTGATCATGCCCAGGGCTTTCTGATCAGCCGACCATTGTCACTCGATGATTTCATGAGTTATCTGCTGGCCGGTGAGTGGGAGGTATCCACTTTTAGTGAAGTGAAAGAGGCCGGCCGCGACTATTGACGCATATGCGGAAACAACAGCACATCGCGGATTGATCCCGAGTTGGTAAACAACATCACCAGCCGGTCAATACCGATGCCCTCGCCCGCCGTAGGCGGCAGACCGTGCTCCAGCGCGCAGATGTAATCCTCATCGTAGTGCATGGCCTCGTCATCTCCGGCCTCCTTCTCTTCAACCTGCTTGCGGAAGCGCTCTGCCTGATCTTCGGGGTCATTCAGTTCGGAAAAGCCATTGGCTATCTCTCGCCCGCCAACGAAAAATTCGAAACGGTCGGTCACAAACGGATCTTCATCACTACGCCTTGCCAAGGGTGATACTTCCGTCGGGTAAGCGGTAATGAATGTTGGACCCTTGAGCCGGTGTTCCACCGTTTTTTCGAAAATCTCGATCTGCACCTTGCCCAGGCCATAGCTGTCCCTGATCGGGATGTCCAGCGATGCAGCGATGCTGCGCGCTGACTCCAGGCTTTCCAGCTGTGCCGCTTCGAGCCCGGGATTAAAGTGCAGGATGGATTCCTTAACAGTCATGCGCACAAACGGCTTGCCAAAGTCATACTTGTCGTCCTGGTACGAAATCACAGTATCACCCAGAATCAAATTTGCCATTGAGCGCAGCAGTTCCTCGGTGGTATCCATAAGATCCTTGTAATCTGCGTACGCCTCGTAAAACTCCAGCATGGTGAATTCCGGATTGTGACGCGTGGACAGACCTTCGTTGCGGAAACTGCGATTGATCTCATACACTCTCTCAAAACCTCCAATCACCAGGCGCTTGAGGTACAGTTCGGGCGCAATACGCAGGTACAACTGCATATCCAGCGCATTGTGATGAGTGGTGAACGGCTTCGCGGCTGCGCCGCCCGGGATGGCCTGCATCATCGGCGTTTCCACTTCCAGGAAGTTGCGCCGGTTAAAAAAGTCACGGATAAACTGCACAATACGCGAACGAATAACAAAAGTGTCGCGCGAGTCCTGATTCATAATCAGGTCCAGGTAGCGTTGTCGGTAACGTGTCTCCTGGTCAGTCAGCCCGTGGAATTTTTCCGGCAGCGGGCGCAGGGATTTGGTCAGTATACCCAGCTCGTCCGCCTTGACCGACAGCTCACCGGTTTTCGTTTTAAACAGGTTGCCTTCGGCACAAATGATGTCACCAATGTCCCAGCCCTTGAACGCCTGGTAGCGACCTTCCGGCAGATTGTCGCGCTGCACAAAGACCTGTATTTTCCCCGACATGTCCTGTATGTGTGCAAAGCTCGCCTTGCCCATGACCCGCTTGCCCATCATGCGCCCGGCTATCTTGACCCGGATGGCATTTTCCTCGAACCACTCCCTGTCTTTTTCGCCGAACGCAGCATGCAGCTCCGCGGCGATGGAATCGCGTCGGAAATCATTAGGGAACGCAGTACCTTGCTTACGCAATTCATCAAGTTTCAGTCTGCGTTGCGCAATAAGCTTATGTTCGTCAGTTTCAGTCATAGTCTCGATAGCCAAAGTTAAATTATTCGAATAGGGCAAGCCTGTATCACAACCCACTCTTCAGACTGGCCTCGATAAAAGTATCCAGATCACCGTCAAGTACTGCCTGGGTATTACCCGTCTCGACAGCGGTACGAAGATCCTTGATGCGCGACTGGTCCAGTACATAAGAGCGAATCTGGCTGCCCCAGCCAATATCCGATTTACTTTCCTCAACCACCTGCTGGCTGGCATTGCGTTTTTGTATTTCCAGTTCGTACAGCTTGGCTTTCAGCTGTTTCATCGCGGTTGCCCGGTTCTTGTGCTGGGAACGATCATTCTGACACTGTACCACCGCACCAGTAGGCTGGTGCGTGATGCGTACCGCCGACTCAGTCCGGTTGACGTGCTGACCACCGGCGCCGCTGGCACGATAGACATCAACGCGCAAATCTGCCGGGTTGATCTCTATTTCAATATCATCGTCTATTTCCGGCGATACAAATACCGCGGCAAACGACGTATGCCGTCGGTTACCCGAATCAAAAGGAGACTTTCGAACCAGGCGATGCACACCGATCTCGGTGCGCAACCAGCCAAAGGCATAGGATCCGTTGATTTTGACGGTAGCGCTTTTTATACCCGCGACTTCTCCGGAAGACACTTCGATCAATTCAGTCGTAAACTCGTGGCGCTCGGCCCAGCGCAGGTACATGCGCAACAGCATCTCCGCCCAGTCCTGCGCCTCGGTGCCGCCGGACCCGGACTGGATATCAAGAAACGCACTGGCGGCATCCATTTCACCTGAAAACATGCGCTGAAATTCAAGCGCTGCCACACGTGTTTCCATCCCGGCCACGTCACTTGTCACTGCGTCGAAGGTTTCCTGGTCATTTTCCTCTGTCGCCAGTCCCAGCAACTCGGCCGCGTCCTGCAAAGCCGTATCTATACCGGAAAGCGTCTCGACCACCTCTGCAAGACGTGCCCTCTCCTTACCCAGGGCCTGGGCACGTTCAGGATCATTCCAGACATCCGGATTTTCTAGCTCGCGACAGACTTCTGTTAATTTTTCGCGCTTGGTATCGAAGTCAAAGATACCCCCTCAGGGACTCGGCACGCCCTTGTAGATCCTTGATTTGATTTAATACCGGATTAACTTCCAAAATGACTCCCCGAACTATAATTCCGCTACTGGACAAAAATGGGAATCATACCGGGTTCCCGGGGCGCTGCCAAAAATTACCCGCGCTGACGCCGAATTTCGATCAGCCTGTTATTTTCGTCCACCCGGATTACGAATATGCCCTCGATCCCCTCATGGGTGACAAAGGAGCGCAGCGACGACGCCGGGAACTGTATTTTCCGACCTTCCGTGTCATGTGCGAATACCTGTCGTGCGTCCCCACGATACAGGCTCTGGTAGGCTTCGGCCGAAATACTCAAAGGTACGATGAATTCGCTGATGCGCACGGACTCGCTAACCCTCAATCATCTCAATCACAAGCTGCAAACCCAACAGGCCGCGATACTCATTACTGTCCAGTCGATAGGCGAGCCGCACCTGCTGACCCTTCCCTAACTGGTGGTCGGCTGCCTGATTGAAGGCGATGGCATCCAGGGTCTGGTCGCCACCTTCCGGCCTGACCTGCAACTTCAGGTGATGTTCACCAACCACGCGCTGTTGCAGCACAGTAAAGTTTCCATCGAAGAGCGGCTCCGGAAACCCCTGTCCCCAGGGACCGGCCGAGCGCAATTGTTCGGCCAGCTCAAGACTGAAATCTTCCACACCCAGCGTACCATCTGATTCCAGCACGCTGCTCAGAATCTGCGCATCCAGACGTTTTTCAAGCTCCTCCAGAAAAGCCGCTTCAAAGGCCGGTAAATCATGCTCTGCCAGTGACATTCCGGCCGCCATAGCGTGCCCACCGAACTTGTGCAGAATATCCGGATGGCGGGCAGCAATAGCATCCAGCGTGTCGCGAATATGCAGTCCGGGAATCGAACGGGCCGAACCTTTGAGCTGATCCGGACCGGAGCGCGCAAAGGCAATGACCGGGCGATGAAAACGTTCCTTGATCCTGGATGCCAGAATCCCGATCACGCCCTGGTGCCAGTCAGCCTCGAACAGACAAAACCCCAACGGCAGTTGTTCCTTCTGCACATGGACCTGTTGCACAAAGTCCATTGCCTGTGCCTTCATATCCGCTTCGATTTCTCTGCGCTCGCGGTTAAGTGCATCGAGTTCTGAAGCCAACTGGTGTGCTTTCCCGGCATCTTCTGCAAGCAAACATTCAATACCAAGCGACATATCATCAAGCCGCCCCGCAGCATTCAGACGTGGCCCGACAGCAAAACCGAAATCCGACGCCACCACGCGCGCTATTTTACGGCCTGCAATATCCAGCAACGCCTTGATTCCCGGCCTGCAACGTCCGGCGCGTATGCGTTGCAATCCCTGCCTGACCAGCACCCGGTTGTTGTGATCCAGCGGTACCAGATCGGCAACCGTACCCAGCGCCACCAGGTCCAGGTAGTCTGCAAGGTTCGGCTCCGCACGACCCCCGTTCGCAAACCAGCCATCCTCCCTGAGTCGACCGCGCAACGCCATCAGCAGGTAAAATGCTACCCCGACACCGGCCAGGTTCTTGCTCGGAAATGTATCGTGCGGCTGGTTGGGATTCACAATCGCATCCGCTGCGGGCAGCTCACTGCCCGGCAAGTGATGGTCGGTAACCAGCACGCGGATGCCGCGTTCGCGAGCAGCTTTCACGCCGTCAAGACTCGAAATCCCGTTATCGACCGTGATGATCAGATCGGGCCTGTGATCCGCCGCAACAGAAACAATCTCAGGCGTTAACCCATAGCCGAATTTAAAACGGTTGGGGACCAGGTAATCAACGTTGTGCGCACCCATCGCTTTCAGCGCCGATACCATCAGCGCACTGCTGGTCGCACCGTCAGCGTCAAAATCGCCAACCACCAGAATACGCTCCTGCCGCTGCAAGGCCCCGGCCAGCAGGTCCACTGCTGCCGATATGCCTTTCAGATCAGCCGGGGAATGCAGGCGCGCAAGACTGTTATCCAGTTCTATGCCGGTTTTGACATTCCTTGCCGAATACACGCGTCGCAACACCGGGTGGAGCGTTTCCGGAAGCTCGCACTGACTGGATTCAGACGCCTGTCTCTGAACAATTTTTTTCATCTGCCACCGGGTTGCATACACATACTTGCGCCATTCTAGTTCAAAGCACGCCAGATGAGGAAGAACACCCCCAGTAGAAATAGCCCCGTATTTATCTATAGTGGTTCCGTGGATAAAATGGCTCACGGGCTAATCATATATAAGCTTTCTCTAAAATACTGGAGTCGACCCAATAACGACGTTCATCTAATCCTGTAGGAGCGCCGTCCTTCGGCGCGACTGGTTGTACTACCAACAATCGCGCCGAAGGACGGCGCTCCTACGGTGCTTCGACATGAACGACAGGAGTTGGCCGGTTACCGACCGTTGGAATGATTCCAAGCGCCAGGATGCAGGGAATGAAAGAAGTCCGACCCGAATGGCACTAAGTTAAGCCGAAATCACAACCGTCATCCCGGCGCAGGCCGGGATCCAGGCGGTTTAATCAGGCCTCATGGATTCCGGCCTGCGCCGGAATGACGGGAATACGTACATTTAAGGCTTAACTTAGTGCCATTCAAGTCCGACCCGAAATAACCATTTCTGCGTCATTGCGAGCGCAGTGTGGTGATCTCTTTGGCATGGTGCGAGACTGGGGAAGATTGCCGCGCTGCGCTTGCAATGAACGGGTTGGTTAGGGCTTTGCTAGTGTTTCCCGATATGATTTGCTGCGTTTCCAGAATTTTAGCAAGTGTGCGGGGGTCATGCGGTAACGTTGCCCGTTACCCGGGAACAGTTCCAGATACCTTAGTCGGCGTCCGGTGAGAACATCCAACAGCGGCTTGAACCAGTCGCGTTCGTAACGCTCGAGGGTTTCGTTCCAATGGCCTAAATCTTCGTAAGCTGCCGGCGCATCGAGTGCCTCCAGTGTTACCAGGACGCGCTCGTTGTTTCCCGGCTTGCTTAACAACTCATCGGCATGGTTGGGTACGGGCTCACAGCGTGATGAAATCCATTTACCCAAACCTTTCACGGTTACATTGTTTGTGACAACCCGGTTAAAGCACTGCGCTCCGTTTTCAGGCAACACCCCCCCGCCCCAGATCCATAAACTGTTAACCAGTGGCAAACCGCGTTCGGCACGCTGCTGATTGACCGGGTGCGCATGCATAAGCATCTGGATTTCGTTGAGCCGTGTACGCCAGACCAGCGCGTCCTTACCCTGGGGAAGATAATCTGAAACGGGTTTCCCGCGCAGCAAAGGCAGTGGCACCGAAATTAATTCCTGGCCCCCTCCGCCGCTCAGATACCAGTGCCCGGCATGGCTGCTCTCGAGTTGCCAGCCATCCTGCCCCAGAAAATCCGCAACGCTTGCAAGCAATGCCTGGCTTTCTTTATCACTGAAGGGAAAGGTGGAAGTATCGAACAGAATCAATCCACGCGTATCGGCGCGCAAGTGGACGGGGTCGGCGCGCAGGCAGTAACCATCAGGGAGTTGACCCGAATCACCCAGGCGGGCAAAAGGCGCGACCGGTGCCTGGCGGTCCGGGAATCGAACGTTGAACAGTTTTAGTGCAGTTTCCTCCAGATTCCGTGCAGGAAACGACCTTGGCTGACAGCGACTTAATCCCCTGGACAACGCGGGAGCGCTGGCAAAGGCCTCTTCTGCGTAACCCGGAAAGCCGGCCGCCAGTCCGGGGACCAGCAGGCTGACAGAGGATGTCAGCTCAGGTTACCCACAATGGCTTTGCGCACCGGCTCAAGTTTCGCATCGATGGTAATGATGCCTCCGGCGCATTGCTTGATAGCTGTATCAGGGTCTTTAAGACCGTGACCGGTCAGGGTGCATACGATAGAACTGCCTTCGGGGATTTTGCCGGTTTTAATGTCGCGCATCGCACCGGCCAGTGATGTCGCCGAGGCCGGCTCGCAGAAAATACCTTCTTTTTCCGTTAGCAGCTTCTGTGCGGCGAGAATCTCCTCGTCACTGCATTCATCAAACCAGCCGTCGGATTCTTCCTTGACCTTCCAGGCTTTGTCCCAGGATTGTGGATGACCTATGCGTATGGCCGTTGCCACGGTATCCGGGTTGTCGACCATTTCGCCACGCAGGAAAGGTGCGGCACCGGATGCCTGGTAACCCACCATACGCGGTCGTTGATTGACGATGCCGTGCTCGAAGTATTCGCTGTATCCCATCCAGTGCGCGGAGATATTGCCCGCATTGCCCACCGGCAGACAATGGTAATCAGGTGCGCGCTCCAGTTCTTCGACAATTTCGAACGCTGCCGTTTTCTGACCTTGCAGGCGGAAGGGATTAATGGAATTCACGATGGTAACCGGCGTGTTCTTACCCACATCTTTAACCAGCTGCATACCTTCGTCGAAATTACCGCGAATCTGCAACACCACGGCACCGTGCATCATCGCCTGCGCCAGTTTGCCCAGTGCGATCTTGCCTTCGGGAATCAGCACAAAGGCAGTAATACCCGCGCGTGCTGCATAAGCAGCAGCGGACGCCGAGGTGTTTCCGGTCGACGCACAGATGACTGCGCGACTGCCTTCCGCAACTGCCATGGTCACCGCCAGGGTCATCCCCCGGTCCTTGAACGAACCGGTCGGGTTGAGACCTTCATACTTCACGTAGATATCAACATCCTTGCCGATTTCGCGCGGAATGTTAGTGAGGCGGATGAGCGGTGTGTTGCCTTCTCCCAGGCTGATAACACGGGTGTCATCATGAACCGGCAGACGATCCCGGTATTTATTGATCAAACCGGAATAGCGGGGACGAAATGGCATAATAATTACCTTTATTTACAATATATTACACTTAATATCTTATGTATTTTATTGCTGGATCATTTAGAAATAATACTCTCGCCAAGACGCAAAGATCGCAAAGTTACCAATTTATTCAGTAACCGCATACTAAAATTCTTTCCTGGCGTCTTTGCGCCTTTGCGAGAGAACTATTTTCGATTCTGGATGGACACCGATTGAAAAGCCGATAGTACAGTGGCCGTCAGTC
>CAJXFW010000030.1 GCA_913053655.1 uncultured Thiogranum sp. | reverse complement strand
GAGTCAAACCTGCCCGACACACTGCGAGCCACGCACCGTTCCCTGTTCGATGGCTCCCTGCAAGGTGTGCATCGTATTGATAAACCGGCGTTCAGTTTCCAGGGCCATCCGGAGGCCAGCCCGGGTCCACACGATGTTGCGCCGTTGTTTGATCATTTTATTGAACTGATAGAGTCGGCTGGAAGTGGTTCTGTAACGAAGAAGACATATGCCAAAAAGAACTGATATTGAAAGCGTCCTGATCATAGGCGCCGGGCCGATTGTCATCGGCCAAGCCTGCGAGTTCGACTATTCGGGAGCACAGGCTTGCAAGGCACTCAAGGAAGAAGGTTTCCGGGTGGTGCTGGTGAATTCCAATCCGGCCACTATCATGACCGACCCGGACACGGCCGATGCGACCTATATTGAACCGATTACCTGGCAGACAGTGGCCCGTATTATCGAAAAGGAACGCCCTGATGTCCTGTTGCCAACCATGGGCGGCCAGACGGCACTGAACTGTGCGCTGGACCTGGCGCGTGAGGGCGTGCTGGAAAAATTCGGTGTGGAGATGATCGGCGCCCGGCGCGAGGCCATCGACAAGGCCGAGGACCGCGACCAGTTCCGCGAAGCGATGTTGAAGATTGGCCTGGATATGCCACGCGCGGCGGTGGCACACAGCATGGAAGAGGCGTTACAGGTACAGGCGCAGGTGGGTTATCCAACCGTTATTCGCCCCTCGTTTACGATGGGTGGCAGTGGTGGTGGCATTGCTTACAACAAGGAAGAGTTTCTGGAAATCTGTGAACGTGGGTTGGAACTGTCACCCACCAGCGAGTTGTTGGTCGAAGAGTCGATTCTTGGCTGGAAAGAATACGAAATGGAAGTGGTACGCGATCACAAGGACAACTGCATCATCATCTGTTCCATCGAAAATCTTGACCCCATGGGAATACATACCGGTGATTCGATCACGGTAGCTCCTGCGCAGACGCTGACGGATAAGGAATACCAGATTATGCGCAATGCCTCGCTGGCGGTGTTGCGCGAGATCGGTGTGGATACCGGTGGTTCCAATGTGCAGTTCGCCATCAACCCGGATGACGGGCGCATGATCATCATCGAGATGAATCCACGCGTGTCCCGTTCTTCGGCGCTGGCGTCCAAGGCGACCGGTTTCCCGATTGCCAAGGTGGCGGCCAAGCTGGCGGTAGGCTACACACTGGACGAATTGAGGAACGAGATCACCGGTGGCGCGACCCCGGCATCGTTTGAGCCGGCAATCGATTATGTAGTGACCAAGATCCCGCGTTTCACCTTCGAGAAATTTCCCAAAGCGGAAAACCGGTTGACCACGCAGATGAAATCGGTGGGTGAGGTGATGGCTATCGGGCGTACTTTCCAGGAATCGCTGCACAAGGCGTTGCGCGGCATGGAGACCGATATTGACGGTTTTGATGAAATTGTCGATCCGGCCCAGGCGGATGCGCTCGATATCCTGCGCCGTGAGTTGCGCGAGGCAGGTGCCGACCGGCTACTGTACCTGGCGGATGCTTTTCGTGCCGGTCTGGATCTGCAGGAGATTCATGGGTTGACCCGCATCGACCCCTGGTTCCTGGTGCAGATAGAGGAACTGTTACAGATCGAGTCGGAGGTACGCAAGCAGGGTGTCAGCGGGCTGGATGCCGACGGCATGCTGCGGCTAAAGCGCAAAGGCTTTTCGGACCGGCGCCTGTCGACCTTGCTGGGTATTGATGAACTGGCGTTGCGTAAACTGCGCCACGATTACGGAGTGCGCCCGGTGTTCAAGCGTGTGGACACCTGTGCCGCCGAGTTTGCGACCGATACCGCCTACCTGTATTCCACCTATGAAGAGGAATGCGAGGCGGAGCCAACTGATAAGCAGAAGATCATGGTGCTGGGTGGCGGACCCAACCGCATCGGCCAGGGTATCGAGTTTGACTACTGCTGTGTACATGCCGCACTGGCGATGCGCGAAGACGGCTACGAAACCATCATGGTCAATTGTAATCCGGAGACGGTTTCCACCGATTACGATACCTCCGATCGTCTCTACTTCGAACCGCTGACACTGGAAGACGTGCTCGAAGTGATACACCGGGAAAAACCCGCAGGCGTCATTGTCCAGTACGGTGGTCAGACGCCATTGAAACTTGCGCGCGCACTGGAGGCCGCGGGTGCGCCGATCATTGGTACCTCACCGGATTCTATCGACCTTGCAGAAGATCGCGAGCGTTTCCAGCAGCTGATTCAGAAACTGGGGCTGTTGCAGCCACCCAATCGCACCGCACGCAGTGTCGAGGCTGCTGTAACGCTGGCAGTCGAGATCGACTACCCGTTGGTGGTGCGCCCGTCGTATGTGCTGGGTGGCCGGGCGATGGAGATCGTCCACAACGAAGACGAGCTGCGTACCTACATGAGAGAAGCCGTCAGCGTATCCAATGAATCACCGGTATTGCTGGATCATTTCCTCAATGATGCAATCGAAGTAGATGTTGACGCAATCTGTGACGGTAAAGACGTGTTGATCGGCGGCATCATGCAGCATATCGAGCAGGCCGGCGTACACTCCGGTGATTCGGCCTGTTCGCTGCCGGCCTACAGTCTCAGTAAGGAGATTCAGGACCGTTTGCGCGCGCAGATGCGGGCTATGGCAAAGGCGCTGAATGTTGTCGGTCTGATGAACGCCCAGTTCGCTATCAAGGAAGAGGATATTTACGTGCTTGAGGTGAACCCCCGTGCTTCACGTACCGTGCCCTTCGTCTCCAAGGCGACCGGTATGCCGCTGGCAAAAATTGCGGCGCGCTGCATGGCGGGTACGTCGTTGGCGGAACAGGGCTGTATCGAGGAGCGTGTGCCCCGGTATTTCTCGGTGAAAGAATCGGTATTTCCGTTCGTCAAGTTTCCTGGAGTTGACCCCCTGTTGGGACCGGAAATGAAGTCTACAGGTGAAGTCATGGGCGTGGGGCGCAGTTTTGGTGAGGCTTTCGCCAAGGCACAACTGGGCGCTGGTGAAACCTTGCCGCGTTCCGGCAAGGTGTTTATCAGTGTTCGCAGCGCCGACAAGGACGGTGCAGTACGGGTGGCTACTGAACTGGTCAGCCAGGGGTTTACCATTGTCGCAACGCGGGGCACGGCTGTGGCCCTGAGCGATGCGGGTATTACCTGCCAGCTTGTCAATAAGGTGACCGAAGGCAGGCCGCACATCGTGGATATGATCAAGAACGAGCACATTGCGCTTATCATCAATACGACTGAAGGCAAGCAGGCGATTAGCGATTCCTACACCATCCGCGGTGCGGCGTTGCAACACAAGATTCCCTATAGTACAACCATGTCCCACGCCTATGCGACCAGTCTGGCCCTGACCTGCATGGACTCACAGACGGTGGAACGGTTGCAGGATCTACATCAGGAGCAAGTGGCATGAACAAGGTTCCACTCACCAGGCGCGGCGCAGAGAAGCTGCAGTCAGAGTTGCAGCAACTCAAGACCGTTGATCGTCCGCGTATCATCAAGGCTATTGCCGAAGCGCGTGCGCATGGCGATCTGAAGGAAAACGCCGAGTATCACGCAGCTCGTGAACAGCAGAGTTTTGCGGAAGGCCGTATAAAGGAGATCGACGGCAAGCTTTCGAACGCCAATATTATAGATGTTGCCAGCCTGGACCCGGGCGGCAAGATTGTGTTCGGTGCTACCGTGGACCTGATTGACGAGAATACAGATGGCGAAATTACCTACCAGATTGTTGGCGAGGATGAAGCCGATATCAAGGCAGGACGGGTTTCTGTGGGCTCGCCGATAGCACGCGCCCTGATCGGGAAGGAAGAGGGCGACGTCGCCACGGTAGTTGCCCCGGGTGGCGAAAGAAATCTGGAAATCGTTGCAGTCCGCTATCAGTAGCCGCCTGGATCGGTCTGTTGTGCGCGGTACTTCTGCTGTCGTCCAACCAGATTCGGAACCCGCAGCACCGTCTTAACTGGCGGGCGCTGGTACTGCTGGCGATGTTAGCACTGACACTTGTCGGACAATTCCTGCTGGCGCCCATGATTGCCGAATTGCGACTGGCGGGTGCCAGTGACCAGGCAGAATTCGCACGCTTGCACGGGGTGGCATCGGTGGCATACCTGGTTACCAGTGTGCTGGGCCTGGTTCTGGTGGTAGCACCTGAAGAGGCATCTCTGATCGATTGAAAAATTCAAGTCATTACGAGCAACTCACCCCGCTGCGCCGGAATGACGGAGTAAGTTCTTCAAGAGCGCAGCGCGGCAATCTCCTGATGCATAGAGAGACAAAATAATGAAACTTTCCTTTCCATGGCTGGCGCTGGGCCTGGGGCTGACGCTTGCTGTGATCCTGATGATGTCCGCTGCTGCCAGTCCTGCGTCGCAACCCGCTTTGCCGCTGCTGACGCAGCTCGTTATGGCCGAGTTCGGTTTCTTCGTGACCGCTATCGGTGCCGGTCAGGCAATACAGATGGGTCTTGCGCAAGGCTATAGCTTCGCTTTGCTCACGGTGATAGCGGGGTGTAGTCTTCTCTCGGTCGGGTTTTTATGGCTGGGGATTTCTCTCTGGCCGGGTGGTTTTCCCGGCTAACGTTTGTTGGCGTCTATCGTCGTTGCGCAGCGGCCCGGTGTGCAGTACATCGCAGGCAGTCATCTTTGCAATGGGGTCGGCTATTGCGCAATTATTCGCTTCAGGTGCTCGGGCCTCGTGATACGGATACAGCCGCGCGCCAGATGCACCCATCCGTTTACCTCGAAATGTTTTAGATGCCGTGACACCACTTCCCTGGCGGTACCGAGGCGTAGCGCCAGTTCCTGGTGTGTAGTCGTGATCATTGCTGTGTCGCCGGAAAGTTCCAGCAGTGTTTGCGCAAGATAACGCTCGATAGATGGTGCGCAGATCTGCTCCATTCGTGATACAACATCAACCAGCCGTTCACCAAACTTCCTGAATACAAATCGTCGAAAACGCGGCGATGTGTCCATGGCCTGTTCAAACAGGGTGGCGCTCACAGTAAAGGCCACAACATCGGTTTCAGCCACGATACCCGCCGGGAAGGGTTCATGGCTTAACAGGCAGGAAGTTGTCAGCACGCAGCTGTCGCCTGAACCAACATAATAAAGCACAACTTCTCTTCCACTTTCCGTCAGTATGTGTACCCGCGCCTTGCCGGTGACCACGAACAGGTACTGTTCACACAGCGTACCGGGTGAAATGATAAGAGAACCGGCCGGTGCTTCCACCTGCATGGTGTTGTCAATGATATTGCGGATAGCGGGTTCGGTGGAGCTGGCAAATTCTGGATATACCTTGCTCCAGAGCATGCTTCTTTGGTTGGCATAGGCGTTCACTGCTGGTACTCCCGTGTTAGCCTGAAACGATTGCACTATTATGCTACCGTATTCACCCGTCAAGCGCACGTGCGAATGGGGACACAGTCAGGCGGGAGCGCAGCACCCGACCAATAAGTGCTGCGCTATTGCTGGTGAGTAGGTGGGTTCAGGTGCGTCTGCGCGCAGCAGCAAACAGTGCGATCAGGCCCGAGCCAAGTAGCGGTAATGCAGCGGGTACCGGCACAGCACTGACAGGCTTGAGGTTACCGCGGATTTCAATGAAGGGAAAACCCTCGGGCCGTGTTCCGGTTGCCGGGCTGGTGAAGATCGGCTTGTTGGTGTGAACCGCGACAAACATATTTTCAGATAGTAATGCATCAACAATTTTATCGTTACCCGGGTGCATATCGGGTGCTGTCACGTTACCTTGATCCTTGGCCAGAAGCGACACGCTATCCCGTTTAAATGTGAATCCAGGCCCAAGTGGCTTGGCTGTAAAATCTGAAGGATCAGCAGTGAAAGTCGGGTCAATAGAAATGGGACCAAAATTGCCCGGGCTGCCGGGGGCTGCGTTATGCAGATGAATAGGTGACGCGTTCGGGCCGAAATCACGCAAGTCACTCAGCACGATCCCACCTACACCCAATTGTATATCCAGCGTGTTCGCTTCGTCATTCAGCTGTATCGTAATAACGCCCTTGGCCTTTGTTGGCACAACGCCATTCGAGTCCGTTACGAGTGCAGGGTTAGAACCATTTTGGTTGGCGGCACTCAAGGTTCCTTTCAGGGTGATAATAGCAGCTTGCGTTGTCAGCGGAAGAAGTGCTGCGCATAGTGTCAGGCCCGTTAGAGCAGATTTTATAGAGTAGGACATTGTTATTCCCTTGTGGTTGGAGTTGTGATTTCGATTTTAAAAAAGCAAGTGAATTATAGGAACTTGCCCGGATATTCACGGTGACTGTGTCACACAGGCTGATGATTTTTGACACGGCTCCGTATTAATTGAAACCTGTGCACCGTGTTTTCGTGCTTGGTGACTGAGTTACACACTTCGGGAAGCATGACCCGGTAGAGTTAGCTGCCCAGTCGTGAGGAATACATGAAGAGCCTCCAGGTTCTTTTACAGCCAGCAGCAGCGAGCTGTTCAAAGCAGGGCTATAAATAAACTACCCCGCAGCAAGCTAACGGGGTACCAGGCCGTAGGAGCGGGCTTGCCCCAGGGCAGCCTCTCGGCACAAGCGCCTCACCTTCAGCCCACTCCTACGGGTTTCGCCGCAAGCGGCGGGGAATTGAACCCAAGAGGGATTAAAATATAGCTCGATAAGCGACTGAGTGTACGGGTATAAAGCAAAAAGAGAAGGAGACGATAAGGCCACGACGGATTGATGTAACCACCACAGGAGAGGAAGTTATGGAACACCGTTGCAGCGTTCGCAAGCGAGTAGAATTTCAACTGCTATTATACAGGCAGGGACTCCCGGTACAGAGTGCGGTCAGCAGGGATATCAGCCAGAGTGGCATGTTTATCAATACCGGCGCCTGCAGCTGGCGCAAGAACGAGTACCTGGAAATCGGGTTTTCGGGGGTTGACGGTCAGTCTGAGTTGAAGTTGTCCGCCGTGGTGGTACACCATTCCAGGCGTGGAACAGGCGTGGAATTCGATGCAGTCGGTGGCGAACAGCGGCGTATCCTGCATGCCTGATCACACCGAGGCAATCCGGGTGGGGTTTTCCCGGCTAACATTTGTTGGCGTCGCGCCACTGCTGGAAGTTTGCGTAGTTGCGATACGCGCCCGATGTCACATAGTCCAGCACGTTGCGTAGACGATAGAACTGGAGAACCGAATCCAGGCGCAGTATCTTTTTGCCGCGTTCGTCAAAGAAGATCAGTGTCGGTGTGAAATTGACTTTCTGGTTGACCGAGAAACTGCGTTCATTCCATACTCCATACTGAACCATCGAGTGCGGTGACTTCGCGTTGCCCGTGTATGTCTATACCGACGACATCAAAATATTTCTGTGTGTAGGCGCGAATGTCGGGTTTCCCGAAGTTTTTTTCCAGCAACAGCTTGCAGTAGACGCAGTACTTCTGCCCGAAATAAATCATCAGGCCCTGCTTGCCATCGTGGATTGCATCTTCAAGGTCTTCGGACAGATCGAGAAAAGAGAGTTTGAACCAGGGCGGGTTGCTCAACGGTTCCGGTAGCGGGGCATCTTCAAAGGTATCGAATTCGCCGTTGTTAAAACTGTCGCCGGCCTCGGAAGCTCCGCCCGGTTTGACTAAAAAAATACTGGATAACAAAAGGATAGTAGATATTATTCGAATTTCTGAGCGCATTACTGGGTTATATCTGACCATCGGTTAAATCTGTCATGTCCCGTTGTTCCACTCGCTGATTGATGCGCTTTCAGGGTCTATTATTTCACAAGAGCGGGAATAATTGGCCTCGTGAGCTGTTTACCACCATGAATCCCGGTTCTTCCGGTGACCCGTTGGAAAGGATTGTAAATGTTCTGTAAGCGATTAAATATACTGATATTACTAAGTCTGATTGTACCTGTTTATGCGGCTGCAGGCGATGCCGGGGTACAAGCGGCGCCGAACGGGCTCGAGCTGCCGGAAGGCTACAAGGACTGGCCCGTTATATCCATTTCACACCGTATCGATAACCATACGCTGCGCGTGATTTTTGGTAACGATATTGCGATCAAGGCCGCGCGGGCGGGGCAGACCAACCCCTGGCCGGATGGTGCGATTCTCGGCAAGGTGGTCTGGAAAGAAACGGCCAAGGAAAACTGGCCGAAGGCGATTGCACCCAAAGAGTTCGTTCACGCAGAGTTCATGTTCAAGGACACGAAGGCCTACAAGACCAATGGCACCGGTTGGCAATGGGCGCGCTGGGTCGGTATGGAACAGAAGCCTTTTGGGAAAAATGCAGAATTCAGCAAGGTGTGCATTAGTTGTCATACGCCGGTAAAGTCGAGTGACTGGGTGTTTACCACGCCCGCACAGCTGCCCTGATTCGTATGACTGAATCCGCCGATTTGTTGGTGACACAGATTCCGCGCTTGCGGCGCTATGCGCGTGCCCTCACAGGTGATGCGAGCCGGGCGGATGATCTGGTTCAGGATTGCCTGGTGCGTGCGCTGAGTCGTCTGAAGTTGTGGAAGCCGGGAACGGATATGCGTGCCTGGCTGTTTACCATTATGCATAACCTGTTTGTCAGCGAGTGCAGGCAGAACAGCAAACAGCCCGATATAGCCGCGTTTACCACATGCTACGTGCCGGGTCCTTACGATAACGCGGATACGGACGTTCGACTGTCTGAACTTCAGTCAGGTCTACAGCAATTGGTGCCTGAGCAGCGCGAGGTTTTGCTGCTGGTCAGTATCGAAGGTTTGTCATACCGGGAAGTTGCTGCCGTTCTGGGTATTCCTGGCGGAACGGTGATGTCCCGGTTACACCGTGGCAGACAGGAGTTGCGCAAGCAGCTGAGCGGCAAGCCGCGTACTGCGTCAGGGTTGAGGAGTGTGAAATGAATAAAGATACGCAGCCGGTTAACGATGCCGATTTGCATGCCTACGTGGATGGTGAGCTCGACAAGAGCCGACGGCTTGATATCGAGGCGTACCTGGTCAGTCATCCCGAGGCAGCTGAACAGGTCCGGCAGTATCAGCAGCTCAGCCAGGATTTGCACAGGTTGTTCGACCCGGTGCTGAACGAGCCAGTGCCGGCCACGCTGGTACCGGCCAGGGTCGGCTTGCGCAAGGTATCCGGCTGGTCGAGTGCAGCGCGGGCTGCTGCGCTGGCCGGTATCGTGCTGGTGTCAGGACTGGGCGGCTGGCTATTGAATTCCCGTATGGCTGCTACTGAAAATGCGGCGGTACTGGTGAATCTGGTACAACCCGCGGCATTTGCCCACGTCGTGTATTCGACCGACGATTATTACCCTGTGGAAATACAGGCGGAACAGCAGGACGTACTGGCCAGCTGGTTGTCGGAGCGTATGCATACCAGTATTCAGGCGCCTGATCTGGGCGAGGTGGGGTTTGTGCTGATCGGTGGCCGTCTGCTGCCGTCCACCAATCGTATGGCTGCGCAGTTCATGTATCAGAATGCCGATGCTGAACGTATCACGCTGTATGTGCGGCGCATCGCCTCGAAAAACCGGCAGGCGGCATTCCATTACCAGGAGGCGCAGGGCGTGAAGGTGTTCTACTGGATTGATGGCCCGATGGGCTATGCGCTATCGGGCAGTCTGGGGAAAAAGCGCCTGATTGCAATTGCAAAGGTGGCACACGACGCCTTTGCCAAAGGTGTGTAAGTTATAGCGCTGAAAATTTCGAGTCCTTGTTCTTTTTTCTGAATAGCAGGCCAATGTTTCCTACGCGCTGGATCAGTTGTGCACCGCTGTGCTCGCACACGGCCTGGATGGCGTCGTCGCGTTCGCTGCGGTCGCCGAGGTTGACCTTGAGCTTCATTAATTCGTGGTGTTCCAGCGAGCGCGTGAACTCTTCCAGCAGGGTATCTGATATACCCCCGGCACCTATGGTGACAACCGGCTTCAATTTGTGGCCGAGTCCGCGTAGTCTTTTCTTTTGTTGTTCCGTCAGGGGCATCCGTACGAGTATACCGGAATCGGCATCATGGCACGCACTAAAAGCAGTCAGCGCTGGCTGAAAGAACATTTTGACGATGAATATGTCAAACGGGCACAGCGCGAGGGTTATCGTTCGCGTGCGGTCTACAAGCTGGACGAAATTCAGCGCAAAGACCGGATGATCAAACCGGGCATGGCTATTGTGGATCTTGGCGCGGCTCCGGGCGGCTGGAGCCAGTACGCGTCAGGGCTGGTCGGCCGCAAGGGGCGGGTTGTCGCGATGGATATCCTGCCGATGGACCCGCTGCCGGGGGTGGTTTTTGTACAGGGCGATTTCCATGAGGATGCCGTGCTGGAGCAGATGCTGGAAGTGCTCGCCGGGCAGGAAACAGACCTTGTATTATCGGATATCGCCCCCAATATCAGTGGGGTGGACGCCGTTGACCAGCCGCGAGCTATGTATCTTGCGGAATTAGCAGTAGATTTTGCCGATCGGGTGCTGCGCCCACAGGGAGATTTGTTATTGAAAGTGTTTCAGGGAGAAGGGTTTGATGCCTTGCTGAAGGATTTGCGCGGCCGCTATCAGAAGGTTGTTATGCGCAAGCCCAGAGCTTCCAGGGCGCGCAGCCGCGAGGTCTATGCACTGGCTAGAGGGCGCAAAATATAGTATGTTCCAGTACAGCCCAGTGGGCCAACATGCCTTGCAGAGTGCTCCCTTTCAGTTGTCCTCCTGTTTACTGACCGCCGAATTGATTCGTTAAGAGGAACATGATTTGAACGACATGGCGAAAAATATTCTACTCTGGGTGATCATTGCGGTCGTCCTGATGTCGGTGTTCAATAATTTTGGCCCGCCAGCGCCTCGCTTGCAGACGATTGCCTACTCTGATTTCATCGCCGATGTAAAAGCCGGCCGTGTGCAGAGCGTAGTGATCGATGGTCGTACTGTGAAAGGTACACTGGCCAGCGGTGAAAAGTTTTCCAGCTACACGCCCGAAGATCCGGGGATGATCAACGACCTGCTGGGCAATGGTGTCCAGGTCAAGGCACAGGCACCGGAGCGGGAATCGCTGCTGATGCAGATCTTTATCTCCTGGTTCCCGATGCTGTTGTTGATCGGTGTGTGGATTTTCTTCATGCGCCAGATGCAGGGCGGTGGTGGTGGTCGTGGTGCCATGTCATTTGGCAAGAGCCGCGCGCGCATGCTGGGTGAAGACCAGGTCAAGATTAACTTTGGTGATGTGGCCGGTGTCGAGGAAGCCAAGGAAGAAGTGGCCGAGCTGGTTGAGTTTCTGCGCGATCCGGGCAAGTTCCAGAAACTGGGTGGCAAGATACCGCAGGGTGTGCTGATGGTCGGTGCGCCGGGAACCGGTAAGACATTGCTGGCCAGGGCCATAGCCGGTGAAGCCAAGGTACCCTTCTTTACTATTTCCGGTTCTGATTTTGTGGAAATGTTTGTCGGTGTGGGTGCTTCGCGTGTGCGCGACATGTTCGAACAGGCCAAGAAGCATGCGCCCTGCATTATCTTTATCGATGAAATCGATGCCGTGGGCCGTCATCGCGGCGCCGGTCTGGGCGGCGGTCACGACGAGCGCGAACAGACCCTCAACCAGTTGCTGGTTGAAATGGACGGTTTCGAGGGTAACGAAGGTGTAATCGTTATTGCTGCCACCAACCGCCCGGACGTACTCGATCCTGCGCTATTGCGCCCAGGCCGCTTTGACCGTCAGGTGGTGGTGCCGCTGCCCGATATTCGCGGCCGCGAACAGATCCTGAAAGTTCATTTGCGTAAAGTGCCGGGTGCAGACAACCTTAAAACCAGTGTCATTGCACGCGGTACACCGGGATTTTCCGGTGCAGACCTCGCCAATCTTGTGAATGAGGCCGCATTGTTTGCGGCGCGCGCCGGCAAGCGCCTGGTCGATATGGACGACCTGGAAAAAGCCAAGGACAAGATCATGATGGGTGCTGAACGGCGTTCCATGGTGATGAGCGAGGATGAGAAAAAACTGACCGCCTATCACGAAGCGGGGCACGCTATTATCGGGCGTCTGGTGCCATCGCACGACCCGGTCTACAAGGTCAGTATTATTCCGCGCGGACGGGCGCTGGGTATAACCATGTTCCTGCCTGAAGAGGACCGCTACAGTTTCAGTTTACAGCGCCTGGAAAGCCAGATTTCGAGTCTGTTCGGCGGTCGTATTGCAGAGGAGATGATCTTCGGCAAAGAGATGGTGACGACCGGCGCATCCAACGATATTCAACGCGCTACCGAACTGGCGCGCAATATAGTGACCAAGTGGGGCCTGTCCGAACGGCTGGGGCCGCTGACCTATAGTGAAGAGGAAGGCGAGATTTTCCTTGGGCACTCTGTTACCCAGCACAAGAATGTGTCAGATGAAACAGCGCATGCTATCGACGGCGAGATCCGCAACATCATCGACCGGAATTATGACCGTGCACATCGCCTGCTCACCGAGAACCTGGAAAGGTTGCACGCGATGGCGGAAGCGTTGATTAAATATGAGACCATCGATTCTGATCAGATCGACGACATTATGAAAGGAAAAACCCCGCGTGAGCCGAAGGACTGGGATGATAGTCAGCCGAATGGTGGCGGATCGTCAACCGGTACTGCCTCCAGTGCCGATGACAAGAACAGCAAGGATAGTAGTGACCCGATCGGGGGACCGGCGGGGCAGCATTAGCTAGTGTCCATCCGGAAAGAATAACTCTCGCCAAGACGCAAAGATCGCAAAGTTCGGGCTTCTTTGGTAAAGCATACTAAATTTCTTGCCTGGCGTCTTTGCGCCTCTGCGAGAAAAAATACCTTCGTTTATTTATGGGCGGACTAGCTAATTTGTAGGTTCTGGTGATTGATTGCAAGGGTAAACCACTGGATCTATCGCGCCCGCAAGTGATGGGTGTGCTCAATATCACCCCCGATTCCTTTTCGGACGGGGGTGATTTTTTTTCACCTGAAAAAGCGGTGCAGCATGCCTTGCAGATGGCCGCTGACGGCGCGGCGATTATCGATATTGGTGGTGAGTCTACCCGGCCCGGAGCGGAGCCGGTGCCGGAGGCCGATGAGATCCGGCGCGTAGTGCCGGTCATTGAGGCATTACAGTCCCGGCTGGAGGTGCCGATTTCCGTAGATACGCAAAAGCCTGGTGTGATGCGGGCAGCGGTTCAGGCCGGTGCGGGATTTATTAACGATGTGAACGCCTTGCGGGAACCCGGCGCGCTGGATGCAGCCGCTGAGTGCGGTGTTCCGGTGTGTTTAATGCATATGCGGGGTGACCCGGGTACCATGCAAGATAGTCCGCAGTATGACGACGTCGTGGACGAAGTGAAAACGTTCCTGCAACAACGCCTGTCCGCGTGTGTGCAGGCAGGCATTCGGAGAGAACGGATTTTGCTGGATCCCGGCTTCGGCTTCGGGAAAACGGTGCATCATAATATGCAGCTGCTGGCGCGGCTGGAAGAGTTTGATCAGTTGGGACAGGCCATGATCGTGGGTTTGTCGAGAAAGTCCATGATCGGGGAATTACTGGGGCTTGAGGTTGGCGAACGTCTGCCGGCCAGCATAGCCCTCGCGGTACTCGCCGTAGAGCGGGGTGCAAGGCTGGTGCGATCACATGATGTGGCAGCAACCTGGCAAGCGCTGCAAATGATTACGGTGCTGCACGACAGACACCGGGAATGGGAGACGTAGGTTGTCCAGAAAATATTTTGGTACGGATGGCATTCGCGGACGTGTGGGAGAACATCCCATTAACGCGGAGTTTATGCTCAAACTGGGGTGGGCGACCGGCCAGGTACTGGGGGGTGGTTCCACCACCCGCGTGGTGATCGGTAAGGATACGCGTATATCCGGTTATATGTTTGAGTCAGCGCTGGAAGCCGGTTTGTCAGCAGCCGGTGTCGATATACTATTGCTGGGTCCTATGCCGACGCCTGCCATTGCCTACCTGACGCGCACCATGCACGCCTGCGCCGGCATCGTTATCAGTGCATCTCACAACCCGCATCACGATAACGGGATCAAATTTTTCTCGGCCAAGGGCACCAAGTTACCCGATGAAATCGAGGCTGCCATAGAGGAAGAGCTGGATAAGCCGATGGTTACCGTTTCATCCGAACGACTGGGCAAAGCGGAACGTATGGACGATGCCCGCGGCCGCTATATCGAATTCTGCAAAAGTACTATTCCTTCGCGTATCAGCCTTGGCGGCCTGAAAGTTATTGTCGACTGTGCCAATGGTGCGACCTATCACGTAGCCCCCAGCGTACTGGAGGAGTTGGGCGCCGATGTTGTCGCCATTAACGTTGACCCGGACGGTCTCAATATTAATGCAGACTGTGGTTCGACCAATCCCGGGCTGCTGTGTGAGCGGGTCGTCCAGGAAGAGGCTGATCTTGGTATTGCACTGGATGGTGACGGTGATCGTCTCATTATGGTTGATCACAAAGGGGAGCTGGTCGATGGTGATGAGCTGCTGTTTATCATCGCCGTATCGCGTAAGGAAAATAACCAGCTGTTCGGGCCGGTGATCGGAACGCTCATGACCAATCTGGGTATGGAGCACGCCCTGAAGGCACAGAAAATAGCTTTCGAACGTGCCCGGGTAGGCGACCGCTATGTGATGGAACTGCTCAGGCAGCACGATGGTGTGCTGGGTGGCGAATCTTCCGGTCATATCATCTGCCTGGACAGAACCTCTACCGGTGATGGCGTAGTGTCCGCCTTACAGGTGCTTGCGACCATGGTGCAGAAGAATGCCGGATTGCACGAACTGAAGCAGGGGATGAAAAAGTATCCCCAGCTCATGATCAATGTCCCGCTGGCGCGGCGCATTGATATAGATAGCTGCGAACCGGTTCAGTCTGCCGTTAAGGCCGTAGAAAAACGGCTGAATGGTAAAGGGCGCGTGTTGTTGCGTTCTTCCGGTACTGAGCCACTGATACGCGTCATGGTGGAAGGTGAGGATCAGGCGCTGGTGGAAGAACAGGCCAGGCATCTGGCACATGTCGTCGAGCAGGTAGTCGGAACCCGGGTTGGAACGGCGTAGACCCCGCCGTTACTGCTGAGCTGCAATGCGCAAGCTGCTATGGGGTATGTCGCTGACCGTACTGACTCTGGCCGGGATTTCTGTCGTACTGCTGTTTACGAATATTTATACCTTCAACCGCCTTACCGATGAAGCGCCGATAGCGAAACTGCGTTTTACACAGCTCGCACCGCAAAAATACGCTGTTGAACTCCGCAGTGGAGACTTCTGTCATCCCCAAACGTTTGTGCTGTACGGTGACGAATGGCGTATCGATGCCCGGTTTTTGAAGTGGAAGCCACTGGCCAACCTGGCGGGCCTGGATGCCATGTACAGGCTTGAACGTCTGAGCGGGCGTTATCAAACGGTCGGGGACGAGAATACCAACAAGCATCAGGCCTGGCGCATCGGCAAGCAACCAAAGTTCGATCTTCTTCAGTATGTCAAACGTAACGGGAAGTACTGGTCACCGGTCGATACCTCCTTTGGAAGCTCGGTGTATGAAGCAGTGGACCCCGCCTGGGAATACACGGTTTACCGTTCTCAATCCGGTCTTCTGGTGCGCAAGCAGTCAGCCGCGCCGGCTCACTACGAAGAAGGTGCGCTGGTGATTCATATCGAAAAGGGTTGTCCCCAGGGGAACTCTGATTAATCCCATTATCGTCATCCCGGCGAAGGCCGGGATCCAGTGTTTTCAATGGCATGGATACCGGCCTTCGCCGGGATGATGAATTAATCAGAGCTTCCCTGGGTGGATGCCTGGAAATCCGGTGCAGGTGATTAATCGTTTTCCAGTTTACCCTGTTGTGCCATAAGCAATTGCGTGAGTTCATCGACCGGCAGTGGTTGGCTGAACAGGTAGCCCTGCATATACCGGCAATTATGCTCCTTGAGAAAGGTCAGCTGCTGTTCTGTTTCCACGCCTTCTGCGACCACTTTAAGTTTCAGACTTTGCGCCATCGCAATAATGGCCGAGGTAATAGCGGCGTCATCGGGATTGCCGATAACATCACGAATAAAGGACTGATCAACCTTTAGCGTATCGATCCTGAAGCGGCGTAAATAACTCAGTGATGAATAGCCGGTCCCGAAATCGTCAATCGCTATTCTGAAACCCATTTTCCCCAGCGCCTCAAGCGCAACGATAGTACTTTGCTGATGCTCCATCAGGATGCTCTCAGTGATTTCCATTTCCACTTTTTCGGGTGGAACTCTGCTTTCACTGACAAGGGCTTCGATTTTCTCGACGAAGTCCCGGGTATGAAATTGTCGACCTGAAATATTCACCGACATCATCAGTTCCGGAAAGCCCGCCTCATGCCAGATCTGCATTTGCGTGCAGGCGGTGTGAATAACCCAATAGCCTACCTGGGTAATCAGACCCGTTTCCTCGAGCAGGGGGATAAAATCATTGGGTGGAACCAAACCGAGATCAGGGTGCTGCCAGCGTATCAACGCCTCCACGCCGGTGATCTTACCGGTTTCAATATTGATCTGCGGCTGGTAAAAAAGTCTGAACTCCTCGCGCTCCAGTGCACGGCGTAAACTGTTTTCCATCGTCAGACGCTGAAATGCCCGGGCGCTCATATCCGCGGAATAAAACTTATAGTTGTTCTTGCCTAAATCCTTGGCCTTGTACATGGCGATATCGGCATTTTTCAGTAAGGTTCCCGAGTCCTCGCCATCGCCCGGAAACAGGCTGATGCCGATACTTGCCGTCATAAAAAGTTCCCGCCCGCCGACATCAAAAGGCTTCTCCAGACCAAGCAATATCATTTGTGCCAGCTGCGATACATCCTGCTCAGTTTCAAACTCATTGAGTAAAACAGCAAATTCATCGCCCCCCAGACGGGCAACAGTATCATCCTGATGAATGCTCTTCCCCAGCCGATCAGCCAGCTGCGTTAACATCTGGTCACCAATATCGTGTCCCAGGGTATCATTGATATTTTTGAAGCGATCAAGATCGATAAATAAAACAGCTGCTCGTTTCGAGTAACGTCTTGCGTGTGCCAGACACTGTTTCAGTCGATTCATAAACAGAGTACGGTTGGGTAACTCGGTCAAGGCATCATGATGCGCCATAAAACTCAGGCGCTCCTCATTCTCCATGCGCCTGGTGATATCGTGGCCGGTGGCGACAAAATGGGTGATGCAGCCCTGGGCGTTCCTGATCGGTGTAATGGCTTTATCTTCATAATACAGGCTGCCGTCCTTCTTTCTGTTTACAAACACATCCCTGAATACTTCGCCGCTTAAAATTGTATCCCACAGCTTCTGGTAAAAAGCCGCGCCTTGTACGCCTGATTTCAATTTGACCGGTGGATAACCGATCACTTCGTCACGGCTGTAGCCGGTAATGCACTCAAACGCCGGATTGATATACTCGACAATGCCGTTAACGTCAGTAATCATCGTCATATCAGCTGACTGTTCCAGTGCGCGGGACATTTTCTGCATCTGTAACTCGGCTTCACGGTCCTGGCTGATGTTTCTGATCATGCCTTCAACGCCGGAAATATTGTCTTCCCCATCCCCGTAATAATGTGCGTTGGTGGAAACCCAGACAATAGAACTGTCTTTGTGCTTCAAGGCAGCATCAAAATTCTGAACTGATCCATTTCCCTTATCCAGGTGTTCAACGAGTTCCAGCTGCGCGCCGGGCTCTGAATAAAGATCGCTGATTTTCGTCCCCAACAGCTCATCGACTTCATAACCCAGAATTTGCTTTATTGATCCCGATACACGGATGATGGAACCCTCGCTATCGGTGCGGTAATAGGTGTCCTGCATGTCACGGAAAATATTGCGTAGCTCTTTTTCGGAGGCCTTGATTTTTTCATCAGCCCTTTTGTGTTCAATGTATGAAGCAATGCGCTGTGCAAAAATACCTAACACCGGCTCCGTCCAGGACGTTATTTCCATAGGTTTGGTATCAAAGACTGATATCAGACCCAGCCTGACGCCTGAAACAGAAGTCATTGGTGCGCCAAAGTAGCTTTCCACCCCCATGTCCGCAAGCAGGGTATCCTCGGGATAAAGTTTGGCTGCATCCTTTGGAATCAATTCTTTTTTCATATCGAGGACATCAGCACAGGGTGTACCTTCCAGTTCGTACTCAAAATTATCCACGAACTCACCATTGGCCCATACGGCCTGGGTTGTTATCCGCTCCTGCGAATCACCTGATAAGAGGCCTATAAAGGCATAGTGGGTGTTGTAGACATGCACAAGACTTGTGACACAGGCGCGATAATATTCTGCAAGTTCTACGGAAGGGCAGTAGCCGACAATCGTGTTTAGTGCGTTTTCAAGATGTTTGCGTTCAGTAATATCCTGGATGGTGCCCATCATGCGGATCGGCGTGCCCGCGTCGTTAAATTGCACCTGTCCCTGCCCATGGGTGTAACGCACTTCACCATCCGCAAGAATTATACGATGGTCCATATTGTAGTTGCCCCCGCTCATCGCCCTGGCAACGGCATTCTTCCATTCTTCCTGGTCATCAGGATGAACAAAGTCCAGAAATGCCTCGTAGCTTGGTGTTATCTGCCCTGGTTCAAGCCTGCAAATACGGTAATGCTCATCAGACCAGTACAGCTCCCCGCTGACAACATCCCAGTCCCAGTGTCCCAGCTGTGCAATCTGTTGCGATTCGATCAGCCGTTGCTGACTGAGGCCGAGGGCCGCTTCTTTTTGTTTGTGGACAGTGATATCGAACATGAAGCCACGGAGCATGGCAGGTTTGTCAGCCTCTAAAATGACATTTACGCTGTCACGTATCCACAGTAACCGGCCGTCTTTTGCATACATACGGTATTCGAAATCGTGGTCCTCCAGCCGGTCGGCAGCCCCCTCACAAGCACGCTGTGCCCATTCGCGATCCTCCGGATGCATGTATTTCAACCAGAAGCCTTCCTCATACCAGTCCTGTTGCGGATAACCGAGCAAATTCTCTGCCTGTGGCCCCACATAGGTGAACCGCCAAGTGGATAGATCCAGTTCCCAGGGGATGGCGCGTGCTGATTCAACCAGAGCGCGGAATCGCGCTTCGCTGTTACTGGATATGTGTTCTCCCGGCTTCAGCTTTTCCTTACGGGTTCCGGGTTTGTGTGCGTGCTCCAGAGCAAGAATCTCCATGGAATGTATTCCAGACGCCAGAAATAACACCGGCATCCCGTGCTTGTCAAACAGAGGACCCTTCACTATCAGGTTAACTTGTTGTTAAAGATAGATAATTGGCTGTTATTTTTTACTCTGTTGCTGCATTCGGCGTGCCTCAGAGTTATTTGAAGACATCAGCCCCGACTTGCGGCATGCTGACAACTTATGCCCAAGCTGGACCAATTCCGCCGCAATGTGCGCGCAAGCCTGCTGGCTGCGGCGCTGCTGACCCTGATTACCGCCTGCTCATCGCTGTTCAATAGGCCAGCTGGTACACCGGCTGATGTCGATTACGCCCAACACCTCTGGTCCGTGCTGCAGCAGGAACGTATGGTCGGGGAACATGCCCGGCCACTTAAACCTTTTATCGGTGCTGCCCGTCCCCACGGGTGGGTACTGGAAGTCGACAGCAGAACCATTCAGGTCGGTGGGCATCGCGGTTTCGTGGTGGTCAAGAAAAACTACAATGGCGACAATCTCGGCATTGCCGAGGTAGAACGGGATCGCTCCCGCTACCTGGATTCAATCAGCGTCATGTTTCGGCGGGAACCGGGTTACGACCCGGATAACCAGGACTGGTTCTGGGCACAGTACAAACCCGGCGGGCAGCTGTCTTCAATGCGCCGGATGGGCATGGAAATCGCTATGGCCGGCAGGCTGATAAAAGGAGCGGCGCCGGACCGGAATCAGGGCTGTATTTATTGCCACAGCTCGGCCGGCGGCGGCGATTACATTTTCTATCCTGACATCATACCGCCTGACGCACCGTAGCTGTACGCAAGATACACGGAAAAGCAATCCGTGCATTTTGCGTACAGCGTTTCACGGTACCTGTCAGGATTTCAGTTGCTGGCAAATACGAAATCGCCACCCGGTGCACCACGGTGGCAACTGATACAACCCTCCGGCTTGCCTTTGGCCACGCGGCCGGCGAGCGGAATTTTCATTCCCATTTTTTCCTTAACGTGCAAACTGCCATCGGGCTTGTATTTGGCCCAGAACCAGTCTTTATCCTCTGGATCGTAGCCGGCTTCACGCTTGAACATGACGGTTACCGCTTTCAGGTAACGCTTCGGATTGGCTTTAACGCTGTTGATCGAGACTCCCGGGCCGCCATAATTACGCTTGACGATGGCGGTACCCTTATACCCGTTAACTGTAACCGTTGTATGCAGCGTTTCCAGAATCTTACCGTGAGGTGGCGTACCCGTATAAGGCTTGTCCTTGACCGCACCCGGTCCGACCAGATCGGCGTTGGCGAGCGCTTTCCACAGCGCCTGCGAGTCGGCGACATCATCGGGCGAACCCATCGGCGGTCCCATACCCATGGTGCGCATGGTGCTCTGACACCCATACAATGAGAATACCCCAAACAGCGCTGCCACCGGCAACACCACCCTGTACCAATCGGATCTTGTCAGCTTCATAATTCATCCTTTTGTGAGAACAACACCTGAATCAAGCGATCTTGTCAGGCCCTGGGCGGGCCTACCGGCGTGTTGGACTAAGTAACCAGGATGAAGTTCATCGGATTGGCTGGAGTGGAGAAAAATTATGTCAAGATTTCGTTATAGATTCGAGTGCATCTGATCAAATTGTTTCAGATAATGAGTTTTCACTCATTTCGTGGCGCAACAGGCAGCTCATTGGGAGCGGTTACGCCGGTGGTTTATAATCTCGCTCCCTGGCTCGTAACAGACTGATATTGCAGTATTCCCCGTATCTGACCGCACTGTTTCAACTTGCGCGGCATTTGATTTTTGAGCGCGGGACAGCTACGCTACGCCGCTATTTTCAAAGGCTTGCAGGAGACATGCATGCGACAGACACTGGTAGCCGGGAACTGGAAACTGAACGGTTCTCTGGACAGTATCAAACAACTCGTTGCCGGGATTACGGCGGGTGCCGGCGGCACCGGTGATACGCAAATCGCGGTCTGTCCGCCTTTTGTCTATATTCCTCTGGTCTCCAATTTGCTGGCGGGCAGCAAGGTGGCGATCGGTAGTCAGGATATTGCCGATCAGGAAGCGGGCGCTTTCACCGGCGAGATTTCCGGCGCCATGCTGAACGATTTTTCCTGCACCTATGCTATCGTGGGTCATTCTGAACGCCGCGCGTTGTATGCTGAAGATGATGAGCTCGTCGCCCGAAAATTTGCGGCTGCCCGCAAGGCTGGACTGACACCCATTCTCTGCGTTGGCGAGACCCTGGAAGAACGCGAACAGGGGATCACAGAAGATGTGGTGGCGCGCCAGCTTGATGCTGTTATCAAGCTGGAAAGTATCGCAGCTATTGGTGAGGCGGTTGTCGCTTATGAGCCTGTGTGGGCGATCGGTACCGGTAAAACGGCATCGCCGCAGCAGGCACAGGATGTCCACGCATTTATTCGCGGCAAGCTGGCAGGTCTTGATCAGGCTGTTGCCGACAAGGTACAGATTCTGTACGGCGGTAGCGTCAAGGGTAGTAATGCGAAAGAACTTTTTTCCATGCAGGATATTGACGGGGGTTTGATCGGCGGCGCTTCGCTGGCGGCAGATGACTTCCTGGCTATCTGCATGGCAGGCACGTAAACGTAACTGGTTTTCGGGACACTCAATAATGTTTACAGTATTAATGATTCTTCAGGTTGTGTTGGGTCTGTCCATTATCGGGCTGGTCCTGTTGCAGCAGGGGAAAGGTGCGGACATGGGCGCTGCCTTTGGCGCCGGTTCAGCCGGCACGGTATTCGGCGCGCGCGGTGGTGGATCCTTCTTTACCCGGGCTACAGCAGTACTCGCTGCCGGTTTTTTCATTAACAGTATCCTGTTGTCATCACCGCTGGTGCGCCACGCCCAGGACTCATCTGCCAGCGTGGCGGGTACAGTGCCTGTGGAGGAAACCAAAGCGAATACCGGGAAAGGGACCGATGTGGAAAATATAGACCTGCCACCAGCGGATCTTCCGGAACTCGAGAGTCCGCCGGCTGGAGGCGTTGCGCCTGATGTATCTGACGCGCCGGAACAGGCTAACGAGGCTGAACAGGCCGGGGCGGCGAAGTCCAACGAGGCACAATAGCCCCTTTTTTATGCCGACGTGGTGGAATTGGTAGACACGCTATCTTGAGGGGGTAGTGGCGAAAGCTGTGCCGGTTCGACTCCGGCCGTCGGCACCATCA